>CAYFFE010000010.1:0-48703 GCA_964342265.1 uncultured Cellvibrionaceae bacterium | reverse complement strand
AGAAAACGGCGGGACCATTCGCTACATTACCGACGGCGCCGGGCCACTGTTGGCTCGCTTAAAAGCAGAGGGCGCCAATTCGCCCGCCGATTTGTTCATCACCGTCGATGCGGGTTATTTGTGGCAAGCCTCGCAAGAAGGTGTGCTGGCATCGGTGGACTCTGAGTTACTTGCCAAAAACATTCCATCGTCATTGCGTTCGAGCCAAAACGATTGGTTCGGGTTATCGCTGAGAGCGCGCACCATCGTTTACGCCACCGATCGCGTACAAGCGGACGAGCTGACCACCTACGAGGCGCTGGCCGATGAGTCTTGGGCTGGCCGGTTGTGTTTGCGCACGGCCAAAAAGGTGTATAACCAATCACTGGTGGCCACCATGATCAACTCCTTGGGCGAGGCCGAAACCGAGCGTGTGGTGTCGGGTTGGGTAAAAAACCTGGCGACCGCGCCCTACTCCAATGATATGCGCGCCATGGAAGCCGTCGCCGCCGGTCAATGCGACGCCACCATCGTGAACAGTTACTACTTTGGGCGCTTAAAACGCGAGCAGCCGGATATTAATCTCGCCATCCACTGGCCTAACCAGCAGGGGCGCGGCGTGCACATTAATGTTTCCGGTGCAGGTGTAACCAAACACGCTAAAAACCCTGAAGCGGCGTTAGCGCTGTTGGAATGGTTGAGCCAAGCCCAGGCGCAGTACCTGTTTGCCAAGGTTAATCAGGAGTACCCGGTGAATCCTGCAGTGGAGGCCTCAGACGAGGTGCAATCTTGGGGCGAATTTAAAGCCGACGACATCAATGTGGAGTCGGCTGGTCGTTTGCAGGCCGCGGCCATCAAACTAATGGATCGTGTGGGATACCAGTAATTGACCGCTGCTGAATCGCCACTATTGCCTGCCCAAGCCCACACTCGATGGCGTTTGCCGCGCAACTGGGGCTGGCGACTGCCCACCTACGCGGTGGCCGCGCTGGTGTTGCTGCCGCTGTCGGTGCTGGTGTTTTCTTGGTTCGATCCACAACCGGATATTTGGGCGCACCTGCTCGACACGCAACTGGCGCGACTGCTGCAAAACACGCTGATGCTCCTGGTGGGCGTGGGGCTGATGGTAAGCCTACTGGGTGTAAGCTTGGCTTGGTTGGTTTCGGCCTGTGAGTTTCCCGGTCGTCGCTGGCTCGATTGGGGGCTGATGTTGCCGCTGGCCATTCCTCCGTATGTGCTGGCGTTCGTGTTTTTAGGCTTGTTCGATTACGCCGGCCCAGTCAATACCTGGCTGCGCGATACTTGGGGGCTCACCGAAGGCTTTGGTGATGTGCGCTCGCCTGCAGGGGTGATTGCGGTGATGGCGCTGGTGTTGTACCCGTACGTGTACATGCTGGCTCGCAGTGCATTTTTAAGTCAGGGCCGCGAATTAATGGATGCGGCGCGTGTGCTGGGGGTGAGTCCTTGGCGTGGCTTTTGGCGGGTGGCTCTGCCCATGGCTAGGCCGGCCATAGCCGCCGGAATGGCCTTGGCGTTAATGGAGACCCTCGCCGATTTTGGTGCGGTATCGGTGTTTAACTTCGATACCTTTACTACCGCCATCTACAAAGCCTGGTTTGGTTTTTACAGTTTATCGGCGGCGGCGCAGTTGGCCTCGTTGCTGTTATTGGTGGTGTTATCGGCTCTGTGGCTCGAAAAGTCCGCCCGCCGCGGTCGCAGTAGTCAAAGCTTGCGTACCAGCGCGGCCAGCCGCTACACCTTAAGCGGTTGGCGTGCGGCGGCGGCGTGCGGATTTTGCTTGTTGGTCTTCGCCATTGCCTTTGCCATTCCGTTAATTCAGTTGGTTGTTTGGTCCATCAATCATCTGCAGGATTTTAATGCGCGCTATTGGTCGTTCGTGAAAAATTCCCTGGTACTTGCATTTACCGCAGCCTTTGTGGCCGTTGTGCTGGCCTTGTTGGCGGCCTACGGTCAGCGCCAAAGTCACTCTAAGTCGCTGGGCTTTTGGGCGCGGGTGGCCAGTACCGGTTACGCGCTGCCGGGTTCGGTGTTGGCGGTGGGTATTTTATTGGTGTTTGCTCTAATCGATAACCATCTGCTGGCTCCGCTGGCCAGTCGATTGGGGGTTGGCCAAATTTTGGTGGGCAGCTTGCTCGCATTGGTGTTGGCCTATGTTATTCGATTTTATTCGGTGGCCCTGGGGCCGGTGCAGTCGAGCTTGGAGAGCATTCGCCCAACCTACCAGGAGGTGGCCCAGTCGATGGGGGTGGGCCGTTGGCGGATTTTAACGCGTGTGTATCTGCCACTGTTGCAGCCGGGGCTGCTCACCGCCGGCTTGTTGGTGTTGGTAGACACACTCAAAGAAATGCCGGCCACACTGTTGCTCAGACCCTTTGGTTGGGACACGCTAGCCGTGCGCATCTATGAAATGACCGCCGAAGGGCAGTGGCAGCAGGCGGCGTTACCGGCAGTTACTCTGGTGGCCGTGAGTCTGATTCCCGTAATTTTGATGATCCGTCAAAGCCGGCAGAATCGCTAATTTTGGTTTTCTTTCGGCAGTTTCAATCTCGCCAACAATAACTAAGATTGTATTGGGGTCTTTACTGCAACCGTATTTATACATTCTAATACGCGGTTTGAGTAACGCGTGGGCGGCCCGAAAAACCGGATCGGGTAAATGCACAGGATTTAGAGGAACCAAGAATGAGCGAATTACGCAGCGAACTAAAATACCTACCTTCCCACGAATGGGCTCGTGTAGAAGAAGACGGTACCGTAACCGTGGGTATTACCGACCACGCTCAGGAAAGTTTGGGTGATGTGGTGTACGTAGAAACCCCCGAAGTGGGCAGCAAGGTGAATGTGGGCGAGGAAGCCGGTGTGGTGGAATCGGTTAAGGCCGCTTCCGATATTTTTTCGCCCATCAGCGGTGAAGTGATCGCCATTAACGAAGCCTTGGAAGACGCTCCAGAAACCGTCAATGAGTCACCGTACGATGAAGGCTGGTTTTACCGCGTTAAGCCCACCGATCTCACCGAATTGGACGACGCACTAGACATGGATGGCTACAAGGCGGCTATGGAATCGGAAGGCGAGTAATAATTGCCTGTCGCACCGTTCTTTTTTACTTAACCCTAATAACCTGCCCCGTTAACCCGCCCGCTCGACATTGCTGAGCGGGCGGGTTAGTTCGTTCAGCCGCAGGCCCCCGAGAAATGCCATGGCCGAGCTTGCGCCCCTACAACTAAAAGACAAAGCCGATCGTCGGCTTAAAAAAGGCCACCTTTGGATTTACTCCAACGAGGTCAACACTCAAGCCACACCGCTTAAACTGTTTGAGTCCGGTCAGCAGGTCGAAGTGCTGGGCGATAAAGGCAAAAGTCTGGGTGTGGCCACGGTTAATCCCAATGGCTTATTGTGCGCGCGACTGGTGAGCCGGGATGTTCGCCACCCGTTAACCAAATCCCTGCTAGTGCATCGTATTAATCAAGCGTTGAGTCTTCGCCAAGCGCTGTTTGCCGAGCCTTGTTATCGACTGGTGTACGGCGATTCCGATTTATTGCCCGGTTTGGTCATCGATCGCTTTGGCGACTATTTGGTGGTGCAAATCGCCAGTGCTGGCATGGAGCGGGTAAAGCAAGAAATCGCCGAGGCATTGACTCAATGCTTAAACCCCAAGGGCATTTTATTTAAAAATGACCACGGTGCGCGGGAACTGGAAGGACTCGGTAGCGAGGTTTTTTCGGTGGGTGAGGTGCCCGATTACGTAGAGTTAATCGAAAACCAAGTTACCTTTCTTGCGCCTTTAAAAGACGGGCAAAAAACGGGCTGGTTTTACGATCACCGGGAAAATCGCCGTTACCTGCAACATTTGGTGAAAGACAAGCGCGTGCTGGATGTATTTTCGTACATTGGTGGTTGGGGGATACAAGCCGCTGTAGCCGGTGCCAGCGATGTGTTTTGTTTGGATGCCTCGGCGTTCGCGCTGGATACGCTCATTGCCAATGCCGCGCACAATGGCGTGGCCGATAAGGTCGCCGCCATAGAAGGCAAAGCCCAGCAAGCGTTAAAAGCGCTGATTGAAGACGGCGAGCGTTTCGATGTGGTGGTGATGGATCCGCCGGCTTTTATCAAACGCAAAAAAGACCAAAAATCCGGCGAAGCCGCCTACTATCATTGCAACGAACTGGCCATGCGTTTATTGAGCAAAGACGGACTCTTGGTTTCCGCCTCCTGCTCCATGCACTTGCCGCGCGAACGCCTCACCGAACTGCTACGCGCCTCATCTCGTCACTTAGATCGCAACCTGCAAATATTCCATCAAGGGGGACAGGGTCCGGATCACCCAATTCATCCCGCCATTACTGAAACGGATTATTTAAAAGCTCAGTTTGCGCGAGTCTATCGCTAGCTGGTTTGCCGATACGCCCAGTCTGCCTGTTAAGTACATCTAAAGCGTAATAAACCGACAACATTAACCGTCGGTTTATTGCGTTTTGCACTTCAAAAAAGCTGGGTGTTATTGGGCAACCGAAGGCGCTTGTTGGTTATCGATAATTTTATGCAGCAAAGAGATCAATGTGCTCATATCGCTTTCGTCCAAACACTCGTTGAGCTGGCGATAGTAGCGAGTCTCTAAGCTGGAAAAAATAGTATCGTAAAGGTTTTCGCCTTTTGAGGTTAAGGCGATGTGTTTGCTGCGTTGATCGCTGTCGTTTTGCCAGCGACTGACTAAACCCTGATTTTCCAATTTGGCAATTAAATTGGAAAGACTGGGGCTTAAAATGCAGGTTAATTGAGCCAGCTCGAATGAACAACAGCCTGGATGTTTTTTTAACGTATCCAAAATACGCCACTGCTGCTCGGTGATGCTGTGGTGGTTTAAAGTAGCTCGCAACTGAGGTAAAAGGCTAGTGCGGGCGCTTAACAACAAGATAGGCAATTTTTCAGGTGTTTGTAACATCATCGGAATTAATGCTTATTGTCTAAAGTTAATTTAAGGGTTCAGGGCTTTTTTATAAAACTAACCGGCAACGCTGCTGCCAAGTTGGTAATGGTTGTGAATTAGGGGGGGGAGGTTACTTCGCGTTGTACCGCACACTGCAACGCTGTATGAGATCGCCTCCCTGCTAATCGATTTTAATTTTTCTGTTAACTGTCTTTGATTTTTTATATTTTTATTAGTTTTATTTTTTCTTGTTGACTATTTTTGCTTTTTTAAGTTTTTTATTCGCTCTGTTGCTTTGTGAGCGTGCAGCGCAAAAAATCCAACGCAGTTTTTAAAACTTTTATTAATTTTTTGTTTCTGTAAATCTTTGTTTCTGTAAATATTTTTTGTATAACGCTATTTTAAAAGTTGTAATTTTTAAAATTTATCGTGTTTCGACCTAAAGCTGCGCAGAGATTTTGGCGGTCACCCTAGACCCAAGCCCTAATCTATTTGCCCCAAGCGGTAAAACCAACAAGTACAATTTTGTCTTTGCTGTTTTACTTTATTAAATTAATTAATTTTTGCCTAAGCGCTTTTACTCACAAGTTAAAGGACGCAGGTTGGTGATATGTCTCCTACCAATCCATTAACTGCACCGGGTTATGGTGTCGCTGCTTGTAAACAATATTCTTAGTGAAGAATCGTTGTGCGCCTGCTGATTAATTTTGAACAAGTTTTCATAATATGTACTGACCTGTCAATAATTTTTGTACTTAAATTATTAAATTTTAGATCTATGTTAACTTTGTGTGCCAAATGGTAAGAAGAAAACCAAAATGTCTGCATCAAACAGTTCTAAGGAAGCAAATCTTTAAGCCGGAACCAAGTCATGGCCAACACTAGGGCGGGGGTTTTTAACCAGGTGCCGCCGGGGAATGCGCGGTGGGGAATGCGGGTAAAAACGTCAAAGGTGCTGGCGTCGCCATCAATAGCATCGGCCATCAATCGGCCGGCTAATCCCGCCGCCGCCATACCATGGCCGGAGTAGCCTTGGGCAAAGTAGATGTTGGGGTTTAAGCGGCCAAAGTGGGGTGCTCGGTTCGCGGTAATGGCCACGTTGCCTCCCCAAACGAAGTCGATGGCGGTGTTTCGCAACTGCGGAAACACCTTGAGCATTTGCCGCTGCATGGTGGCTTTTAGCTGTCGTGGCGCTTTGGCGGAGTAGGAGACTTTACCGCCAAACAGAAGCCTGTGATCTTGCGACAAGCGAAAGTAATCCAAGACAAAATTGGTGTCGGCCACGGCGATGTTCTGTGGAATCAACTTTTGTGCAACTTCTTGCCCGAGCGGTTCGGTTGCAGCGATGTAAGTCCCCACGGGCATGATTTTTCGTGTTTGCGGCAGTTTTTTTACGTTAAGGTAAGCGTTGCCGGCAAGCACTAAAAATTTTGCACTAACGCGGCCTTCGGCGGTAATGACGGTGGCAGGGTTGCCGTGATCAATGGTTAGGGCAGCCGATTGCTCATAAATTTGCACACCTAGCTCACTGGCAGCGCGGGCCAGCCCCAGGGTGTAGTTGAGCGGATGCAGGTGACCGCTGTTGCTGTCGTAAAGCCCTGCGCAGTAGCGCGGTGAGCGCACTTGTTGGCGCATCTGCTGGCAATCCCAGAGGGTGAGCGAGTCGTAGTAATAGGTTGTGCGGAGTTGGTCGGCCCAGTGCAGTAGCTCCTTGGCCAGCCTTGGTTTGGTGGCCGCGTGAGCGTGGCCGGATTGGAAGTCGCAGTCGATACGATGTTCGAGGATGAGGCTTTTAACGAGCTCAACGCCGGCCAGGCCTGCCTGCCACACGATCTGAGCGTTGTGCTGGCCAATTAATTGTTCGATTACCGGCTGCTCGCAGCCAAAGCCAAACAAAATTTGTCCACCACTGCGACCACTGGCTCCAAAGCCGATGTTCTGGCTTTCCAACAGCGTCACACTGTAACCTTTTTGGCGCAGGTGCAAGGCCGTCGATAGGCCGGTGATTCCGCCGCCAACTACGCACACATCGGTGGATAGACTCCCTTGCAAGATCGGAAAGCCGGCGTGTTGATTGCGACTGGCGTAGTACCAAGAATCGTGGAAATCGTTCATAACAATATTGTCGATAAGCCCTGTGAGGTGGCGCAATTTGGCTGCTGGGTTTTGTCGATCGCAGTATAAACCCGCTGGATTTTTCCGGCTAAAAGATTGTATGTTGCTGTGGGTTTTTAGCTTTTTACCGGCAACCCACAATCCCTTAATTTGGAGGAACGGTATCTGTGTTTATTAAAGTCGGCTTGCCCGCGTGTCGAAAACAGGTGGGATTGCATCAGTATCACTGTGTGGGCGAAAAATATCTGAACGCCGTCGTTGATGTGGTTGAGGCCATGCCGGTGCTGATTCCGGCCATCAGCCACAAAATTGATCACAGCCGATTTTTGGATGATATCGATGGCCTAGTGCTTACCGGCAGCTACTCTAATATCGAGCCGCACCATTACGATCATCCCACCAGTTTGCAAGACAGCCTTTGGGATCCGGCGCGCGATGAGTTAACTCTCGGGCTGGTGCGCTTGGCCGTTGAGCGAAATATGCCGGTGCTGGGTATTTGCCGGGGCTTTCAGGAAATCAACGTGGCCTTGGGCGGCAGTTTGCATCAGGCGGTGCACGATACCGGGGATTACCACGATCATCGCGAGGACAAAACGCTCACGGTGGATGAACAGTACGGTTTGAGTCACCCGGTGCAGATTCAACCCGGCGGTGTGTTATCCGGCATTTGGCCGGAATCGGAGGTAATGATTAACTCTCTGCACGGCCAGGGAGCCAACGAGCTGGCCCCCAATCTGCGCATTGAAGCCGTGGCCCCAGATGGATTGGTGGAGGCTTTCTCCTTGCCCGATCAACCGGTGTTGGCCGTGCAATGGCACCCCGAGTGGCGGGTGCTCGAAAACGATTTTTATCAGCAGATTTTTTTGTGGTTTAAACAACAGGTTGAGCATTACCGACAATCCAAAACCAACAGCCCCTAAGCCCATCGGACATTCTATGATCAACGACGAACAACAATTAAAAGAGTGGATAAAAACCAACGGCATTACCGAAATTGAAGCGCTGGTGCCCGATATGACCGGCAACGCCCGAGGCAAAATTCTCCCGGCCAGCAAATATTTGGGCAGCGAAACCACACGTTTACCCGAAGCCATTTTTATTCAAACGGTCACTGGCGACTGGCCCGACGACGAAGCCATCGCCGATTTAATCCATCCGGCCGACATCGACCTGTACTTAAAGCCCGAGCCTACCACCACTCGTTTGGTGCCCTGGGTGGATGAGCCCACCGCGCAGATTATTCACGATTGCTACGATGCCAAGGGCAACCCACACGCCTTAGCGCCGCGAAATGTTTTAAAGCGTGTGCTGGCGCTCTACGAAGAAGCTGGACTTCAACCGGTGGTCGCCCCAGAGTTGGAATTTTATCTGGTGCAAAAAAACACCGATGCCGATTTTCCACTCCAGCCGCCCGTGGGTCGATCCGGTCGACCGGAGCGGGCGCGCCAATCCTACTCCATTGATGCCGTCAACGAATTCGATCCTTTGTTTGAGGAAATGTACGACTTTTGTGAAGCCATGGAATTGGACGTGGATACGTTAATTCACGAATCCGGCGCGGCGCAGATGGAAATTAACTTTGAGCACGGCGATCCGTTGTCGCGGGCCGATCAAGTGTTTTTATTTAAACGCACCATTCGAGAGGTGGCCTTGCGCCACGAGGTGTACGCGACCTTTTTGGCCAAGCCCATGCAAAACGAGCCGGGCAGCTCCATGCACATTCATCAGTCGTTAACGGACGTGCAAACCGGCAAAAATATTTTCAACGATGGCCATGGTGGTTTGTCGAATCGCTTTAAACACTTTTTGGGGGGATTGCAGCAATACACGCCGGCAGCGATGCTGTTTTACGCCCCCAACGTCAATTCCTATCGCCGCATAGTATTTGGCGATGCTGCGCCCAACAACACCCATTGGGGCTACGATAACCGCACGGCAGGGTTGCGTGTGCCTGTGTCCAATCCGGAGTCGACCCGCGTCGAGTCGCGCTTTGCTGGCTCGGACGTCAATCCCTATTTGGCGATTGCCGCAAGCTTGGCGTGCGGCTTTTTGGGGATGAAGCACGAGCTGCAACCTGAAGAACCCGTTATGGGCAATGCCTATCTCTTGGAGTCTAATCTGCCGAAAACGCTGGAAGCTTCCATGACGTTATTGAGCGAATCCCAAGAGTTGTGCGAGATTTTAGGTGAGCAATTTGTGCGCGCTTACATAGCGATTAAATTTAAAGAATACGAAACCTTTTTCCAGGTAATCAGCTCCTGGGAGCGGGAGTATTTGTTGCTTAACGTTTAGTGGCTGGGGCAAGTAGCGGGCAAACCCTTATCGAATACCTTGCTGCAGCAGCCATTGCTTAAATTGAGGCAAGCTCAATGCGCCGGAAATTCGGGCCTGCTCGCGGTTGTTGTTAAACAGCAATAGAGTTGGAATAGATCGAATCTGCCACTGGCCGGCCAATTGCGGATTGGCTTCGGTGTCGAGTTTGGCGAGCCGAATGGTGGGTTCGAGTTCCTGGGCGGCTTGCTCAAAAATCGGCGCGAAGCTTTGGCACGGCCCGCACCAGGGTGCCCAGCAATCCACCACAATGGGGGTTTGATTGTTTTGCAGCACTGTGCTGGCATTGCCGGCATCCAGCGTCATCGCTGAGCCGACAAACAGTTTGGCTTTGCATCGCCCGCAAATGGGATTGTCGCTGAGGCGTTGTTGGGGAATTCGATTGGTGGCAGCACAGTGGGGACAAGTTATATTAACAGTCTGCATGAAGGCAGTGGCTCGCGGTTTTGCTAGGACAGAGCAGCTAAAATACGGGCATTTGCGTAAAAATCAACTATTCAAAGTGCCAAGTTAGTAGTCTGCACTCGCTGAACGGTTCGAAATGGGTGAAATAAAAATCAACAACAATAAGCGCATAGTGGTCTTTGTTTTATTCGTTTTGGCTTCGATTTTGGTTTTATCGATATTTGCTTCCATACCCTATATTTTTACAATTTGTGGGATTTCCGTGTGGGTGGCTCTGGGTCATCTACTCACTCTGGATGATGATCTACCGGGTGAGTGGGGTAATTTAGATGGGGCAAAAAAAGTTTGGCAGCAGTCGGTTGGCGAGCTTGGCATTAAGATTCTGGTCATGCTCGTCGTTTTAAGTCTTGCAGTCTGTATTCCTGAGTTACGTGAATACGGAGGTTAAGCGAACCCCATCGACCAGCCGAGTTGAGCTAAATGACAACGTCGAAAGCGGGTCTAAACGAGCTTTGTTGTTTGTTTAATTGCTAGCCAAATTGGCTGATTGCCAATTGTGCTTTGTTCAAACAATTGACCTTATTTTCGGTATTTAATCCTTCCGCGTAAATGAAGCGCAGGTCTTCGAGCCCCAAAAACGCAAATACTTTTTGTAAGTATGGGGTTTGAAAATCATCCTGGCCACCTTCGTAAAAGCCGCCACGAGTGCACACCACGTGCACCGGTTTGTTGTCGAGTAAACCGGTGGGGCCCTCGTTGGAATACTTAAAAGTTACACCGGCCCGGCTGACGCGATCAATCCAAGATTTAAACGTGCTGGGAACACCAAAGTTGTACATCGGCATGGCCACTACCACTTCCCGGGCGCTTTGCAACTCATCGATCAATTGATCAGACAAGCGCGCTAAGCGATCCTGCTTGCTGGATCGCTTAAGTTTGGGTATTTGCCAGGCTTGCACTTCTTCTTCTGAAAGGTGGGGCAGATTGTCTTTGGTTAAATTGCGGGTGCACACTGTGAGTGAGTGTTCGCTAGCCAGTCTCTGCGCCAGCTGTCCGGCCAGCCGAGTAGAGTGGCCATTGGCACCGTGAATGGACGAGGTTATTAACAGCAGAGAATCCATGCGTACCGCTCCATGTTTTACTACAGGAATCTATTAGCATAGCAGGAATTTGGCGCCTCAATTGTTTTGATATTTTGAATAGGTCTTTGCAGAAATTGGAACAGAGCATTTTTGTTTGCTCAAAAGTGTGAAGTGCTCAATTCAGTGCGGCGGGCTGTCTCTGGCATTACCTTGTGCGGAATAAGCACTATTTGCGTGGCGGTAGTGTGCATAAAGGCAATGCACCTAACAGTATCAGTATGGAAGAGGATTGGCGGCGGGAAATTTAAAATTGGGCGAGCCTTGGCCCGCCCAATTAGAGGTTTAGAACGCGATCATTAGCTGCGCGTAAGGACCGTCGAAGGTAACGTCCGTTTGAATGTCGTCTTCGTCGAGCTCGATGGTGAAATTGCGGTAGCCCAATTCAAAATCCAAATCGGCCAAGAATGGGATGATGTCGGTGGAGTAACCTACGCGGGCGTTGTAGTCGATGATGGAGTTATCACCTACCGACAAACCGTTAAATTCCGCACCCACATACAAGCCGGTAAGTGGCAAATCCAGGCGGGCATCGGCAAACAGCATAGGCACGGTTACATCCAGATCGACAGTTTCTTCAATGTCGGCATCGGTGGAGCGAGCACTGGCTTCGCCGTCGAAGAAGCGACCGGTAATACCGAAGTCCACATCCAGGAAGAATTCGGGCAGGCCCCAATACAGGGTGACGTCGGTGTGGCTTAAGTCGATATTGGTAAGCAGGTCGGCTTCGGCAGTGAAGGTTTGCTCATCCAGGGTAAAAGTTTCAGACAATACGGTGTCGCCGTCGTATTCCACTTCGGTTTGCTTAAGGCGGAAGTTGGGCAAAATTGGCACTGGGTGCTCAAAGGCGATGCTAAAGAACGTGGCTTGATCGCTGTCTAAATCCAGTGTGTCGACATCGGTAACCGATTCGCCAATGTCTCCGCTTGGTGAGGAATCCCACACGCCGACAGCGAGCTTCAAATCAATCAGTGGGGCGGCGAAGCTGCTGTTGGCTGCGCAGCAAAGTAGGGCAACAATGGTCTTTTTAAGCATGGGAAGATTCCTTTGTGTAACTCTCGTTTCGGTATTGTCACCGAAATCATTGTTTAGATAGAACGCGTAAAGTCTGCAATTTTTTGCCCGCAACAGGGCGCGGGGAGTGTGGCTAATGCGAGATAGTCGAAAATGAGCAAAACACTCAGTCGTGCTAATGATAGACCAATTGGTTACTAGGTTAGAGTTTGGTGGGAATAAAGGCCAAAAAAAACCGCCCGAGTGGGCGGTTTTTTGAAGCAGTTAAAACTTACTTCGCTGCTTTCTTTTCTTTCTCGGCGGCAATTACCTGCTCGGCGACCTGGTTAGGGCACGGTAGGTAGTGCGAGAACTCCATGGAGAACTGGCCGCGACCGGAAGTGATGGTACGCAAGTGGCCGATGTAACCAAACATCTCGGCCAGTGGTACGTCGGCTTTGATGCGAACACCGGTAGCACCAGGCTCCTGATCTTTGATCATGCCTCGACGACGGTTAAGGTCGCCGATTACATCGCCCACGTTGTCTTCTGGCGAGAACACGTCCACTTTCATGATCGGTTCAATCAACTGAGGGCCAGCTTTGGGCATAGACTGACGGAAAGCGCCTTTGGCGGCGATTTCGAAGGCAACCGCCGAGGAGTCAACCGCGTGGTAGCCACCATCGTATAGCTCAACGTGAACGTCCAACACCGGGAAGCCCGCCAGTGGACCTTCGTCCATCATGCCTTTAAAGCCTTTTTCGATGGCCGGGAAGAATTCTTTCGGTACGTTACCACCCACAACCGTGGACTCGAAGGTAAAGCCTTCGCCTGGCTCGTTAGGACGAATGCGGTAGTCGATCTTACCAAATTGACCCGAACCACCCGATTGTTTCTTGTGGGTGTAGCTGTCTTCGATCGGCTGAGTAATGGTTTCGCGGTAGGCAACCTGTGGCTGGCCTACTTCCAACTCAACGCCGTAGGTACGCTTAAGGATATCGACTTTAATGTCTAGGTGAAGCTCACCCATACCTTTAAGGATGGTTTCGCCGGAATCTTCGTCGGTTTCAACCTGGAAGGATGGATCTTCTGCCACCAATTTACCGATAGCAATACCCATTTTCTCGGTAGCGGCCTTGTCTTTTGGCTTAACCGCGATGGAGATTACGGGATCTGGGAAGATCATTGGCTCAAGCGTACATTCGTTGTTTGGATCACACAGGGTGTGACCAGTTTGTACGTTCTTCATGCCGACCACGGCAATGATGTCACCGGCTTGGGCGCTGGAAATTTCGTTGCGCTCATCGGCGTGCATCTCAACCATACGGCCGATACGCTCGGTTTTACCGGTGGCAGAGTTGAGGATGGTGTCGCCTTTGTTCAATCTACCGGAATAGATGCGGATAAAGGTCAGGGCACCGAAGCGGTCGTCCATGATTTTAAACGCAAGCGCGCGCAGTGGCTCATCGGCAGAAACGATGGCTTTTTCGCCAGTGGGCTCGCCGGTTTCTGGATCGGTTAGGTCTTGCGGGTCAACCTGAGTTGGAGACGGTAGGTAATCGACAACCGCGTCTAGCACCAACTGGATGCCTTTGTTTTTAAAGGCCGAGCCACAGTAGGTTGGGAAGAAGCTCAGGTTTTGAGTGCCTTTGCGAATGCACTCTTTAATCTGATCGATGGAAGGCTCTTCGCCGTCCATGTAAGACATCATCAAGTCGTCGTCTTGTTCAACGGCGGTTTCGATCAGCATCTCGCGATACTCAGCCGCTTTTTCGACCATATCTTCTGGAATGTCGGTGACTTCGTAGTTTTCTGGCAGGCCGGTGTCGTCCCAGATGTAGGCTTTTTGAGTCAATACATCAACCACGCCGACAAAATCGTCTTCGATGCCGATAGGTAGGGTCATTACCAGTGGGGTTGCCGCCAATACTTTTTGCACTTGGCCCACAACGCGATAAAAATCGGCGCCCATGCGGTCGAGCTTGTTGACGAAGATGACACGTGCCACTTCGGATTCGTTAGCGTAGCGCCAGTTGGTTTCCGACTGAGGCTCAACACCACCAGAACCACAGAATACGCCGATACCGCCGTCGAGTACTTTCAGTGAACGGTAAACTTCTACGGTGAAGTCAACGTGCCCAGGGGTATCGATGATGTTTAGGCGGTGGTCTTTCCAAAAGCAGGTGGTCGCAGCGGACTGAATGGTAATACCGCGCTCAGCTTCTTGCTCCATGAAGTCGGTGGTGGCGGCACCATCGTGTACTTCACCGGTTTTGTGGATTTTACCAGTGAGCTTAAGGATACGTTCGGTACTGGTGGTTTTACCCGCATCCACGTGGGCAAAGATACCGATGTTGCGATAGTGAGATAAATCAGTCATTGGTTTACTCGTTCGTTTAAAAAAGTACAACGAGGCGCATACTAACTTGCGCCTCCGGAAAAATCGTTACAGGTTTTCGTCTGAGGATTCTCGGATTGGTTTCGACAGAAACATCGCAGAGAAACAACAGGCCGTTGCCCACAGCAGCGTTTTAGCAACGGCTGGCCAGGGATGCAGAGAGTGTTAGTGACCACAAACATCAACACGGCAGCGCCGCTGGCAAAAACTGACCGGGTCGTTTCAATCCTTGCCGGGGCAAGGAAAATCGACAGAGGCAGTTAAAAACGCGCGCAAGTATACAGGAATACGTCGTGGCTGTTGAACAAAATTTTTACAGCGCAGGGGCGGGATTGTTGCCAAACTTTAACTATTGATAATACGCGGTTTTTACTCGGTCGCGGTGCTCAATCAAGGTCGCAATCGGTAGGTAATCTGGGCGGTTATCGCGTTTTGGGTATAGTCGCTTGTTGCCAAGTCGCTGTCGCGCTGCCGATGGATGACCGTTAGACGGGTATCAAGTCGATCATTCCAGGCATAGTTGCCCGATAGGGAATAGGTGTTGAGTGTGTAATCCGATTGCAAGCTAGCGCTGCCAAATTCCAGGTTTTGATAGCCCGCCGACAATCGCCACGACCAGCGTGATGGCAACCGATAATTAACGGTGCTCGAAAGGCCGAATTCACTGCGATCCTGAGTGGGGTCTTCTTCGTGGTCCTGATTGGAAGCATCCAGCGTAAAACGAAAGGTTAGGCGCTCATTAAATTGGTGCCGCACATTTAACCGGTTGCTGAACAGTTCGTAGCGACTGATCGTCGATGTGTCGCCATTGCCCAGGTTGGCTCCCTGGCCTGACGTGGCATCGGTTGAGCTGGTGTTGCCTCGGGAGGTATCGGTAATGAAAAACTGCGCCGAGTAGGACACCGTGGTGGCGCCAGTGGTGTAGGCGGCATCCAATCCCAACCGTGGCGAGGTGAGTGTGGGATTGTCGCCCGATTGCGAGCGGTTAACACCGGCGGTTAATGAATAGGTGAGTCGGCGCAGTGTGGTGGAATAGGTGGCGACATAACTGGCGTAGTCGTTATCGGGGTTATTGCCATCGTATTCGGTGGTAAGTTGTTGGGCCTGCAGGCCAAGGGTGGTGACTTCGCTGATTCTGCGATTAGCGCCGAGGATCAACCCTTGGGTATTGCTGTTCACCGAATTGTTGCTGGTCTCGCGGTCTTCATAATCGACGCGATTAAAATACCCTTCTACAAAGACCTGTTGACGGCTGTTGCGCTGAAAATACCACTTTGGTGAAAAGGTTAGACTGTCGCGTTCGACGAAATTGGATTGCAGCTCCAAGCCGCCTGGTGCGCCCAAAAGGCTCTGCCGGTTGTGGTTGACGGTGAGCTCCGCGCGCTGTTTAAACGCGGCTGCCGAAAAGCGGGTGTTGCCGACGATTTCCTCGGTGTCTTGTTGTGGCGTTTCGCTGTCGCTATCGAAATGTACGTTGGTTAATTGGTACTGCGACACTAAATTCCAGTTGTCGCGCTCAAATTGCAAACCCAGTTCGAGCCAAGTGCGATCTTCCCTTTCATCGGCTTGCTGGTCTTCCGACAAATCGGCATTGTCGTTAAATTCACTGCTGTGTCCGATTTCGATACCGTATTCAGAGTGCGCAAGCGGGGGGATGGAGAAAAGCGCGGCTAAAACTGCGGCTCTGTGCAAGTAGGTGTTCATAAGCATCCGTTGCCTAAACTGAGTATGTTGAGACGCGCCGATTGTCGATCAACTGTGGGTTGATTCGTGCCTGTACAGCGCTTGTGACAAAACTAACCGCTTTATTCGGTAAATACCGCGCCGGCCACTTTGTCTTTACCCAACAGTTCGACAGCTTCGTTGATTTGAGCGTTGGTGGTCTGTTTGGAAGGCACCACCATAACCACCATGTCGGCGATGTCAGCGAGAATCGACGCCTCTGAATAGTGTAGCACCGGCGGCGTTTGAATAAAGATAAACACGTGCGGCAGGGAATATTTGATTTCGTTAAAAATTCCGCCCAGTCGCGGATGGTTAAAAAACTCGGCTGCTGTGTTGGTGTGGCCACCGGTGGGAATAATTTTTAAATGCTCCACGCCGGAGGGATAAGTGGCATCGGCCAAAGAAATATTGGAGTCGAGCAAATGATCCGTTAAGCCAAAGCGAAAATCGCGAATGGCTAAATCTTGTCGATCATCGCTGTAGGGGTTGCAGTCCACATAAATGGAGGACTTACTGGTGTCCATTGCAAAGCTGGTGGCCAAGTTAAACGCCACGCTAGCGTCATGGTGCTGCTTGCCGCCGATGCTGGTGAGCAAAATAATGGCGCTGGAGCCGCCGGATTTGCGCAGTAGTTTGGTTCGTAATTCACGATACGCGTTCAAAACTTCCAGGTTCTCCATGCCTTGGTAGATGACGCCCTTCTCGGCCATGGTTTCGGGCTTCCAAAGCCGGTTGCGCTCTTCCTTGGTGAGCACCATCTCGCCGGCAATAAAGCGGTTAACCAAATCGTGGCTGTTGGGGTTTTGTTCAGAACTGGGTGTTCGACTGGCCGCCCTTTTTTCGGTGATAATTTGTTTCAGTTTGTCCACAAGTATCCTCGAGTCCCCAACCTATTCAGCAAACAGCCAAAACGAAGCCAAATAGCCGTACAAAATTGCCGCAACGACCACCAATGATACCAGTAGCCAGTTGGTTTTTGCTCGATTGTGATTGAGCGCCTCTTGGCTGTAGGCTGGAATATCGACCACGATATCGATTGTATCGGGAAGTTTCGATTTACTGAGCATGCCATAGCGAATACGTGGGTCAAGAAAAACGTACACAAAACACAGGCCAAGGGGAAACATCGCTGCTAAAAAAGGCGCTGCTGCGATGAACAGTATTTGCGGTGGACCCTGTGCCGAGACGGGCATCAGTGGCCGTTCCTGAATGTGGAAGGTCATGCCTTGGCCCTGTTCATCAATGGCCACCGAGAGTTTGGCGTTTTCTCGGCGCTGCAACATCTCTTCGTATATTTGTTTGGTTTTATCGTAGTCGCGCGTTAACTCGGACAGCATGGCCTGGTCGATGGCGGCTTTATCGGCACGCTGGCTCTCTTTGGTCAAAAGCTTTTCGAGGGATTGCTTGCGTCGCACAAGGCTTTCTGTTTCCAGTTCGATGGCTGAAAGGTTGGCTCTGAGTTCATCGAATAGGGTGGTTTCTTCCTGGCTCACTTCGGACGGCAGGTTGGGGTGCTGTTCGCGCAGCTTGGCGATTTCTTGTTGAATTTGAGCAATCTGGCTCTTGGTGGAGACAATATCGGGGTAGTCTTCTTGAAAGGACAGTTGCAAGTTTTGCAGTGTATTTTCTGCTTGGCGCTGCTTGATCAACAATTGGCTCAAGCTGCTGCGAGCCTGCTGCAGGTTACCTTCTTTATCGATTTGGGTGCGCAGCGAACGGGTTTTGGCTTGGCCTTCGTCGATGCGCAATTCAAGCTCTTCCAGCTCGGTTCGCAGCTCGGTAATGCGATTAAACGATTCGCGCTCGGTGGCATCCATGTTTTGGATTTTGTAATTCGATAAGCGCGATTCGGCCTGCGCCAGTTGTTTTTTGTATTTCTCGACCTGCTCGCTGATAAATCGATAGGCTTCTTCACTCTCGGCGACTTTTTCTTCTGTGGCGACCATCATAAAAGTATCAACCAGCACCGACAGCGCTTGGTGAGAGTACTCCGCCGAGCTGGAGCCAAACGTCAGGCGCAGTAGTTTGTCGTCGATCACTCGGTGAGATAAGCGTTCGGAGAGCAGTTTGCGTGCGCTTTCGATTTGCTCCAGGGTGGAGTTTTGATCAATGAGTCCTAACTCCCGGGCAGAGCGTTCCATAATTTTGTTGGAATAAAGGGTTTCCAAGACGACGCTCACCGGACTGATGTCAACTTGCGCGCGACCTTTGAGCAGGGGCTCGATAATGGATTTGCGTTCGGCTTCAATTAAGGCGGAGCTCACGTAGGATTGGGGTAGGCTCACGCCCACAAAAAAGATCAGAAAAGCGGTAAAAATGGCAGCCAGCGTGGCGGCAACCTTATGGCTGGCCAGTTCATGCAGTGTGTGCTTACACAGGGCTATAAGTTCTTTTATGTCCATAATCGCTTTCGCTGTTTATAAAGCTGAGTTCAGTGCTCGTCGCTTAGAAAACCGTGGTTTACAAAAGTGCCATGGCTTAACTAAAAGAGTCTTTCTGGAACGGAAACGACATCAGAGGGCTGAAGGGGGTAGTTGTCCTCCAGTTTGCCTTTGTTCAATAAACCGTCAAGGTTGACAGGATAAGCGGTCACTTTGCCTGCCGATTTGCGATACAACTTCGCTTTGTGGCCGGCGGCAAAATCGTTTAATCCGTTGGCCAAAAGCACTAAGTCCAGTACCGTCATGCCTTCACGGTAGGGAATGGACACTGGGCTATTAACCGCACCGGTAATACGCACACGCCGCTGGAAATCGGAGCTGGCAGGATTACTAACGATTACAGTTACCTGCGGACCCTTTAAAAAGTTGGTGAGTTGAGTGGTGATGTCGGCGGCCAGTTCTGTGGGGGTTTTACCGGCTGCCATTAAGTCGCCGGCCAGTGGCACGGAGATTTTGCCGTCCGGGCGTACCGGCACCGAAACCGACAGATCTGGGTTGCGCCAAACACTTACGTTTAAGCCATCGCCAATGCCAATCAGGTATTCCGAAGGGGCTAGTGGTGTGTGTGTGGGTGCAGGACTGTTTGAGTTGGGCGTTGAGCAAGCCGATAATACGAGTGCGGCGAGCAGCCAGAAAACCCATTGGCCGATGCGCGGGCAAGATGATTTCCCCATGGCTAAGAAGCCGTCCTTGAGGTGAGTTACCGATGTCATGGTAGATTTTTGCGGGTACATTCCATTCACTCCGTGTGCTTTTATACATCTTAGTACATGGATCGGGCCGTTAGGGGAAAACCCGCGAGCCGAACTTGCACTTTGCCCTTAGTATGGCGCAGTTAATTCAATTCTCTCATACACTTACGGGGAGTTGTAGCAAAATCGCCGCCAGCCTCGGCGGGCGGTGCTGGCGTCTTGCAGTTTGTTTGTGGCGTATATTGTTGTCTGCTACGTTTTCAATGGCCGTTGGGTTTAGCTTATTGCATCGCTTTAACAGTGTTTTGATTCTCCACACAAACCCACTATCTTTTAGGAAAACGATGAACACAAGGCAAAAATGCGCTTATAATGGCTGGGCCACCCCGGGTAGCAATGATTGCAACCTGTAAATGCGTCTAAGGAGCAGAGGATGAGTTGTTTGGTTGGTGTTTCGATTGTCAACTACAAGACAGCACCACTCGTTGTTGAGTGCCTAAATGCACTTAGCCAGCATGTTGATTCCAACAGCTCTGTGCAGGTGTGCGTGGTCGACAACCTCTCACCAGACGATTCCGTTGATATTCTTTCCAATGCTATTGAAGCCAATCAGTGGCAAAGCTGGGTAACCCTGCTGCCTGCGCCTAAAAACGGCGGTTTTTCTTACGGCAATAATCTCGCGATAACCCATTTGCAATCGCTGCACTGCGACTATTTTTGGCTCCTCAACCCTGATACTCGGCCTATCGAGGGGTCATTAACGGCGTTAATCGACTATTTGAATCAACACCCAAGCGTTGGAGTGGTTGGCAGCCAGCTAACCGACCCCGACGGCACCGAACAAATTTCCGCGTTTCACTATCCCAAGCCCTGGGGCGAGTTCGTTGACGGTTGCTCTGTTGGCGCTGTGGCGAAATTGTTTCCCAAGTACGTTGTGGCTAGCTATACCGCCAATGCGCACGGTCACGTTGATTGGGTGGCCGGTGCCTCTATGCTGATTCGCAAATCAGTCATTGAGCAGGTCGGGTTAATGGACGAACGATATTTCTTGTACTTTGAGGAAGTCGATTACTGTAGAAAAATTCAAAGCTCAGGCTTTCAGATTCACTTTGTGCCCGACAGTCGAGTCATCCACTTGGTGGGGGCGGCTACGGGTATTTCCGACATGCGTCGCAAGCGGCCGAGGACGCCCGGGTACTGGTTTGAATCTCGGCGTCGCTATTTTCGGCAAAACTTCGGGATCATGGGAGCTGGTATGGCCGATATATGCTGGTTGTTGGGCCATGTGGTCAAACGATTAAAGATGTTGGTAAAAGGTGCACCAAATAATGAACCACCTAAGTTTTTAACGGATTTTTTACTGCACTCCACGCTCAATCCGTTTAAATAATTTCTGACCAGTTGAGCAAAACAAACGGAAAACAGGCGGTTGAACTTGTCGGACAGTACTCAAGGATCGAATAGCGATCTGGGATTGTGGGCTCAGATTCACGAAGATTGGCTGGCGCACGGTAAAGATTGGACCAAACCGGGCTTTCGCGCCGTGGCAGTGCATCGCTTTGGTGTTTGGCGGATGAGCATTAAGCCCAAGCTGTTGCGGGCACCGTTGAGCCTGTTTTACCGGGTCTTGTATCGGCGTGTTCGCAATGTTTACGGTATTGAACTGCCCTACACCGTTAGTTTAGGGCGGCGTGTTGTGTTCGAGCATCAAGGTGGCATTGTTATTCATGGCTACAGTGTTATCGGTGATGATTGTATTTTGCGCCAGGGCGTAACCCTAGGAAACCGCCATCTGGATCAGCCACTGGATGCCCCACAATTGGGGCAGTCGGTGAACGTCGGTGCCGGTGCGGCGCTGATGGGTAAAATATCACTGGGCGATGGCGCTTCGGTGGGGGCTAACGCGGTCGTGTTACACGATGTCGAACCCGGCGCAACTGTGGTTGGAATTCCCGCTAAGCCTATTGCTCCGCCGCTATCGAAGGGTGCTGAAGCGCCGGTTAAAGTGGCCAGTGCGGAGCAAAACCAGTAGAGAGATCTCGGCAAAGACCATCACAGGGCCGTGGCGATTAATTGAATCAGCAATAGCAAATTAAGGACAGATTGAATGGTAAAGGTAGCTCTTATCGGCGCCGGCAAAATGGGCTTGTCCCACTTTGCCATCATATCGGCGCATCCGGAGGTTGAAGTGGTCGGGGTTTGCGACTCGGCGGCCTTTTTAACGTCGGTAATCAGCAAGCAGTTGGGGGTGAAAACCTTCAAAGATGCCAAAAAGATGTTCAAAGAAGCCCAGCCTGATGCGGTGATTATCTCCACCCCCAATTCCACGCACTTCGAGCTGGCCAAAATGGCGCTCGAACAGGGCATTCACGTCTTTTTGGAAAAACCCCTTTGTTTGAATCCGAACGAAGGCCAAACCCTGTCGGAGATTGCTCAGCGCGGCAACCTTGTTAATCAGGTGGGTTACCACAACCGCTTTATAGGCACCTTCCAGGAGACGCGCCGTTTGGTCAATGCCGGCTGTATTGGCGAGGTTTACCACGTAGAGGGTAAAGCCTATGGCCAGGTCGTGATTCGCCCAAAATCCGGTAAAACCTGGCGCTCTAAAAAATCTGAGGGCGGCGGCTGCCTGCACGATTACGCCTGTCACGTGGTCGACTTGATGAACTTCATTTATCAGGCTCCGAGCAAAGTTCGCTCGGCGCAGTTACAGTCGATTTTTTCGGCCGATATTGAAGATGCCGTATTTGCCTCGTTTGAATACCCCCAGGGTGTGACTGGCTATTTAGAAGCCAACTGGAGTGATCAGTCGGTTCGTAAAATGAGCACCACCATCACCGTGTACGGCAAGAAAGGCAAAATTATTACCGACCGCCAGGAAATGCGGGTCTATCTGGCGCCAGGCAATGAGTTTGAAGGTTTTGAGGACGGCTGGACCTCAAAATACATTACCGAGCTGCAAAAGCCGGTGAATTTTTACGTGCGTGGCGAAGAATATTCCGCGCAATTGGATCAATTCATCGATGCCATCGCCGGGCGGGACGCCGAGGTGGAAACCACTTTCAGCACCGCCACCGATACCGATCGCGTTATCGAAAGCATTGCACAACTAGGGAAAGATTAAGCTATGGGTCTGCAAAAAGTTTTATTTGGCGATAACCAGTTCTTTGGTGTTAACCACATGTCCGAGGACAAGGCGCGGGCCCAATCAATGCGTTTTCGCGATGCCGAGTCCATTATGCGCGTGCTCGACGATGCCTACGATGCCGGCATTAAAGTATTTATGTGCACCACCTACGATCGAGTGGGCGATATTGTCGATATCGTTAAAGCCAACCCCGATCGCTACCCGGATTTTGAGTTTTATCCGTGCATGCCTTACGCGCACAAATACGCCAACTCCGTAGGCGAGGTGGGTATTTTAGAGACGCTTAAACGGTTCTCGCCCGGCGGTATGCTCGATACCATGCTAACCGGTGCCATGTCGGTGGTGACTCAGGACGTTAACAAAATGTTGCGCCTGTTGGTGGATGCGGAAATGAAACGTTTTGCGGGCGTAAAAACGCCGGTGATTTTCCTGCAAAACGTTATTACCGATTTTATTATGGGCCTTAAGGGCTATCACTTTTTGGCGGAATTCCATCGCTACGTAAAAGAAAAGTACGATGCTGAAGCTGGCTTTATTACCATGAACTTGCCGCTGTTGATTAACGTGTTGCACGAACAGGGCATCGAAAACCCCATCGTTTGCGCCAATATTAATAAAATTGGTTTCCGCATGTGCGGCGGGGTAGAGGCCTACCAACAAGCCATCGCTAAAAACGATGCCCGCGTTGTCGCCATGTCGGTGTTAGCCTCTGGTGCAATTCCACCGAAAGAAGCCATCGAGTGGGTGTGCGGCCTTGAGGGTCTCGATTCCATCGTGTTTGGTGCGTCTTCCAAAGGCAATATTGTTCAGACTAAGCAGTTGATTGATGAACACTGGCAGCTCTAAAAAAACCTCAAGAGCACTCAAGGTCTGTGTGGGTGCCTCCTCCGGCGGCCACATGACGGAGTTGTTGGGTTTATTGGCCACGGTAGGCAACTGGCCGACACAGCCGTCGGTGTATGTGACTACGCGCGAGATTTGGGCAAAAAAACTCTACGAATTGGGCCCGACCTATTTGGTGGGTGAATGCGATCGCAACAAGCCGCTCAGTATTGTTGCCACCGCTTGGCGCGCGCTGTGGTTTGTGTTGCGCGAGCGACCCGATGTGATCATCACCACCGGCTCGCTGCCCATCGCCATCGTCTGCATGCTGGCCAAGCTGTTAACAGACGCCAAATTTGTGTGGATTGATAGCGTTGCCCAATTAGACGATTTATCAATGAGTGGCAAGATGGTCATGAAGCGCGCGGATCTGTTTTTAACGCAATGGCCCGAAGTCGCAGCCCGCTATCCCAAAGCTCAGTACGTGGGGGAGTTGCAATGATTTTCGTAACTTCTGGCAGTATGCTGCCTTTCGATCGTCTGTTTCGCATTATCGATGAGGCCGTATCGCAGGGTGTTATTACCGAGCCCGTTTTTGGCCAAATCGGCGAGGGTAAATACGAGCCGCAACACTTTGAGTTTAAACGTTTTGTAGAGAAGTCGGAGTACGATACCCTGGTGCAGGAGGCCGATCTCGTGATTGGCCACGCCGGTATTGGTGTCATCATTCAGGCGTTACACTCCAACACGCGGTTGTTGGTGTTGGCACGACAAAGTGAATTTGGTGAGCATGTTAATGATCACCAAGTGTCTACCGCCGAGCGCTTTGAGCAACTTGGCCATGTGCTGAGTTTTAACGAAGACAATTTAGCCGAAAAGCTGCGTGAAGTTACCACGTTTACGCCCAAGCCGCGGTCGCCCAATGTGGTGGGCGTGGGTAATGCGGTTGCCAATTTCTTGCAAACATTAAAGCCCACTGAAGAAATCGCCCAAGACGGTGTTTAAATTGATCACTAATTTGCCAAGGACAGGTAATGACTGACTCTGCAACACTCGGTGCTGTTGTGATCGGCCGCAATGAGGGTGAGCGCCTTAAGCAGTGCTTGCGTTCTATGGTCGAGCAGGTGGAGAAAATCGTCTATGTGGATTCCGGCTCCACCGATGACAGTGTCGCTTTCGCTCACTCAATTGGCGTTGCGGTGGTCGAGCTGGATACCTCCATCCCGTTCAGTGCCGGTCGGGCTCGCAACGAAGGTTTCGCCGCGTTAAAAAGTGAACTGCCCAGCGTGGAATTCGTGCAATTTGTCGACGGTGATTGCCAACTTGAGGCCGCTTGGTTATCACAGGCTGCGGCCTTTTTGAGTGAAAACCCCAAAGCGGCGATCGTCTGCGGCCAGCGCAAAGAGCGCTATCCCGAGGCCAGTATTTACAATCGCATGTGCGATATTGAATGGAACACCCCGGTTGGCCAGGCCATGGCCTGCGGTGGTGATTTTCTCGCCCGTGCCGAGGCGTTTGCCCAAGTTCAGGGCTTTAACCCCGCCGTAGTGGCTGGCGAAGAGCCGGAAATGTGCTTTCGCTTGCGCGAGCAGGGCTGGCAGATCTGGCGTATCGGCCAAATTATGACCAGACACGACGCGCAAATGACGCGCTTTAAACAGTGGTGGCTGCGTGCCAAGCGCTGCGGTCACGCTTACGCCCAGGGCGAGTTTTTACACGGCGACAGCCCGGAAAAATACTACCGCCGAGAAGTGAAAAGTGCTCTGTTATGGGGGTGGTTGATCCTATTGACGCCATTAGGATTGGTATTAGGGTTGCTTGGAATGCCACTTTTGACATTAATTTTACTGTGTCCGCCGGTGCTGCTGTTTGCTAAAGTTTTAAAATATTGTTTACTCGACAAACGTCTAGAGCCTGCAGAGGCCACGGTTTACAGTTTTTTTATCGCCCTGGCAAAGGTACCGGAATTGATCGGGATCATCACGTTCCGGTCGAGAAATCGCAATAATCAAAGGCCCAGTATTATCGAATACAAATAATCGATTATCGGTAAAACGTTTGTATTGCTAATACGGTGACAATTAATTCTTTGACGGGTTTGCAGTGCCATAAAGCTGCAGAGGAATCGTTATGTTGACAATGGATAGATACAACTCAATGTTGCCTTACGAAAAATTGGAAGCATTGGCCAAGGAAGAGCACAACAATTACCAAACCGCCGCACCGTTTAAACACGGTGTGTACGATGAGGTGTTTGATCCTGAGGTGTTGGACGCAATTCTCGATGAAATCGAAACCGTAGAATCCAATTGGAAGAGTTTCGAAACCGTCTACGAGAAAAAGCTGCAATTTAACCGCGATCAAAACCTGCCGCCCATCACGCGCGCGTTCATTCATAATTTAAATTCCGAACCTTTCTTGGAGTTTTTGAGTGAATTAACCGGCATTCAAGGGTTGATTCCCGACCCTTACCTTGTGGGTGGTGGTATTCATAAAATTCCACGTGGCGGAAAGTTGGGTGTGCATGTGGATTTTAACCAGCACGATAAACTAAACGCTTTCCGACGTTTAAATGTGATTATTTATTTAAATAAAGATTGGAAAGAAGAGTACGGTGGCCACTTTCAATTGTGGCGCGAAGCGACTGGTGGCTGTGAAAAGAAAGTGTTGCCTATTTTTAATCGCATGGCCATATTCACCACCACCAATACCAGTTTCCACGGTCATCCGGAACCGCTGACTTGCCCCGAAGATCGCAGTCGCCGATCTCTGGCTTTGTACTACTATACGTCCAAGGAGCACGGTGAGCAGGTTTCCAAGTCGCACAGCACGGTATTTTTGAACGAACAAGGTCAGCGAGATGAGTTGGGTAAACGTACGTTTGCCGATCGAGTTAAGGAAAAGCTAGGGAAGGTTCTGTAATGACGCAAAGGTGGCCAGACTTTTTTGTCATTGGTGCCATGAAGGCTGGAACGACAACTCTGCACGACTATTTAGTTGGGCATGATCAAATCTTTATGGTCCATCCCAAAGAGCCTGGCTACTTCAGTCAGCCGAAAGTCTACGCCAAGGGCGACGATTGGTATCTGTCGTTGTTTAAAGAGGCTGGGGTTAATCAATTGTGGGGTGATGGCTCAACCTGCTACTCGCGCTGGCCGACCTTTCCCGATGTGCCCGAGCGCATTTATCAGCGTAATCCTCAGGCAAAATTTATTTACGTGGTGCGCGATCCAGTTAAACGGGCCTATTCGCACTATCGCCATCGTATGGAAGAAGTCGCCGTTTACGGCGGTGAATTTAAAGATTTTGCTCAGGCCATTAAAGACGACGAAGAGATGCTGATGGCGGGTAAATACGCAGAGCAACTTAAACGCTTTTGGAAGTATTTTCCCCAGGAGCAGTTTTATATTGTCGATTTCAAGCGGCTAGTCATTGAGCCACAAGCCGTGCTTAAGGAGATTTGTCTTTTTTTAAATATTTCGACTGCCGAAGTACTTGATGTTGAACAAAAAGTTAGTAATCAAGCAGGTGAGGGGTTGGCGGAACACAAGGCCCAATCTGTAGTGAAATCTATACGACAATTTCCTGTAGTTAAATGGGTGTTTGATTTGCTCACTCCGGACGCACGAGCAAAATTAGCAAGTACAGCTTCAACGGTAGTAAGTAAATCGCCTTGGGGTAAGCGCTTGGTAAAAGAGTATGTCCAAAATATTCCCCCAGCAAGTGAAGCTGACCTTGAATTTTTACGCCTGTATTATAGTTCCTCAAATAATGAACTTACCCAACTAACCGGGTTGTCTACAGAGTCCTGGGAATCCCCCGCCGTTAAACCTGCGGCGTAAGTTTTCTCTAAGCAAATACGGGTCGCTAAGTGAAAACAAATTCGTTGGTGTCTAACCTTTTTTGGGTTCTCGTTGGTATTGGTGGGGCGCAGCTTATTAGATTAGTCGGTAATTTGATTCTTACACGACTACTCGCTCCAGAAATGTTTGGTTTAATGGCACTAGTAAACGCCTTTATCCTTGGTGCCACCATGTTCTCGGATGTTGGAATCCGAGGCGTAATCATCAATAACCCAGAATCCCATTTGCCCAGGTTTTACAACACTGCTTGGTCAATTCAAGTGGTGAGAGGTGTAATACTTTATGTAGTATTGCTAGCGTTGTCGTTTCCTTTGGCAAATTTCTACGATGTAGCGCAATTACCGAGTTTAATTGCCATTGCCGCTGCGACGACACTCATAACTGGCTTGACGCCGACAAAGGTGTATTGGCAGGCAAAAGAGCTCTATTTGAAAAGGTTGTCAGCCTTGGAGCTATTGGCTCAGTTATTAGGGATGATATTTTTCATAGGCTTAGCCTATTACTATCGAAGTATTTGGTCTCTAGTCATCGGCACTGTTCTCGTCTCCGTGTTTACCTTGGCTTTTTATCATTTTTTTATTCCGGGGGCAGGCAATCGCTGGCATTGGCATTGGCCTTCATTTCATGAAATCTTTCGTTTTGGCCGGTGGATTCTACTTTCAACAGGTAGTCTATATTTGATTTCCCAGGGCGACCGATTAGTTCTCGGTAAGTTTTTCACTTTAGAAATGTTAGGGGTTTATAGTATTGCCATTAACTTTTCTATGCTTTTCAACGAATTGGGCGAAAATGCCGCATCAAAGTTTTTGTTCCCTTTGTATAGAAAGACAGTTGAGCAAGGTGCTGACCAGTACCGTAAAATCCGAAAATTTCGATTGATAGGGCTCGCGCTTGGAATGCTTGGTTGTTTGCCTTTGATTGTTGGTGGTCAGTGGTTGATCAACTTACTCTACGATGACCGGTATATCGAAGCCGGTTGGATGTTGCAAGTGTTAGCGTTGGCGGCCATGTTTAGACTTCTCGATACCACATTAAGACCACTGTTTTTGGCTCATGGTAATTCGTTTGATGCTATGACCTATCAGGTCGTAAAGGGTGGTACCTATTTACTGGCTTTAATACTGGGTGTAGCCTACTTTGGCATTCAAGGGTTAATGGCAGTTTTTGTACTAATTCCGATAATAAGTATCATTCTGCTTCATGTTATGGTCCGAAAATATGGTTATTGCTGGCCGCTAGACGATATTCCAATTGTAGTTTTAACTTTGTTACTAACTTGGATTGGTTGGATGGTGTTTGATGCTAACCCGTTAAACCTTATGACAAATTCTAGTTTTTTATAACGTTACTTTGTTATTTGTAGTGGTTTTATATTGTCGTTCAAGGAAAATCGGGCAGTGGCAATTTAAATTCGCTCCATTTCTCAGAAGTTGTTTATGGCTAGCCTAGTAGATTTATCCACAGTGGATATAAGCGATTGGTGTATTTGATAATTTTATTGTTCGTTAGTCGCTTGCCTCACATTTTAGTTCTAATGAAAAATGCGTTTCTGGTTTGGCTGTTTGGCCGAAGTGGGTCAAGTTTCTTTTTTCTAAGATAAGATAATTTACAGAATCTATATCTTTATTCGCTATGTTAGTTATTTTATCGACGATCATTTACCTATCTATTCCTGTCCTCGCGGCAGCTTTTACTTTTCGGTACTTTTTCGAGGTGAAAGAAGTCGATCAGTGGGCGAAGTGTTGGCTGATTCTTATTGTTGTTGCAGGCGTGCTTGCAAATATTTGGTTTGTTTATATTGCAATAATTTTAATTGGCATATTAGCCATTCCTGATGATGACGAAAGTCGAGTTTTTTTTTACTTGGCTTTATTGTTCGCCCTGCCGAAGCTGGCTTATGTCATTCCTTTTCCCGGCATTGATGGTATTTTGAAAATGACATACCCAATGTTCTTGGGTTTAGTGCTTTTAACTCCAGTCTATGCAAGATTGAGGGAGAGAAAAGAATCACTATCGGTTATAGATAAATTTGTACTAGCCTTTATCGTACTCTCGACCATTTTAGATTTCCGTGATCACACGGCTATTACCCAAACTGTGCGCCTTGTTATCGTTAACTTTATCACTTATTGGTTACCTTATCGGGTTATATCTCATACTAAGCTCTCCTTAGAAAAGAGTTTGTTGGCAATGGGCATGATGGGTGTTGCTCTATCCATGGAGAGTATTGTGGAATGGGGCGTGGTTTGGAAAACTTATGCTAGTTTAGCTAACAACATTGACGGTATACATTTGGCTAGGCTCCAGTATGCGTATTATTTCCGTGGGTTGGGGTTGCGTGTTTCAAGTTCTTGGTTGACGCCAATTACTTTCGGTATGTATTTAGCAGTAGCATGTTTTATCATGCTAAATGTACGAAAGATTGGGTTAAAACAAAACATGATGGCGTATGTTCTCGCTGCGTTGATTTTTACAGCGATGCTGTTTACGGATTCTCGTGGTGCTCAGCTAACGTTAATGTTGGCGTTTTTGTCTAGCCTATATTTTTATAAATCTAGCCAAGGATGGAAGACTGCTTGTAAAGTCATCGCAGTTATAGCTGTGATCGCCGTGTCGCTGAACATACAAGCTGTTATTAATTTGGATTCTTCAGGTTCGTTTCAATACCGTGCTGATTTACTGACATACTCTGGCGACGCATTTTGGCGTGCGCCGCTGTTGGGTAATCCAAATTTCTGGAGCAATCCTGTATTGGTTGCCAATATGACTCAAGGTCAAGGGATAGTAGATATCGTCAATCATTATCTTCATGTAGCCCTCCGTTATGGCTCCGTAGGATTGTTTATCTACATGGCAATATGGTGGACTGCTATAAGTGGCGTGTCCAAACGAGTTTCGGAGTTGCGAGCCATCAACGATGCACGCTATATGGCAGGAAGCGTACTATTTTCCGTAATAATTGGCCTCGCAGTGGTAATCTTTACCGTCAGCTTAGTGGGGTATTTGGAGGAGCTGATATTTATATTCTTTGCTTTAAGTTCCGCCTATTTAAAAAACACAGCAGACGCCAAAAAATAATAGCCCAGCAAGTTTTTTTAAAGCACCTGTTCAAAGCCTTCAAACTGCGGTGGGCCAAGGTAGATGTCCTTGTTGCTACCCGCGTTGGCGTGAGCTTTGCGAAACGCTTCGGATTGTGTCCAGGCAGTGAAAGCCTCTTCTGATTGCCAAAGGGAATGCGAAGCGAATAGCGTATAGTCCTCGTGAGAGGGTCCCTGCAATAAGTGAAATTCTTTAAAACCGGGCACTCCGTCAAGATGGGAGTCTCGGCTTTTCCAAATTTCAATAAATTCCTGCTCTTTACCTTTGGCGATTTTGAATCGATTCATTGCGATGTACATTTGTTCACCTCTGTCAAAATTGGCGCTGTAAGTCATGAGCGCGTTTGTTGGATGAGTTGGAAAAAATATATTAAACGACAAAGCCCGCATTGAATGCGGCTAATGACTTTTGAAGCCTTCGTCAGAATCTGTATACTAGCGCGCTGTCACAAAAACTTAATGCTAACTGTCTACCCTGGCTGGCCCCTGGCATCATTAGATGCCCAAAGGTGCTAATTAAATGTGTACAAATTGTGATACCGCCTCAAAAGGGCTGGTGATACTGTAGCGCAATTAGCTTTTGTGTGGCAGGCCATTTTGAGGAATTAAAAGCAGAGTCTTTTGTCTGTCTCACAGGGAATAAATCGATATCTACTATGTCTGAACAAGTCACTCAATCTGCGTTGTCTGAATCCAGCAGGGTTGAGGAACATACAACAGCCTCATCCGAGGCGTTTGTCACCCCAGGAATGCCACCGCTCGAATTTGGCGAGCGGCGGGTTTCTATGTTCGAATTTTGGCCCGTTTGGGTCATGTATATTCCCGTTGTGGTGCAGTGGCTGGCGCTCAGTGTTCGCCATCGTTCATTAACCTTGCCGCTTATAGCTAATCCTGGGCTGAAGTTGTCGGGCATGGTGGGAATTCCCAAAAGTGCCCTTTATGAGCAGGCCAAGGGGCGCTGCAACGAGGCTATTCTGACGTGGTTTATCCACAAAATTAATCACGATTGTTGGGCGGTTCAAGCCAGCAGTATCGAATCGGAAATGGCCCGTCAGGGCATGAGCTATCCGGTTGTTTGCAAGCCCGATGTGGGTTGTCGCGGCTCGGGCGTTAAACTGATCAAAAATTTAGATCAATTGCAGGACTATATTGCCGCTTATCCGGTGGATTCGAGCATTATGGTTCAGCGATTGGCCGACAACGAAGCGGAAGCTGGCGTTTTTTATGTACGTGAGCCCGATTCTGAACAAGGGCAAATTGTTTCGTTGGCCTTAAAATATATGCCTTATGTGGTTGGCAATGGCCGCGATACGTTGGGTGAGCTAATCGCTAATGACTCGCGCGCGGGACAATTAAAGCATTTGTATCAAGCGCGACATCAAAGCCGCTGGCACGAAGTCATTCCCGCCGGCGAGCCGTTTCGACTGGTATTTTCTGCCACGCACAGTAAAGGTGCGATTTTTAAAGACGCGAATCACCATATTTCGCCCGAGTTAACGGCGGCGATCAACGAAATTATGTTAGATTTGCCCGAATTTCATTACGGTCGGTTGGATATCAAGTTTCCAGATATCGAAAGTCTGAAGCGTGGTAAAGGAATTGAAATCATTGAGATTAATACTGCTAGCTCAGAATCCTTACACATTTGGGATAGCGACACCACGCTAAAAGACGCGGTTGGGGCACTGCTGTTTCAGTATCGCGTATTGTTTCGCCTGGGCAGTAAAAATCGCAAGCGAGGGTTTAAAACACCCGGCGTGCGGGCGTTCCTGCATCACTGGATGCAGGAGCGACGCATGAAAGAGTTCTACCCCGAGACCGATTAACGACACCTGCGCTTACCGCAGTCGCGGTGCTCACTGAATATACTGTACAAAGATTTGAAAGGCATGAGTTATGGGTGAGGACTACAACCCATTTAGGCTTCCGCTAAAAAATAAATTTTTAGCCCGGGCAGCCGAGCGTTTACTGGGCTTAACACCGCTAGCGCGAAAGTACGATTTACGACCCGCCGAGTCGACCGGCAAGGCTAACTATGCGTCGTTTTTGCGTTACACGCTGGATGTATTGGGCTTTGGTTTAACGGTTAAAAATCCCGAGGCACTGCAGGATATTCCTGAGTCCGGCCCGGTAATTTTCGTTGCCAACCACCCTTTTGGTGGCTTGGAAGGCGTGGCCATGACCGAAGAGTTATTGAAAGTACGCCCGGATACGTTGGTGTTAACCAACGAGCTGCTCACACTCATTCCCGAGCTTAGCGATATTTTCATCGGCGTGGATGTTCTTTCAGAGCAAGCGGCCTCGGCCAATGCCAAAGGTGTACGAGCAGCGTGCAAACACCTCAGTAAAGGTGGAGCATTGTTGATTTATCCGGCCGGTCAAGTCTCGTCGATCAATACGCAAAATGGTCGTATCGAAGATCGTTTGTGGAACAAACTAGCGGGGCGGCTCGCACGCAAATACAAGGCGACCTGTGTGCCATTTTTTGTACAAGGGCGTAACAGCTTATTGTTTTATTTGGCGGGTTTAATTCATCCACGTTTGCGCACGGCATTGTTGCCACGCGAGCTTTCCAATAAAAACGGCAAACGCTTTCCTCTGCTGGTGGGCGAGCCCATCAGTCCCGAAGACATGCGCGATTTAGAAGATGATCAGGCGGCCACGAATTATTTGCGTATTGCCAGCGAATTGCTGGCATCGTCTGAACAGGGACAGCAGACCAATCCGGTTATCGCCTCCGACGATTTATCGTCACCCGTGTCGGAAAACGAAGTTATTCGAGCGGTACAAAATTTAGAAGAATTTAAATTGGTCGAAGATCGCGGATTTTCGGTGTATTGCGCTCCGTTTGATCAATTGGGCAAAGCCATGGAGGCGATTGCCTTCGCGCGTGAGGTAACCTTTCGCGCGGCGGGTGAAGGAACTGGTCGCGATTTAGATGTCGATCAATACGATCCGCACTATTGGCATTTATTCTGTTGGGATAACGCAAAGCATCAAATCGTCGGTGGCTACCGTATTGGTCGCACCGACGACATATTGGCCAGCCAGGGAATTAAAGCGCTTTACAGCCGCAGTCATTACCACTACGACGAAAAATACATGAAGCGATTGGGTAAATCGCTGGAAATGGGGCGTTCTTTTATTTGTCCCGAGTACCAGGGGCACCCAAGAGCGTTGGATATGTTGTGGAAAGGCATTGGTGCTTACGTGGCAAAAAACCCAGAATTCCACACCCTGTTTGGCTGCGTGAGTATTTCAAGCGAACACTCTCGCTTGGCACGTGCGTTCTTGTCTGATTCACTCCTGGCCAGCTTCCGAGCGGAGCAGGAATTTGTTATGGATGTGCGTCCGGTTGTACCACTTAAGGTAAAAGGTCGGCAGTGGAGCCATGAGGCTCTGGCTTCTATCACCAATATTTCGGCCATCGGCAAATTATTGGGGCGATGTGATCCGGGTAAATCGGTTCCCATTTTATTGCGCCATTATTTGGCGTTGAACGGTCGCTTCGTTTGCTTTTCGGTCAATACCGGCTTTAACGATTCGCTCGATGGTTTAATCATCGTCGATTTACGTAAAACGCCCACTAAATATTTAAAGCGCTATCTCGGAAAAGAGGGCTGCGAGAATTTTCTCAATCAATGGCAACAACATGAAACCGCTGCTTGATGCAACTATAGAAACATTGGATCAGCTCAAAGAGTTGATCACGGCACTGTCACCGAACGATTACAATCAACCCTGTCAGGGGTCTTTGTCGGGGGTTGGCGCACATGTGCGTCATATTACGGATCATTTCGACGCTGTGCGTGATGGATTGGCTCAAGGCTATATCAACTACAACGCGCGCAGTCGTGGTAGCGACCTGGAAAATAACCAGAGCTTGGCGTTGGACAAGGTGGGCGAAATCCACCAGTGGCTTACCGAAGGTAACCTGCAAGATTGTGCCATCGATATCGAAACAGAGATTTCGGTCAATGCTACCAACAATGTGCGCATGCCAACCACGTTGAGCCGCGAAATCTGCTATTTGATCAATCACACAGTTCACCACTTGGCTTATGCCCGAGTTGTGGCCGCACACTTTGATTGCCAACTGGATAAGTCCATCGGTTTGGCACCTGCCACGGCCAGTTTTCTTCGCAAAGAAGAAGCCGCAGCCAACGCCTGATCGGCGATATTTCTTTATTGCTTCTATTGCCGGTTTGTTGTTGATGATTCAACAGCGAGCCGGCCGTGGTCAATAAAACTCCCTATTGTCCGTTCTGGGTATTGAATTACCGATTCCCTTTCGTTGCCGACGACTTGCTCTAAAGCCCGGTTGGCTTTAATTTATCCTGCTTTTTCAACCAGAAAGCCTTCTGACTCGTACTATTGGCCACTTTTGGCTATTTTGTACCCCGCTCAGAATGAAAATCGTTAGATAGAGGCCCCTTATATGCCCGTTTCTTTACCCCAGGTTCAATCACTTCACGAAATACTGCCCGACGAACCCCTATTAATGATGGGCGCGGGCCCTGTGCCTATTCCCGATCGAGTATCGGCGGCCAACGGCATTGTGATTAACCACCTGGGTGAGACCATGGCCAAAGTGGTGGATCAGGTAAAAACCATGGGCCGCTATATTTTTCAAACCGAATCACCCTGGTTGTTGGGGGTGGCGGGACCAGGGTCGGCCGCCATGGAAATGGCTGTCATAAATTTGGTAACCCCCGGTTGTAAAGTATTAAGCATTTGCAACGGCTTTTTTTCGGGAAGGCTGGCTGAAATGGCCTCGCGAGTGGGCGCCGATGTGGAGTTGCTGCACTGTGCCGATGGCGAAAGCGCCGATCCCGAGCAAGTCGTGGAAGCTATCCGCCGCTTTCGACCGCGAGTACTGACTATGGTGCAGGGCGAGACTTCCAATACCACGTGTAATTATCGACTGCCCGAAATTGCCAAAGCGGCCTCGGAGTATGATTGTCTGGTGGTGGTCGACGCGGTGTGCACACTCAGCACCATGCCGTTGCTGATGGATGAATGGCAGGTTGATGCCGTCATCACCGGTGGTCAGAAGGGTTTAAGCTGCATTCCGGGCGTGTCGTTAGTGGCGTTTTCGGAGCAAGCTTGGCGTCACATCGAAAATCGAGATCAACCGGTTAGTCATTGGACGCTAGATGCGAAGTTGGCCACAAATTTTTGGCATAAAGCCTCGTATCATTACACCGCGCCAGTATCGGGACTGTTGGCGTTGCACGAAGCCATGCGCTTGGTGTGTGACGAGACTCTAGAAAAACGCTTTGATCGCCATTTGGCGTGCTCCCAGTCCTTGCAGGCGGCTATCGAACGGTTAGGCTTACAGTTGCACGTGCCCGAGGCTGCCCGACTGAACAGTGTGGTAGGCATCGGCCTACCCCAGGGGCTGGAGGCGGCACATGTTTGTGCGCATATCTCCCAGTATTATCGGGTGGAAATCGCCGGCTCGTTCGGCCCCAACATTGTGCGAGTGGGACAGATGGGCGAGCAGTGCCGTGTGCACAATTTATTTCGAGCTTTGCATGCCTTGGGATCGACGTTCAAAGATCTGGGGGCTAATGTCGATTTGCCGGCCAGCATGGCCGAGTTAGAAAACCAACTGCAGCAGCATAAGCGCAGCGATTTGCAGTTACATCGATAACTCATTTACCGATAACCTAGTCGGAAACGCTTTTAAAGGTAACTAAACCGTGGTGCAAGCATTGCGAGTGAACACAACAAAAATTCTAGTGCTGCTGTTGAGCTGCCTCACAGCGGCCTGTGGCGGGGGCGGCTCGGATTCCAGTGACACCCGGCTGCAACCCTCGAGCAGCGAATTAAGATTCAATGCCGGCGAGTTTTTGCCCTCTGATAACTACAAATCCTTTTGTGCTCAACCGCGCAGCGGCGTCAGTGCCGTAACAGGCAGAACTTTCGACGATTTGCCGGGCTCAACGTTGGAAGAAAATCACTGGCTGCGCTCCTGGACCAACGAAACCTATTACTGGTACGACGAAGTACCCGATTTAAATCCGGCTGACTATGCGACCGCAGACTACTTTAATCTACTGCGCACCAACGAAATTACCGACACAGGCAAAGACAAAGACGAGTTTCACTTCGCTATCGATACCGCCGATTGGGAAGCGCAGTCGCAAACCGGCATATCGGTGAGTTACGGTATCGATTTCGCCGTGGTTGCGGCAACGGTACCGAGAGATGTGGTAGTGGCCCTGGTAGAGCCCGGCTCGGCCGCCGATATGGCCGGTGTGGCGCGCGGTGATCGTGTGCTCGCCGTGGATGGTGTGGACATCGACGACCCCACCAGCACCGGGGTGAACACCATTAACGATGGCTTGATTCCCAGCGACATCGGCGAGCAGCATCAATTTCAGCTGCAATCGGTGGACGGCACGGTGCGTTCAGTAACGCTGACTGCCAGCAGCCAAAGCTTTACGCCGGTGCAGAGCGTGCGCGTGATCGATACCATCAATGGCCCGGTGGGCTACATGTTATTTACCAGCCACAATGCGCCGTCTGAGTCGCTGCTAATCGATGCCTTCGATCAATTTGAGTTGAATGAAGTGTCGGATTTGGTGTTGGATTTGCGCTACAACGGCGGTGGCTTTTTGGCCATTGCCAGCCAAGTGGCCTACATGATTGCCAATCCCGAGATAACCAACAATCGCACTTTCGAGCGGTTGCAGTTTAACGACAAGCACCCACGGTTTAACCCGGTTACCGGTGAGGTAAACGATCCACTGCCGTTTTTTGATCGAAGCCTGGGTTTTTCCGAGCCTTCGGGTCAGCGTTTGCCCAATCTCGGCTTGGAGCGGGTATTTGTTATCACCACCGGCAGTACTTGTTCTGCCAGCGAATCAATTATTAACAGCCTGCGTGGTGTGGGTATTCAAGTGGTGCAAATCGGCAGTGCCACTTGTGGCAAACCCTACGGGTTCTATCCAACCGATAACTGTGGCACCACCTATTTTACGGTTCAGTTTCAGTCTGTGAACGATATCGACTTTGGTGATTACGCCAATGGCTTCGCCACTGCTGAGCAAAATCGCCCGGGTGCGGTTACGCTGCCGGGTTGTTTTATTACCGACGACTACCAACACGCCATTGGCGACGAACAAGAAGGCATGTTGAGCGCAGCGCTGGAGTATGTAACCACGGGCAATTGCGGGCTCGATGCCGAGCTGCAGAAAACCGGTGTCATCAAAGAAGATAACGCAACCATTTTGCAATCCCAGTGGCAGTTAAACCGTATCGTTACACCGCCGACGTATCAGTTTTAGGAATTTCTCCATTAACGTTTAATCGGCAAAAGATTGGTAAAATTGTTAAATTCGATTAAACGATTAAGTTCGATTAAATGAACGGGGTGGGTTTGATTCATTCAAGAGACTGCAATAATGAAAACCTGCTCCTAGTGCACAAAACCATTGCCGTTTTTTAACCTCTGCGCTCACCGACAAACCCTGGGCGAAACTAAGCCCATTGGTTGCCCCCATCCAGTACCTGTCGTTCGCCTTCGTTGACGCTGAGCGAAATAACCGCTTTTGTTAGGGCTATGTGTAAAATGTACGTGATATCACCCAGACAAGAACCTTATTCCTTAAAAGAAGCCTTTAACTGGGGTTGTTTCGTCTCGTATACGGAATACGCCGAAGATGGGTTCGCACGCCGTAGCGTAAACGAGTATGAGAATGGATATTTAACTCGGTATGACCGTGTACACTGGGATGATCAATTTGGAACGCTACCAGATTTTAGGTTCGGCGAAAAATGGAAAGAAAACTGGGGCGAGCCAAAGTTAATAGAAAAATCTACATTTGAAATAAAGTGGCTTGCGGCTGAAAAATCAGCACCTTACAAATTAAGAAATTCTTCTCCTTCAAAACCATGCATATGGATCGAGCTATATGAAAAAGGTAAGTGGAGTGGCCAGCCATAACAAACATGTCAACTTCGCGCGCCGGTAAGCTTCGCTGCGGTCCAGGACCTGGTTATATAGGCGTTATGTGAAAAAATAGAGAGCGTATATTTTGGAAGATAAAATCTAAGCAATCCCCAAGACAATGGAAAAACTCTTTGGTTGTTCTGGAACAATGGTTAAACCCTTTTCAGATACATTAAAAGCCGTTGTAAGGAAAATACGCAAGGGTAAAATCGCCACATTGAAACAGTTAAGGGAAAAGTTAGCAAAAAATTTTCAAGTAGATGCAGCCTGCCCGGCTAGTACTACTAAAGCCCTCCAAATTTTATCAAAAGAAAAAAGGAGAGCTATTCCCTAAGTTTCCTGGCGGCGTTGAAGGGCATGCAGCTTTTTTAAAAAAAGAGGGTTTTGAAATAGACTTTAGTAAAAACAACCCTGTTGTTGTCGGTTATGAATCTAAGATTAGCAATTTCACATAAAACGTTGCTGCAAACGGAAACATACTGCTACGCTCGTTTTGTGTCTGTCGCTGCGCTTAATTTTACCCAAAACGCTCTCCGTTGCATGTTTGGGTGATTAAGTCGTTATATATGCTTGGGCCATCCGGGCTTCAAATAAATCCAGTTGACATCGAATGACTCTACTATCAACATAAGCGAATGACTACAAATCCTGCACAACAGACAGATCGAATTATCATTATTCCATAGGAATGGTGGGATTTGTGATGCATTAAGAATTTATCAAACCCGCCCTTGAGGCGGGTTTTCTATTTCTGCCTCCGGGGATTAATCCTACTGGGAGGAGAGAGAATGAAAAAAGTAGCGGTATTCGGCAAGCCAGGTAACGGTAAGTCCACTTTAAGCAAAAAGTTGGCTTCAGCTACAGGAATAAAATTGTATGCCTTGGACTCAATTTTATATCAGCCAAATGGAGAACCCGTCGACCGGCAGAGCTACGAAGCGAGTCACGAGATCATTCTGTCCTCTGAAGAATGGATCATTGAGGGCTTTGGCCCAATGAATTCATTGGCGTCGTTTAACAAGCGGCTGGAACAAGCTGATACTTTGATTTATATAGAATTACCGTATTTTGTTACTTATTGGCTAGTGACAAAGCGGCTCCTAAAGGGCCTATTCATAAAGCCAGAGGGCTGGCCGGAAGGAAGCTCTATTTTAAAGGGAACACTGGAAACCTATAAAGTGTTAAAACTTTGTCCCAAATTTTGGAATGATGGTTTTTTGCAACGATTAGAGAAATTATCGGCTGATAAATCACTGCATGTCATTCGGTCAGTTTCTGAGTTAAATAGCTTTGTAGAAAGATTAGAAAAAGAGTAGAAAGACCTGTGCAATAAATCGTATATAACATTTGGCTCCAAGGGACACACTGCGTTCCAGCAAGCCCCTAGGCCTGAGTGTTTCGTCGGAAGTCTTCCGCGACTTAAATGCCGCTAAAATACTCTCATGGGGCCTGGCAGGTTTAGTGGTATTTATTGTTGCGCTGTACTTTGCTACGCCAATACGCAGTACCGAGTTTTTAAAACCTCCGTTAAGAACTCCTAATTATTGGTCGTTTTTGTCTAAAAAAAAGTGTTAACGTAGGACTGTTAATGCCTTCATTTTTTCTCTAAGCTTCCTGCCAGTTGTAATCACAGTCTGTCTAATTTTTCAATGTCGTGCGCGATCTTGAATGAAAGTTTTTATTTAATTTCGTGCCATATAGGAATAACAAAGCAAGTTAAGCTTTGTCAATTTTAGCGGTTTGAATGCGTAATTATCGGGTTTATCGGCACTCAATGTAAAAGTTTGGCTGAGGTCGATAGTGGGTTGTTCAAATAAGCTTTGAGTTTTTTAGAGCTTCTTTAGGAAATGGATGCCGCGTTAATGATTACCGTTGTACAAAAATCTGGCGTTATTTTGTGGTTTACACTGTGTGTGTTGTTGGCTGGCTGTAATAAAAAACCGGCCATAGACCGCATTAATTTTCAATTGCTGTATAACGGCGAACCGGTGGATTGCGAGAGCAATTTATTGGTGGGCGATACAAACTGGCGCATTAGCGCGCTCATGTTTTACATTTCTGATTTACATTATCAGGGCTATGTGGCGAAGTTTGATTACCCGGGCGATGGCTCCGGCCGCGTGGCTTTACTTGGCAGTCGCTGCGAGGGTGGCGGTGTTTGGTCTAAAGCGTTGAGTTGGGCCCAGTCTGCTGAAGATCAAGCACCGCCGGAACACAGTCTTGTCTTTACGCTGGGCGTACCTTTCGAGCTGAATCATCGCAATCCGCTATTGGCCAAAGCGCCACTCGACGACAGCGGTATGTTCTGGACTTGGCAATTGGGCTATAAATTTATGCGCCTCGATGCCAGCAGCCAAACACGGGATCAGCATTGGGCGTTGCACTTTGGCTCTCTGGGCTGCGAAGCGGCCTCGGCCATGCGCGCGCCCGCTCAACCCTGCCAGCGCCCCAACCAAATTCCTATCCTAATTCCCCAATTCGACCCGGATCAGCCCATCAGTCTCCACCTCGATCGAATTTTATCGCCCGCCGTCATCGGCCAGGAAAACTGCATGGGTGATCCCGAAGACAGCGCCTGTCAAAGCGTGTTTAATGCGCTTGCGCAAACCCAGCCAGAACTGGCGGTGTTTGGTCAATTGCGCAACTAGGGCGGCGGCATGAAAGCGACTAACTTGCCGCTTTTGGGGCTGCTCTTGGTGCTTGGCTTGCTCGGTGGATGCAGCCAAGAGCCGGAAGTTATCTACGATTGGCCACTGCCAGAGGGCTTTCCCGAGCCTAAAGTGCCCAGTGATAACCCCATGTCTGAGGCAAAAATAGAGCTTGGCCGTTATCTGTTTTACGACACCAATCTCTCCGGTGATCAAAGCAAAAGTTGTTCGTCCTGCCATTTGCAAGAATTTGGATTCGCCGAGCCGTTGCCTACCTCCTTGGCGTTGGAGGGGCAGTTTCTGCGGCGCAATGCCTCGTCGCTAATCAACGTCGCCTACAATCGCACGCTCACCTGGGCGCACCCGTATCTGCGAGAAATAGAACGGCAGGTCATGATTCCGTTGTTTGCCGAAGATCCCCCAGAAATGGGCGTAACGGGCCAAGAAGCGGAAGTGCTGGCGCGCTTTAAGCGAGAGCCTTATCCTGCGCTTTTTACTGACGCATTCGGGGATGAAAAAGCCACTTTCGATCGCATTACCCGCGCGCTTTCGTCCTTTGTGCGCCGCTTAATCTCATTCAACAGTCGATTTGATCGGTACACATTTCAGGGCGACGACAGTGCCCTGACAGAATCCGAAATTCGTGGGTTGAATTTGTTTTTCTCAGAGGAATTTGAATGCCATCATTGCCACGGTGGCTTCAACTTTACGCAATCCACCGCTGGGCACGATACCGAAGGCCCCGAGCGGCCATTTCATAATATTGGTTTGTACAATGTGGCGGGCTCAAACGATTACCCCGATAAAGACACCGGCGTGTATGAAATCACCCGGCGCAAACAAGATATGGGTGCCTTCCGCGCGCCAACCTTACGCAATATCGCTGTAACGGGCCCTTACATGCACGACGGCAGCGTGCAAACGCTTGAGGAAGTGTTGGATATTTACGCAGCAGGCGGCAGGGTGGTTGAGTCGGGAGAGTATGCTGGCGATGGTCGCAAAAATCGCTACAAAAGCCAATTTATCAAACCGTTTGTGCTCACCGAGCAACAAAAGCAAGACTTAATCGCGTTTTTCCACACGCTAACCGATGAAGAGTTTCTCACCAATCCGGATTTTGCCGATCCGTTTGCGGCCAAGTCCCCCAAACCGTAACCTTGGCCCCCCCCAGCTCGGCGGTGCCAATGGTGAGATCCCCGCCGTGCAATTGAGCAATGCGTTTTACCAATGCTAACCCCAAACCAAACCCGCCGCGCGATTTCTGTTTGTCGGGGGATTGGGACGAGGCGTTAACCGCCGTCGGGCTTTGATAAAACGGTTTAATAACACGGTTTTGTTCCAGCCTATCGATGCCCGGACCATCATCGCAGACACACAGGCTAAACCTATTTTTATCTACCACCACATCAACCTGAATGGTGCGACGGGCAAAGCGCAGGGCGTTGTTAATTAGATTGCTGACGGCCAGCTCCAACCAATAGGGATCTGCGAACAGTAGCTGGGAGTGTGTGCTTGGGTTGGGGTCGAGTTGGATGTCGATCTGGGCGCTGTGGCGAGCCATTTTTTCGGTGATGGCCATAAGCCAAGGGCCAGTTTCCAACCATTGCCGTTCGATGGCCATGTCTGGGTGGTCCAATTTGGCAAATTCCAGCATGGCGGTAATTAATCGCTCCAGTTCAAGTACGTCGTTGGCCACGCCTTCCAACTCTTGGCTTTGCTCGGTGGTTAAGTGCGTGTCGCGCAATAACGCCAGGCTGAATTTAACCCGCGACAAGGGGGTGCGCATTTCGTGGGAGAGCACATTGCTCAAGTCTTTTTGTAAATCGATTAAATGGCGAATACGTTGGGCCATGGCGTCGATATCGCTGGCCAGCGGTTTTAGACTAGAACTTTTTTTTAATTGGGGCAGTGCGGCTCGATAATTATTGCTGAATTGACTAACAGCGCGCGAAATACGATCCAAATCGCGCAGCAGGGGCAAAAGCCAAGCGCTGATTAAAACAAACAAGCCGCCGTAAAACACCCAAGGTATCCAATTGGCGCGCCGGATCGGAGCGGGTTGTGGAATCGGTCCGAAGCGAATTAAATGTTGGCCATCCTCCGAAAACCAATACATAAATTGCTGTTGATGACTGTTGGCGGCAACTTGAAAAGGGGCGTGCTCAAAATTGCTGGTGGGTAATTGCACGGCTTCGGCCGGTAAAATGGAAATTTGTTGGTTGCCCACATTAAGTGTGTTGGTCTGTGCGGCTTGCTGTGTTGGATCTGCAAGCGTTTGGGTTCTTTGTTGCGCGGAGTTTTTTAAATGGTTTTCGGTAAGCTGTTTGGCAAGCAGAAATACCGTGTGGAAATTTTTCTCAGGGGCGGGCTCATCGTGTACACCAAACGCAATAAAATCCAGCACCAAACCAATCAGGGCCAAGCCCAGGATTATTCCTAAATAGTAACGCACCAACAGCTGTGCGTTGGCCGGTTGCTTTTTCGGCCACAACCGCCACCGTTTTACCATGCGTTTTTAGCGAGCAAATAACCCTTGCCCCACACGGTTTTAAATTTTTTCGGTGCGCTGGGGTCATCGCCAAAAATTTTGCGCAATCGCGATATGTACACATCCACCGTTCGATCTAAGCCGTTGTATTCAATACCGCGAATTTGTTGCATTAAATCATCCCGGCTGAGTACTCGGTCGATATTGTCTACCATAAACAACAGTAAGTCGTATTCTTGGCTGCTAAGGTTTACCGGTTGTTGATTATGCCAAATACTGCGTGAGGTACGATCAATGGCGAGAGCGCCAAATTCTACAGAATTACACTGAGTATTTTCTTCAATTTTTTGAGGCGTTAATTGCCGGCGTAACAAATTGCGGATACGCGCTAACAGCACCATGGGCTCAACAGGCTTACTCAAGTAATCGTCCGCGCCTTTTTCGAGCCCCACAACTTCATCTTTATGGGAGTTGCGTGCGGTGAGCAACAAAATGGGAATGGGCGTTTGTTTTTTTAACTGTGAGCACAAGGTCAGGCCGTCCGTGCCCGGCAGCATGATATCCAGTAACAGTAAATCCGGGCGAATGCGAGACACCGCCGATAGGGCTTTATTTCCGTGGTGTTCCACGAACACTTTAAATTCATGTTGTTGTAAATAACGTTGCGTTAAATCCGCAAGGCGTAAATCGTCCTCCACCAAGAGTATGCGAGTGGGTTCTGGCATCATAGAAGGCTCCATACATTTCGGCGCCTGCGTCGCTGGCGTCTGTCTTCGGTGTGGGTTGATAACACTTCGATTTTAACATGAGATAACGGAACGACTTTGCCCGTATCGGCCATGATAAAAATCTGTTGATCTTTTACCTTGAGTTTTGTCTGCCAGCGGCCATTGTCGTCTTGCTGCCAACACTGTAGATTTTTGTTGTTAGTTTGGTCGACCAGGCAGTAATCGCCGGATTGATCCGCAACCCAATGAAATTTTAAGTTGAGTTTACAGGCCTTATCTGGCGAATCGGTAATGCACAGCCGAGGGTTGACATTGAGATCCAGTTCAAGCGCCGCCAGTATAGGCGAAACGCTTATACTGATTAATGCCAGTAAAGAGACGCCCAGGCGTGCGATAATTTTTTTCATTAAAATCATGTTTAAAACTTGTATTGTAAGCCCATAAATCCGGTTGCAATTTCTTCTCTAACGATAATTGGGCTGTCGATAATCGCGTCGCTCAATCGTTCGTATTGAGCAACAAAACCAATATTAAGTTTTTTGCTTAAGTGATAGCGAAAAGCAGCGCCGGTGATCCAATTTATGCCACTTTTAGCACGGTAAGCGAGTAATTCCTCTGTGGCTTCACTCTCTAAAATCCCATAATAATAATTGTTGAGCTGACGGCTGCGGTATCGAGCTTCAATATGGGTAGACCATGTCCAGCGATGCCAAAAACCGGAACGGCCAATACGGATATTTGCGGAATAGCCATTATGTTTTTGGCTGATGTCCTGTAACCAGGAGGCTTGTACAAACCCCCAGCGAGTTTCGGTTAAAAATTCTAGCCCTGTTTCCCAGGCAACACTTCGGTCTGGAAGGAGGCGGGTGGAACTTTCATTAACAACGATTTCTGTTGTCGTTGAGGGCTGATTCGATTCTTGACCGGATGGGGGCTCGTTTGGGGTACCTCCGACCGAATCGTCTCCAACCGAGCTGCCTCCACTGGTTGTAGACGTTGAATCATTAAACGTGGTACTGCTTATCATTGAAAAAACGCTACTGGAGTTTTCAAAAAATAGGCGTTCAGTATTAGGTTGAGCGATAACATTCACAGTAAAGTGTTGGTTGTCTTCAATGGTGTAACCCAGGTCGCCATCGTCGTAAAACCATCGATTACCAAACCAAGAGACCTGGATAGCGCCCAGAATAAGGAGATTTTCGGAGTCTATTAGCGGGTTGGATCGTTGACCATAACCGGCGGCAACGCTCAATTGCCATCCACCACCTTCCTGCGATGCGGAGTCGCTTTCATCGGCCTGGATCTGATGGCTCGCTGCGACGGTGGCAAGCAGCAGGGCAATCAGTGACAAAATTTGCGAACATTTTTTGCTGTAAATATTGCTCATATATTAAGGGCTCGGCTGTTGTGCCGTGTTTGGTTGTTGTACCGTGTTTAAAATGCGCAGCTTAAACTAACTAGTCTATTTTACCGTTTGTACTCAGCTTACCGAAACTTTGTTAACAATTGTGAATGGATGTACAAACCCTCCGATTTACAGCTGTTCACACTTTTAAGCAATTTTTACACAGATTGTATTTTCCGCTCTGACTAAAATTTCCCCACAACATCTTGGATTAACCGTGGGAGACAAAACCTATGTTGGGCCGCAAAAGTTATTTGAGCCAATTATTAAGGTCTGTGGTGTACGGCGGGCTTGTTACAACCCTCGTTAGTGCTTGCGGAGGTGGGTCAACCTCTGAGGATAATAGCGAAGCTGTTGCACCCCCTGCCTCATTGCAGTCGGGGGCTGTGGGCGAGGAGTTGGAGTCTTATATCAAAGCGGGGTTTTCCGAGCTCAACGCTTTTGATTTCTCGCTCGACCAAGCAGATGGTGGTGTTGCTACAAGCACTGTGGCAGGTGGATCCGCGCAACAGGTGTTTAGTGAAACCAACGTCCAGGTCGAGGGCGTTGATGAGGCCGATATTTGGAAATTTAATGGCCGTCACTTTTACTCTGTGGCGACGGATATTAACAGCCGCTTGATCCAGGTATTTAAGCCGGACTTGTCGGATGGAACGGGTGACTTTATTGGTGCGATCGAGCTCGATTTCTTTACTAACCAACTGTATTTGGATGAAACCCAGTTAACGGCGTTATCTAGCAATAGAGGTTCTGGTTATTGGGGTTTTCCCTACCGTTATGAGGGCGAACATTTCCGAGTCGTTAATTTTGATATTTCGTCTGTTGATTCAAATACCGCAGACGTTGCTCCAACAATCGATATAACCATCGACGGAGCCCTAATAGATTCGCGCAAAATCGATGATCAACTATATTTGCTGTCTCGTTACACGCCCGGCATTCCCGGTTGGGAGCGTTTTCCTCGCACAGAGGAGGAGATTGCGTTAAACCAAGCGCTGCTAGAGCAAGCCGAACTGGAAACCTTATTACCCAGTTTTTTGGTGAATAATAACCCTCAGAACTTAATTGCCGACACCGGCTGTCACTTACTGGATGAGGAGTCCGGCTACGCGGTTTTAACCTCGCTAACTCGGGTTAATTTAACAACTGGTGAGGTGACCAATAACTGTATTGCCGGACCGATGAGCGGACTGTACATGACCAATAACAACGCCTATTTATTGCGCTACATTCGATCGTTTGATCAAACTATCAACAATACCGTGGATAACAACGGTTCAACCGCTCAAACAGAAATCCATAAATTTGCGTTAAATAGTCAATTAAACTATCTCGGGTTTGGCGCTGTAAACGGAGTACCGTCTTGTGATACCGAGGCCTTTTGCTTTGGTGAGCTTGAGGATGAATCCCTGGCACTGGTAACCACCTCAAATCGCTATGCTCGCGAAGATATTCGCCACCAGCTGTTTGTGTTATCCGCCGAGGATCTATCGGTACAGGCCCAACTGCCCAACGACGAGCAACCCCAAGCCATTGGCAAACCCGGCGAGCTGTTGTATTCCGCCCGCTTTTTGCAAAATCGTGTTTATCTCGTCACGTTTGCTAAAGTCGATCCACTCTACACCATTGACCTCACTGACAGCCAAAATCCTCGAATATTAGGCGAGTTGGAAATTCCCGGTTACAGCGATTATTTGCACCCCATCAACGATGAGCTGTTAATTGGTGTTGGCAGGGATGCGCAAGTCGGAATCAGCGGCACTGTATGGTATCAAGGCTTAAAAGTGGACCTGTACGATGTGGCCGATTTAACCAATCCTATTCAGCTGGAGTCTTACATTTTGGGGCGGCGGGGTTCGAACACACCAGTAGAATACAATCACAGAGCCTTTTCGTTTGTTCATCTGGACGATCAGTTCCGCTTTATTTTGCCCGTCAGTATCAATGAGGGAGAGGTGGAGCTGGATAGTGTTGAGCCTGAGCGCACGTCTTATCCGTTTGCTTATTCGGGATTTCAAGCGTTTGAAGTGGATATCGTGGCCGATGGTTTATCTCGTATGAACCCACTTCCGCCTTCAATAATCGTTAGCGCGGAGCAAAACAATTTCTACAATCGATACTACCCGAATGCTCGATCAACCATTATCGGTGATACGCTTTATTATTTCTTCGGTGGGGAAATTTTTGCAAGCGATTGGACTGATACTGGCTCGGTAAGCGCCTTTGGCTCTGGACTTACCGGATCTTCCGCTACACCGTAACCGTTAGTTGATCGTTTTTAGCCGTAGAATCAAAAACCGACCCAAAAGGTCGGTTTTTGATTGGCTGAGAATTTTTAGGTAGCGATGAGATAAAAGTTTAGCGAGTGCCGTACACGACCATGGTTTTGCCCTTCACAGACACCAAGCCTTGATCTTCCAGCGTTTTTAAAACTCGGCCCACCATCTCACGGGAGCAACCCACAATGCGACCGATTTCCTGGCGGGTAATTTTGATCTGCATGCCGTCGGGATGGGTCATGGCATCGGGCTCGTTGCACAAATCGAGCAGGGTGCGAGCGACGCGGCCGGTTACATCCAAAAACGCTAAATCGCCGACCTTGCGGGTGGTGTTGCGCAATCGCTTCGCCATTTGTTTGCCGAGGGCAAACAAAAACTCTGGATGATCCACCGCCAGTTCCTGGAATTTGCCGTAGCTGATTTCAGCCACTTCACATTCGGTTTTGGCGCGCACCCAGGCGCTGCGAGAATCGTGCTGATCGAACAGGCCCATTTCACCGAAAAAATCGCCATCGTTTAAATAGGCGACAATCATTTCGTGGCCTTCGTCGTCTTCGATGACTACGGTCACGGAACCGGAAATGATGTAATAAAGAGAGTCGCTTTTGTCGCCCGCGTAAATCAGTGTGCTTTTAGCAGGATAACGGCGACGGTGGCAGTGGCTTAAAAACTGCTCCACGTTTTCTATATGAGGTGACAAAGATACGGCTACCAAATTTTCCCCCTGGCGAACGACCCGACATCCTTAGTCGTGCAGGTCTAAGTCTTCGCGGCTAAGTGCATGCTTTTTTTGCGGATTGGTATTGCCTCTCATCGCTGGGGCGACACCAAGCGCATGCTAGAGGCTGTCGTGCTTCTGTACAGTCTAGCCGCTTTTTTAGAATAGTGTTATTTAAGCTCGGGATTATGGCGTTAAAGGGGTTTTCGCACCAGCCTTTAACTCCAAAGAACCCGAAAGTGTGACGCATTTATCGACGTATTGGGTCAAATTGGCGCGACTTTTTATTATTTAAGTTGTTCACAAAAGCCTAGGGCCTGTTGATACTAATTTAGCGCCTCTGTTGAGCTTGAAAAGAGCTCGATCTAGGCGCGAGCCGC
>CAYFFE010000009.1:0-49715 GCA_964342265.1 uncultured Cellvibrionaceae bacterium | reverse complement strand
ATCGGCGATATGCCGCTGAATATGCAGGTAAAACTGTTAAGAGTTTTACAGGAAAGAGTTTTCGAGCGTGTGGGCAGTAATAAACCGCAAGAGGTTAATGTACGCGTTATTGCCGCAACCCATCGAAACTTAGAACAAATGATTGTCGACGGTACTTTTCGCGAAGACTTGTACTATCGCTTAAATGTTTTTCCCATCGAGATGCCATCGCTCAGCGCACGCTCGGAAGACATTCCCATTTTAATCAATGAGCTGGTCTCTCGTTTGGAAGCAGAAAATCGAGGATCTATTCGTTTTAATTCGGCCGCTATTTTATCGCTGAGCCGCCACCCCTGGCCGGGAAACGTACGAGAATTGGCTAACTTGGTGGAACGCATGGCCATTGTGCATCCATACGGAGTGATTGGTGTACAAGATTTACCCGAAAAATACCGGCATGTGGAAGTGGAAGAAGAATTTCCAGCGGCAGAAGAATCATCGCAAGTGATGCCAACGGTCGTTAACATGAGTGATACCACCTTGTTGCCTGATGATGGCATTGATTTAAAAGAATATTTAACCAACTTGGAAAGAAATTTAATTCAACAAGCTCTGGATGATTGTGGCGGTGTGGTGGCTCGTGCAGCTTCCCGTTTGGCCATTAGGCGCACCACTCTGGTCGAAAAAATGAGAAAATACGGTTTAACCCGCGCAGTAGTCACCGGTTAGTTGTTGCACTTCACTTACTAACTCAGGCTGGTACTAAAGCACGTCCATCAATTAAAAACCGCAGTTTAGGCTGCGGTTTTTTTTGCGCTAAATTTCCGTCGAATATTTGACTGTGTTTTTTTGGTGGTTGTAACTTATTGAATAATAAGCAATATTTAACTTGGCACTGCTATTGCTGTTACTGTGTTAACCGGTAGAAAAATTGACGTTGTCGTAAGCGGCGCACGTATTTTCTATCGATACCGATCACGGCAACGTACAGCACAGGAAAACTCCATGAGTGTGTCTTCAGCGGAGCAGCAGGTTTCATCAAAAGCACGTAAATCCAGCCCGCTATTAGCGGTCGCCGAACAAAAACGTTCTGGCCAGTCCGATAACGCCTCGGCCAATCGAAATTTTGTTTTGCTCGAGCATCGCGTTGATGAATTAAACCAACAATTGCACGATTTGCAATCGCAAAAAGACTGGCAGGACGAAATCAACCAGGCCCTTCACGGGCGCTTGAGTGCCATTGCCGATGTAGTTCCCGCCGGTGTCGTCGTGCTGGATGCCTACGGTAAAATTATCGAATGCAATACTCTGGCCGAGGAATTATTGGGCTTGCCGTTACAGGGTCGGCTTTGGCGAGAAATATCCCAGCAATGCTTTAAACGACGCTTGGATGATGGCCATGAGATTTCTACGACCTCGGGTAAACGCTTGTCGGTATCTACTCGAAGCTTAGGCGATCAACAGTTGGGGGATCACCAACAAGGGCAAATTATTTTATTGTCCGATCATACCGAAACCCGTCGCTTACAGGCGTTAGTCAGCCATCAACAGCGATTATCGGCGCTTGGGCAAATGGTCTCGGCGTTAGCGCATCAAATTAGAACGCCTTTATCGGCTGCGCTATTGTATGCCTCGCATTTATGCGATCAACCGTTAACCGAACAACAGCGGCATAAGTTTTCTGAAAAACTGCGTTCTCGTCTGCAACACATGGAACGGCAAGTACAAGACATGTTGCTGTTTGTAAAAGGCGAGTTGCCACTAAACGATACAATCAGTCGGCAACAGTTGGTAACCGAATTAAATGAGGCTTTGGAAGTACCTATCGCCGAGGCTCAAGCGCAGTTAACCATTAAAATAAATGGCCCCAGTTTCTCGTTGCGTTGTAATCGCGACGCACTCATCAACGCGGTATTAAACCTTGTGAATAACGCTTTGCAAGCTTACGAGGAAGTTAATACCGACAAAAACAATAAACGCATATTAATCAATTTAAATTGCCAACAAAATCAATTGAATTTGCAGGTGCGTGATTTTGGCCCCGGCATTCAAGCGGAAATATTACAGCGATTAAATCAACCGTTTGTTACCACCAAAGCTCAAGGAACCGGTTTGGGGTTGGCTGTCGTGCGGGCGGTGGCCCAGGCCCATCAGGGGCATTTTCAAATCCACCCGAGTGAGTGTGGTGTTTCCGCTCGTTTAACGTTGCCCATACAAAGTGTTGATAGCTCTAACTAAGGTGCAAAACCATGTCTGAAAAAAATTCTAATGCCCAAGTAAAATTGGTTTTAGCCGAAGACGACCCGGCACTTCGCGAAGCCATTCAAGACAGCTTAGAGCTGGCGGGCTTTACCGTATTTGCCGCCGTGGACGGACGCGAAGCATTAGCTGTTATCGCCGAGCACAGCGATCTGCATTTATTAATTTCCGACGTTAATATGCCCAACATGGACGGCTACGAATTACTGCAGGTGGTGAAGGGCAAGTATCCGCATATTCCTGTTTTGTTGATGACGGCCTTCGGCACCATTCATCAATCGGTTAAAGCCATACAAGAAGGCGCTGTTGATTACTTAGTGAAACCGTTTGAGCCGCAATTATTAACCGAACTGGTGTGCTGCTACACGGCCGGCACTTGCCCACAGCCACGCAATCAACCCATCGCTGTGGCAGATTCCAGCCGAGAGTTGCTGGGCTTGGCCCGACGAGTGGCCAAGAGTGATTCTACGGCATTGATTTTGGGCGAGTCGGGTACCGGTAAAGAAGTGCTGGCGCGTTTTATTCACGATCAATCCAGTCGTGCCAAAAAGCCGTTTGTGGCCATCAATTGCGCGGCCATTCCCGAATCCATGTTGGAGTCCATTTTATTTGGCCACGAGAAGGGCGCTTATACCGGTGCTCACTCGGCCGCACCGGGTAAATTTGAGCAAGCTAACGGCGGTACTTTGCTGTTGGACGAAATTTCGGAAATGGATATTGGTTTACAAGCCAAGTTGCTGCGCGTGTTGCAAGAGCGTGAGGTGGAGCGATTGGGCGGACGAAAAACCATTCCTCTTGATGTACGAGTGATTGCCACATCAAACCGTTCCATGCTCGAGGAAGTCCGCGAAGGGCGCTTTCGCGAAGACTTGTACTATCGCTTAAGTGTATTGCCGTTGCAGTGGTTGCCGCTGCGCCATCGCCGAGAAGACATAGTGCCCTTGGCAGAGCAGCTTTTAAGCAAGCATGCCAGTAAGCAACATCGTGCCGGTGTACGCCTCGGCGAAGACGCCAAGGGGGCTCTGTATCGCCACAATTGGCCCGGTAACGTGCGCGAGCTGGATAATGTCATGCAGCGCGCGCTGATCCTTCAGGATGGCTATTGTATCGGTGAAAAAGACCTAGGCTTGAATTTAATCGCCGATCCCGCATCGGTGAGTGTGCCAACCGCTCAATTGCCTGCCACTGATATTCAGCCGAGCGATTCGGGTTCGTACAATTCATCCAGCGCCAGCGAGCCAAGCCATGCCTCAGCACCTGTCAGTTATTATTCGTCAGACGTAATGAATTCGCACTTACCCGAACCCTCCCAGGCAGTAGAATCGACCGTCGATCTGGCGTCTGGTCTTTTGGGGCAAGACCTCAAACAACGCGAATTCGAGGTGATTGTTAACACCATCCGCCAGGAGCGCGGCAGCCGCAAACGCGCCGCACAAGCGCTGGGTATTAGCCCGCGGACACTTCGGTATAAAATTGCCCGTTTTCGAGACGCGGGCTTGATGGTGGAAGATCGATTATAGAATTTTAAGTTTGTCACAATGCTGTCACTTCAATTGCAAAAAATAGGCTTGACCCAGGGTTGCCAGTAGGGTTAATTTCGCATTGTCAACCGTTGGCCGATGTTCATTTGGTAGGTGGTTAACGCAGTACCCGGCCACAACCGCCAAGGCCATGACCACGGTGATTCATGCAAGCCAAATTTTTGTTTGAATTGTTGAGGGTAAGCTTATGCGTGACGAGCTGACAAAAGACAGTATCGATAGCGAGTTTTTAGTTTCTGGTGTAGGTGAAGACGTAGACGCCTTTACCGAAAAAAACCAACAACTGGATGCCCGTCGCCGTTTAGAAGATGCATTAGAAGAACGGCGTTTAAGTCGCGAAATCCGCGAGTTCGATTTTGATTTCGACGACGTAGAGGACTGATAAACGCCTATTTTTACAGCATTAACGAGTAAATAGTGCGTTTACAAAAGAATTATTTGCGGGTTTCTTTTAACACCCTGTTATAAGAAACTCGTCTGGCAGTATTTGTTAACAATTGGTCTCTGTCCTGCGGATTCCGAGGTGTTGATTGGGTTGCCGATTTACGCGGCGACCTATTTCTGTCGTTGTTTTTTGAGCCTTTTAAGGGGTGGGTTATCAATCTGTCTCTGTGCTTCTTTTTTAGCTGTTTCCGTGCTGTTTCCGTTCTGTTTTTTACGCGGGGGTAGCGTGTATATTTTTGGCTTTTTAAATTAAATTTATTGCAAACTACTGATTTTCGACTACCGCCTTTTGGTGAGTTTACTTTTCTGTTTTGATTTAACGATTCTTCTTTTTTTGCTCCGCTGCTTATTCTATTCAATCTCCAATCTCCAATCTCCAATCTCCAACCTACTCAATCTAATCACAATCCGACATATTCTCGATCTCATCTACTCTTTTATTCCACGCATTTTCTATTCTGCGTTATTAGTTTTTGTCTAATTTTAACTCTTGAGTATCTGTTTCGTACCGCTTATCGCAGCCCATTAATACAAGATTGTGTGCGCTCCTGTCTGTGTTCTCTAACTTTTTATTCTCCTTATAAAACCAGTGTAGGTTCCGTGTCGGAATAATTTTGCCTCCGGCAAAGTCTGGCCCGCAAAATGCAAAACTTAGGGAAATTGAGATATTTCGACAATATTCTGACAGATAATTTCGAAAGACCTAAAAGCGCCAAATTTTACTGGCACGAGCAGGCTTGAATCGTCAGAAAATATGCCAATTAAGGGGTTGCACGTGAACGTTAGTAATCGACCAGACATCAATCAATTACTGATGAATATGCGGGACATCAAACAGCAGGTGAATACTACAGAAACGTCACCTGCGGCTCTGGATGTTAAAGACCGCATTTCCATGCCCGGCACCAGTGTGCAGGAAACCACGCCATCGTTTAACGACCTTTTTAACAATGCGATTAATTCTGTTAACGAATTGCAACACGCCTCGGGGGCTTTATCAACAGCCTACGCCAAGGGCGATGAGTCGGTGGATATTGCCGAGGTAATGATCGCCAGCGAAAAGGCTCGAGTGGGCTTTCAGGCAACTGTGCAAGTGCGCAATAAGGTGATTGAAGCCTACCAAGACATTATGAACATGCCCATTTAATGGTTAGTGATAATTCCAGTCAATAAAAACGGCAGCTCGCTCTACGCGTATCCGATTGATTAAAAATAGAGAGCATCATGGCTACATCTGCAATTGCTGAAGACAACGTTGCTAAAGACGGCGACGACAAAAAGGGCGCTGCCAACAACTTACTTATTGAAGGATTTAATAATTTAAATTTAATCCGTCAAGCAGGTTTAATGGTGGGCTTGGCGGCCAGTGTAGCGGTGGGCTTTGCAGTGGTGCTGTGGACTCAAAGCGATGACTATCGGCCGCTTTATGGCAGCCTCGATCGCTTGGATTCGGCCGAAGTGACTGAGATTCTCGAATACAACGATATTGAATTTAAAGTCGATCCATCAACCAGTACCTTGCTGGTTTCTGCGGATGATTTACACAAAGCACGTCTAAAGCTGGCCGAGGCGGGCATTCCGGGTGAATCATCAGTGGGTTTTGAATTGCTCGACAAAGAGCAACCGTTGGGTACCAGCCAATTTATGGAAGGCGCGCGCTACCGACGCAGTTTGGAAGGCGAACTCGCGCGCACTATAACCAGCATTAACAGTGTTCGCTCTGCCCGAGTGCACTTGGCAATCCCTAAAGAATCGGTGTTTGTGCGCAATGCGCGCAAACCTTCGGCGTCGGTATTTATCGAGTTATTCCCTGGGCGCCAAATGGAGCCACAGCGCGTAAAAGCGGTGGCTAATTTAGTGGCTTCTAGTATCCCGGAGTTGGCGTTGGAAGACGTTACGGTGGTGGATCAAAAGGGCAATTTGCTATCCAGCGGCGACGAAATGGTCACGTTGGTGGAGGCGGCAAAACAGCGTGACTACACTCGCGAGTTGGAAAACGATTTAATTGCGCGTGTAAACAGTATTTTGAATCCCATTGTTGGAGATGGTAATTACCGCGCAGAAATTAGTGCTGATGTGGATTTTACCGAAGTCGAACAGGCCGACGAAACCTACAACCCAGAACTACCCGCCGTGCGCAGTGAGCAAACACTCGATGAGCAACGTGTGGGCAACGACACCATCGCCGGAATTCCCGGCGCACTCACCAATCAACCACCCGGAGACGCCGCCGCCCCCGAACAAGCCCAAGCCAATGGCGGCGAGGCTAATGCCGCACCCAGCAAAACGCGCAAGCAAGCTACTCGCAACTACGAGCTTGATCGAACCATCAGTTACACCAAGCACCAGATGGGTAGGATAAAACGACTGACCGTGGCTGTGGTAATTGATGATAAACCTTTCGTTAATGGTGAATCTGGGCAAGTGGAGTCCGTGCCTTGGAGCGCTGAAGAGCTGGAGCGGTTAACTATACTGGTGAAAGACAGCGTAGGTTTTTCGGCGGCACGGGGCGATAGCATCAACGTGATTAATAGCCCGTTCTCGGCGTTGCGCGAAAGCGTGAGTTACGAAACGCCTATCTGGCAGCAGCCCTGGTTTCAGGATATTTTCAAGCAAGTGGTTGGCCTACTGATTATTTTGGCACTGTTGTTAGGACTGTTGCGGCCCGTACTCAAAAGTTTGGCGGCATCCGGATTGCGCACTAAGCAAGACGAAGAGGCCCGTGAATTGGCGGCATTAGAAGCCTCTGGATTAGAGGCTTTCGATTCGCTGTCGGATGAGGCGGTAACATTATCGGGGGGGGATGCTCTGGCATTACCAAGCCCAGAGGAAAGTTACGATCAGCAATTAAATTCTATTCGCGGCATGATCGCAGAAGATGCGGGTCGGGTGGCATTAGTTGTTAAAGGTTGGATAAACGAAGATGAGTGAAGAACAGCAGGAACAAAAACCGGAAAGTAAACGCACAAAGCTGGAACAAGCTGCTGTTTTATTAATGACTTTGGGTGAAGCTGATGCGGCCGAAATTCTAAAACATTTGGGGCCAAAGGAAGTACAGCGCTTAGGTACAACCATGACTCAACTAACCAATGTGCATCAGATGGAAGTAGAGGCCATTCTCTCGAATTTTTTAACGGAAGTTCGAACACTCACTGGTTTGGGAATGGGCTCCGACAGTTATATTCGCAATATGTTGGTAACTGCACTGGGTGAAGACAAAGCCAATGGTTTAATTGATCGGATTTTATTGGGTGGTAATACCACAGGACTGGATACACTTAAATGGATGGAATCGCGCAGTGTGGCCGATATTATCCGCAACGAACACCCGCAAATTCAGGCCATTGTGATTGCCTATTTAGATCCCGATCAATCTGCAGAAATACTGTCGTATTTTAGCGAAAAAGTTCGGCTCGATATTATGATGCGTGTTGCCTCACTGGATACTGTTCAACCCAGTGCACTACAAGAACTTAATAATATTCTTGAAAAACAATTCTCCGGTAATGCCGGCTCGCAAACCAAAACCATGGGCGGCGTTAAAGTCGCTGCAGAAATTGTTAACAACTTGGATAGCAGTGTGGCTGGTGAATTGCTCGAGTCCATCAACGATGTGGACGAAGATCTCGGCATGCAGATCCAGGATCTTATGTTTGTCTTCGATAATTTAAAAGATGTGGATGATCGCGGTATTCAAACACTGCTGCGTGAAGTGTCTTCCGATATTTTAATTGTTGCCTTAAAAGGCTCAGACGAAGATTTGAAAGAAAAAATCTTCAAAAATATGTCGAAGCGTGCAGCAGAATTGCTGCGTGATGATTTAGATGCGAAAGGCCCTGTTAAATTGTCTGAGGTGGAAGGGGCTCAAAAAGAAATTCTTATTATAGCGCGTCGAATGTCTGATGCTGGTGAAATTAACCTGGGCGGCGGCGGCGAGCAAATGCTGTAATTCTAATATCGGCCCGGCAATAATGATTGTCGGGTTAATCGTTTGGCGGCGCATAGTGAATTCTGCGTTTTACTTATTATAGAGTTAAAAAAATGGCTGAACCCAATTCGTGGAAATCATGGCACTTACCGCCCTTAGATCAGGACGGAAAAGCAATTTCTAATGCAGAAAAACAAGCACAAGAGCGTTATGGCAAGGGCCGAAAAAAAACACCGCCCGAGCAAACGCAAGGTGCTCAAGCAGAAACCGACAACCACACCGAATCGGAGCTTACAAACCAAGAATCAATAGATGATGAGGACGAAGAGCAAGCCGAATCGGTAGAAGTGGTTGAACCCGAACAATTTTCGTTTCCTAGTGCCGAAGAAATCGCCGATTTACGCAAATCAGTGGAGCTTGATGCCTATCGTGAAGGATTTGAAAAGGGTGAGCAGCACGGTAAAGACAGTGGTTTAAAGCAAGCCTATGAGGAATCTAAGGCGGATATTGAACAGCATATTCAACAATTGGAGCAAATTTCTCACGCGCTACAACAACCCATTGATCAACAAGATCAGGCAATAGAAGAAATTTTGCTCAATAGCGTTATCAAAATTGCAAAAGCTGTTGTTCACAATGAAATAAAAAATAACCCCGAGCAAATTAGTGCCATTGTTCATCAAGCGGTCAGTGCATTGCCTTATGGTGAAAGTAAAACAAAAATTTTTTTGCACCCGAGCGATATAAAATTTATTAAACAGCATGCATCGGAACACCCACATTGGCAACTGGTAGAAGACGAAGAATTAACTCCCGGAGGTTGTCGTGTCGTTACTGCTGATTCTGCGGTTAATGCAACGGTTGAGGCGCGTTTGCAATCGGCTATTGATCAATTTTTAGGTAAGCAATTGGCCGGTATTGAAGAAGCTTCGGCAACTGAAAAAAAACCGGTCGATTCCGCTAACCCCCTACCAAGAGAGGGTTGACCCGTGCGCCACACTCCTTTACAAAGGTTAAGTCATTATCGCCCGGTGAATGACCCCATTGTTGCTCCGGTCGCAGAAGGGCGATTAATTCGTGTCGTGGGTATGACCATAGAAGCCGTGGGATTAAAAGCTTCTTTAGGGCAACAATGCGAAATTATTTTAGACGAGGGCAGACGCCTAGAAGCGGAAGTGGTGGGATTTTCCGATCAAAAAGTTTTTTTAATGCCCATCCAAAATTTGGAGGGATTAAGACCCGGGGCGCGCGTAATTCCGTTAAATCAAAGCATGGGGTTGCGCGCCGGCGAAGAATTACTTGGCCGCGTAATTAACGGCTTGGGTGAACCACTGGATGATCGACCTATGTGGGCTGGGGATGAGTACGTGCAGTTCGCTGCAAAAATCATCAACCCGTTAAAACGCCATCCCATTGAGCATCCGTTGGATGTTGGTGTGCGCGCAATTAATGCGCTACTCACAATTGGTCGCGGGCAACGTGTTGGTTTATTTGCCGGCAGTGGTGTCGGTAAAAGTGTTTTGCTGGGCATGATGACGCGATACACAGAAGCCGAAGTAGTGGTGGTGGGTTTAATCGGCGAGCGCGGTCGCGAGGTGAAGGAATTTATCGATAATAATTTGGGTAAAACGGGTTTATCTCGCTCGGTTGTGGTGGCATCTCCTGCGGATGATCCACCGCTAATGCGCCTAAGGGCTTCTCAGTTAGCTACTAGAATTGCCGAATACTATCGTGATAAGGGTAAAAATGTTTTGTTATTAATGGATTCTTTAACGCGCTATGCGCAGGCGCAGCGTGAAATTGGTTTAGCAACTGGCGAGCCACCTGCAACTAAAGGCTATCCTCCTTCGGTATTCTCAAAGCTACCGCAATTAGTTGAGCGAGCGGGGAATGGCGATAAGGGTGAAGGATCCATTACTGCAATTTATACGGTTTTAACAGAAGGTGACGATTTGCAAGATCCCATTGCTGATGCTGCGCGCGCAATATTAGACGGTCATATTGTCCTTTCTAGAAAATTAGCCGAGGGAGGACAATATCCAGCGATTGATATTGAGGCTTCCATTAGTCGTGTAATGCCTGCTATTGTTAGTACAGATCACTTGCAGTACGCGCACAATTTTAAACAACTTTTAGCGCGTTATCGTCAAAGCCAGGATCTGATCAATATTGGTGCTTATGCGGCAGGTTCGGACGCACAAACCGATCTGGCCATCACAATGAAAGAACCTATGCGACACTTTTTGTGTCAAACAATGCAGGAGTCTTCCGATTTCACTGCGTCGGTTAATTCATTAACTAATTTGTTCAAACAATCAGCATCATCAAATACTAATAATAAAAAAGCGAGCTCACCCAATGATACAAAAAGTCCATTAACCGCTTCACGCGTATAGCCTAGATGTTAAGCTAGAGTTAAGATATGTCTTATTGAATAATTGCAGTTTTTCGGTTGCGGTATTTGATAACGGAAAATCTTAACTTCAATCCAAAATTAAACTGCTGAAGGCAGTCCTATTATGCATCCAGATAATACAAAAAGTTTAAAGTTGGTATTGAGCATGGCAGAGCGAGCGGAATCTGAGGCTGCCAGTCAATTTAAACAGCAGCGCCAACAACTTCAGGCTCAAACCCGACAATTGCAACAAATTGTTGATTATCAACAAGAATACGCTAATCAAATTAATCAGTTGGGATCCAACAATGCTCAACAAATGATGAGCCAGCGAAATTTTCTCTCGCAGTTGCAGCAATTACAGCAAACACAAAGCGAAGCTGTGGAGCTTTTAAAGGCACAAACCGATAAAGCCGAATCCGCTTGGCACAAGCTGTATCAACGTCGTAAACGACTCACGGAATTATTAGAACAAGTCGAACGAGAAATTGATCAAGAGCGTCAAAAAGTCATTCAAAAGGAATTGGACGAAATATCTCGTTGCATGCACGCATCGTCTAATCGATTAGAATTTCGATAAGTTCCTGATTCTTGCTTTGCGAAAATCTCTCGCGTCGATAGAGATTTTCGTTGTCGACTTGGTTAGCTAACCGATCAACTTATGTTTATAGACCGGCTATTTTCTAAATATGGATTGCCAGCTATTGGGTTAATCCATAGTGTTAGTCTGGGAAATGAGTCATCCACCAACCCTGTTTTTGCGTAACGTGTGAACGTTGAGTTGATAGGAAACTCTACTTAGCCAAAAGATTCTTATCATTGATTTAAAGAAATCATTTTTGGGTGTCTTACAGCCAAGTTGAAAGTTACCGACCTTCGGGTAAGGAGTTTGCGTGCATTTTTTGGTAACAGGTGGAACCGGTTTAATTGGTCGAAATTTTATCCAATCCAGGCCCAATGATCGATTTACCGTACTGACGCGCAACTCACAAGCTTCCATCAATCACTCTGCTGTTGAGTGGATTCATTCTCTCGATAAGCTGACTGATTTGGATTTTGCCGATGGCGTTATAAATTTGGCGGGCGAGCCACTGGTGGGCCGACGCTGGAGTGATGTGGGTAAAAAATCCATCAAAGCCAGCCGCATAGAAACCACACGCCGCCTGATAGAGCTGGTGGCTAGCAGCCAAAATCCCCCTCAACTTTTTTTAAGTGGTTCAGCGATCGGGGTCTACGGCAACGCTGGCGATCAAGCCTGTTTAGAAAGCCAATCGATAGCGCTGGATTCGTACGATTTTCCGCAATCACTTTGTTATGAATGGGAAAGTATCGCCAGCCAATGCGCTGAACTTACCCGACTCACGCTATTGCGCACAGGCATTGTTTTATCCACCGAGGGTGGTGCACTGGCTAAAATGCTACCGGCATTTCGCTTCGGTTTGGGTGGCCCTCTGGGAAATGGCAGCCAGTACATGTCTTGGATTCACATTCAAGACATGGTGGCTGCGCTTAATCATATCATCGCCACTGATTCTATTTCTGGGCCCGTTAATCTTGTGGCCCCCAACCCGGTAACAAATAAAATATTCACTCGATGCCTGGGCCAGTCTCTTAGTCGTCCCGCAGTTTTGCCGATGCCTTCTTGTGCCCTTAAATTGTTGTTTGGCGAAGCAAGTCAATTACTACTCGATAGCCAAAACGTAGTACCCAGTGTATTGAAAAGCTCAGGATTTCAATTTTCCTTCACAAAAATTGATGATGCCTTGAAAGACTTGTGTGCCAAAGATTAAACTTTCTGCGACTTTTAATGCTTTTTAGTAATAAGCCAGGTATTGTATAATAGCTATTGAATATTTGTTGCGTGAATGGTTATCATATTGGCTTGTCCTTTATTGCCAGTTGCACGTCGCGTAATCGCCGTAGTGCGGTCATTAAATGACTTGCCGATCAATTGGTTATTCGTTTTAACGGGCCGTCGAGCATCGACCCATTGTGGGCAAATGTCGCCAGTCTCGCTCTGCCCATTCGATGGAGTGGTGTCAACAAATATTGATCGGTGAGCTCGTCAATAAGCAAATTTGCGACTAGGCTTTAAAGTTTAAAGAGGGTTCAAACGCCTTTAAAGGCGTTGTCGGTGGTTGCGTAATTCGTTGCCGAACAACTACTGAACACAGGTTCCGAAATAGGAGCAGCGCGGCGCGCAATACTTTAAGCGTTTGCGCTATTGTCACTTTTTTGGCATGACTAACAACGCCAATTGAGTGAGCTAAGGAGAGGTAAAATGGCAATATCAGCAAAAATGGATACCCACCAACAAACCCTGATAATCAATATTATCGGGCGATTCGATTTCAATTCTCACAACGACTTTCGTCAATCCTACGAAAACCTTCCAGAGCCGCCCCAGCGTGTTTTAATTAACATGAAGCAAGCCACCTTCATAGACAGCTCCGCGTTAGGCATGTTACTCATTCTGCGAGACTTGGCCGGTGGCGACTCGGCTAACATCGAAATAGTCGACTGTAACGATGAGGTGCGAGAAATATTAAATATGGCCAATTTTAATAATCTGTTTAGCATTAAATAATAGTTCTCAATGCCGTTTCGGTAGCTTTACTCTGTTCTCCATGCTTTTTATAAAGTATTTGCTAATTTGATGCAGGCGTGCAGCAATTCTGGTGCGCACGGTTACAGCCTCCCTAATGTTTGCGTAGTAGACTCTGATTAACGCATCCCTGAGTTAATCAGAAGTTCCTATACGTATTGCTTTTTCTCCCACGGTTTCGTTACTCCCGATAGTCTTAGGGCTTATGATCGCCGGAGTACTCCTGTATATTGGCGGTGATCCAGTTTATTTATATTCTTCTCCTTTCCGGAGCCGCAATGCTAAAAGTTCTAGTTGCCGACGACAGTACTACTGATCGAGAAATCATAGAAACCATGTTGGCTGATATGGGCCATCACAGTTTAATTGTGGACAATGGCGCTGCCTTGCTGACAGCTTTTGATCAATTCCAGCCGGATATTGTACTGCTGGATGTGATTATGCCCATTATGAATGGACTGGAAACCGCGCGACAAATAAAAGCCAAAAGTGGTGAGTACTTTGTACCGGTTATTTTTTTAACCAGCCTGGATCAGGACGATTTTATCGAGCAGTGCTTGGATGCCGGTGGCGACGATTTTTTGTCCAAGCCTGTAAACCCTCGAGTATTGCGGGCGAAAATGCTCGCCTTTGAACGCATGCAAACCATGCAAAACAGCTTAATTGCCCACAGAAACCAATTAAGCCAACACCACCAACAAATAGTTAACGAACAATCCATTGCCAAGCATGTTTACGATGCAATTACCGGTAAGGGGCAGTTGGATTGTGGAACCATACGTTATCACATGTCGTCTCACGCTATTTTTAATGGTGATGTATTGCTGGCGAGCATTCGGCCCAATGGTAACTTGATGGTATTGTTGGGCGATTTTACCGGCCATGGCTTACCCGCTGCATTGGGGGCCATTCCTCTGGCATCGTCGTTTTACAATATGATCGCCACAGGGTTTTCTCAAACCGATATTTTAAGAGAACTCAATGAGAAGATGCACGCAATGTTACCGCGTGGATTATTTTGTTGTGCGTTTTGTATCGAGGTGGATTTTACTCGACAACAATTGAGTGTTTGGAACGGCGGGCAGCCAACCGGCTATTTTTTGCCGCACGACCAACAAAAACCAGTGCCGTTACCGTCTACCAGCTTACCGCTGGGGATCGATATTGGTGAAAAATTTTCGGAAGAATGCACGCAATTAAATTTTACGGAGCAAGATCGGCTTATAATTTGGACTGACGGTATTTTCGATTCTCGCAATGCCCAGGGCGAGCGCTTTAATCAAAATCATCTCAACCAACTGATGGAAGATTTGCCACCGGGCGATAAGAGTCAATTCTTTGATAAATTGTTAAATCTAGTCCGCCATCATCTTGGTGAAGATCAAAATACCGATGATATTTCTTTGGTCGAGATTCTCACACAACAACCTGCGGCCTCATCAGAAGTTATTACCCAATCAAAAATCGTTAAAGGTCCGCTGGATTGGCAATTTGAATTCGAAATTAAACCTCCTACTTTTCGATCTTTCGATCCCATTCCGGCGTTAATGACGCTATTAACCCAGGTGCCAGGATTGGGTTCCAAAGCCACATCGTTATTTACTGTGCTCACTGAACTTTACACTAATGCCGTTGATCACGGTTTGTTAGGTTTGTCGTCGTTGCAAAAAAGTTGTGGTAATAGTTTTACCGATTATTATCAAGAGAGAGATAAAAAGCTGGCTCGTTTACAAACGGGATACGTAAAAATTCGATTACATTTGTTTACGATGGGTAATTCCGGCCGTTTGCAAGTGGTAGTAGAAGACAGTGGCCCAGGATTTGATTACGAAAATGAACATAAGCCAGAGGTAGAAAAACTGCTGCACGGCCGAGGCATTGAATTAGTTCGGCAGTTTTGTCAGTCGTTAACCTATGAAGGGCGTGGCAATATAGCTAAAGCGGTTTATGTGTGGAGTTTGAATTCTTAATTCAATAATAAAACCGATATCTACTAACGTACGTGGTGGAGTTTCCTAAGCTATTTAACTCACGGCTTTGGGAAATTCACTAATCAAAAAACTCACCAAAGCTTGCACTGTTGGATTACTGCCAACCCGTGAAGGGGTAACCAAGCTTACGGTAGCGTCATCGGCAACCCATTCGGGTAAAACGCATTGTAATTGTCCGCTGGCCAGTTCCGAAGCCACTGTATAGTCGGGTAGGGCAACCACGCCCAATCCCCTGCAGGCGGCGTGTTTAAGCGTGCCCATATCTTCGCTCCACAATCTCGGTTGGTGATTAATCTCTGCAGTTGCGCCGTGGTTGTGGGTGAGCTGCCATTTCTCTGGTTTGGCTCGCCAGCCTAAATCTAAGCTGTGTAAATCGGCTAAATCCTCGGGGGCTTCTGGTGTACCCAGCGATTCAAGATACGCCGGAGCGGCGTAGAGGTGCCAGGTAACACGAGCAAGGCTGCGTTGAATCAAGCTCGAATCCGGTAAGTTGCCCGAATGTGCGCGAATGGCTAAATCTATGCCTTGCTCAATTAAATTGGTGTGTTGGTTGGCTACCTGTTGGGCAATATTTACTCCGGGGTTGTCGGATAAAAATTGCGTAATTAGATCGTTGAGAGCAAATTGCGCTATACCAATTGAGCAACTAATAGAAACTTGGCCCACTAAACTGTTTTTTTTACGGCGTATTTCCGATTCTGCATTCTCCATTTCATCCAGTAATTTGCGCGCATGGTAATAGAAGGTTTGGCCAAAATCGGTAACTGCAAAATGCCTTGAGGTTCGCTGAATAAGCCGAACTTCCAAACGCTCTTCCAGTTGCCTAACGTGCCGGCTCAGGCGTGACTTGGGCAACCCCAGAGCGTCGGCTGCGGCGGTAAAGCCCTGTTTTTCCACCACTTGGGCGAAATAGAAGTAGTCGTTGAGATCAATCATAAGCCGTTGTATTCCACGAATTTTGTCCATTGTTCCATAAATAGAACAAAGCATTCAATATTTGGCTATTTATACAAGCATTGTTCCACTGCTATCTTTAGGTCATTCAATCGATACAGCCAAAGAGGCATTAACCACTATGAATACGCAATTCGCAGAATACACAGAAACTCGCCTTGGTGACTTGAGCAGTGACGTAATTACCGGCAAGCCGTTTGCTGTCGGCAGTGATTTTAAAGCACTGAGTTTTAGACATCCCGCGTTTCGCGGACTAATGGATCCATTGGTTATGGTGGATCATTACACCATGACAGACTCGACTTTTGGCGCGCATCCCCATGCCGGCTTGGCGGCGGTTTCTGTACTGTTTGAAGACAGCGTAGGTGCTTTTAATAATCGTGACTCGCTCGGCAACGACATAGATTTACAACCGGGTGACCTTTACTGGTTGCATGCGGGTAAAGGCGCTGTGCACGACGAAGCACCACTTGCGGGTGCCAAAACACACGGCTTGCAAATGTTCGTAAATTTACCCGCGCGCTTAAAGCACAGTGAGCCCGAATCGTTGCACGTTAAAGCCAGTAACATGCCGCATTTAACCGGCCCAGGCTGGCGAGTAAGATTGGTTGCTGGCCAGAGCTGTGGAGTGAAAGGGGCAGTATCGCCTCATATACCGTTGACTATTCTTGATGGTTTTCTCGACCAGGGTGAATTTCAACACCAACCCAGCACCGGCTGCAATACATGGATTTACTGTGTGGATGGGGAGTTAAACCTAACTGCGGGAGAGCAACGTATTCAGTTGGTAAAAGGCCAGTCTATTGCTATCAACCCTATGCAGCTAGTACCACTCATTAAATTGGCAAGCACCGACCAAGCGCATTTTGCATTGGTTGAGGGCGTTCCCGTTCGAGAAAATTTTGTTCAGCAGGGGCCGTTTGTTATGTCGTCACAGGCCGAAATAAACACGCTGTTGCAAGATCACGCCGAAGGTAAATTGGGTTCAATTTAAATTTTATTTCACCGAAGGAAACACAACACATGAAAATATTAGCATTTGCCGCCAGTAACAGTACAAAGTCCATTAATAAAGCGTTAGTCAGTTTATCATCTCAATTGTTAGAGGAGCATACGGTTGAGATTTTAGATATAAATGATTACGAGGTGCCTATGTTCAGTCAGGATTTGGAAGCTGAGCAGGGCGCACCCAGAGCAGCCGAGCAATTCTTAGCCAAAATCGCTAACGCCGATGCGCTGTTGATTTCCTATGCGGAACACAACTACAATTTCGTCGCGGCCTATAAAAATTTGTTTGACTGGGCCAGCCGAATCAATAGGCAGGTTTATCAGGGCAAACCCACTATTATGATGGCAACTTCTATTGGCCCCGGCGGTGGAAAAAACGTGCTACGTATCGCAGTAGACACCGCCAAGTATTTTGATGGTAATGTTATTGGCACGTTTTTATTACCAAGCTTTAACGATAACTTTGATCGCGACAGTCAATCCATCACCAATGCTGAGTTGTTATCGGAATTAAAAACAACGTTAGCGTTGTACTCAGACGTTGTTGTGGCCAGCTAATGGCCGTAAAGTTTTAACAAATTTAAACGAATTGGCTGAGTGTAACCTGTTTTTTGATGAATATATTGAAAGTTATAGCGTTTGAGATTCCTCAGATGTTTGAGGCGTCTCAGCGTTTTAGTTGTGTTTTTTAAACACAATGGGTAAGTGGCTGATGTTCTCGTTTAAGCGCTTAAGTTTTGCGTATCGTGTAGCTCAGTAAAATATAAGATTTAAAAATTTTAGATAGGTAGAAGTCAATAATGATTCCCCAAAAATACTATCCTTACGTGTTTTCGCTAATTATGGCCGCTATGATGTCAGGTATTATGTCGGGTATTATTTTAGCGATTAATATTGGTTGGGTTGATGAATTTGTATTTATTTGGTTAAAAAGTTGGCTAATCGCTTTCGTTATTGCCTATCCCATTATTTTATTAATTGCTCCGCTGGCGCGGCGAGTGGCTAATCAGCTGGTGGTTGGAGAATCGCAGAGTTAGCATCGTTATAAGCGAAGTTTTATTTTACGAGTCTTTGGGCTAATGCTAAAAATGCTTCGACAATTTATGTTGAAATCCTAAAGCTAAATAATTATTGGTGTCGTTACCTTCTCGATCAATCGCAGCATGCCAAAAGTAAATTTTGGTTTGTTTACTAAAGTGGTAATCAACTCCTAGGTTGAATATGGAGTCGTCTTCGAGTGTTTGATATTGGCCAAGCAAAGTCCACTGCTGTATTGGATAGCTGTAACTGATAAGAGCACCCGTTCGCCGCTCGCGCTCCTCTTTTAGCTCAGCGGCTCCTGCCGCTAATCCGTTTGCAGTAGGCTTTTGTTGTTGCACCATTAATGCTAGTTTAGATGCACCTAATTTAAATTGAATGTTCGCGCGGGTTACGTCCTGTCCTTTTACATCAAAATCCTGTGCAATCGCGGCAAAAATTTGGCTATTTTTTAAGTTTCGATCTCCGTAAAATACTTCCACGGATGCCGCAGCATCGCCTTGTGCATTTTTTCGGCTTGATAGGTTCCAATAAGGCGGAATTTTTGATAACTCGGACTGGTATAGGTGGCAACATCCGATAAACGGTTTTCGCCAGCCCAAATGGTTTTTATATCGCCCTCGTACTGGTTGAACAAATCGGATCTTCCCTGGGCCATCCACAGTGCGGTAAAATGTCTGCCCAATGTAACCTCGCCCAGCTTGGACCGAACTCCAACGTATTGTGGCCGTTCGGTGAGGGATTCGTTGCCTTCGCCGGTAATATCAACTTTCCATTCCAAGCGATAAACCGCCGTTATACCTTCCTCTGCGGGTACTTCACCTTTTATACCAATCCATGAGTTGTTGCTACGAATCTCTGTAAAGCTTTCGCTTTGTTCTTCGCTATGCTGTGCGTTGACATTCAGCTTGGCGTAAACCACACCTAAGTTAGAACTTGCTAAACAAAAAAGCGATACGGTCGATAACAACAAAAAATAGGCTGATGCAAAAATAGATTTCATGAAAAGTACCGGTTGTTAATCGCGTTATCTATAATCAATTACATTAGACGCCATCAATGAATTAGCAAGCGAAAGCGAACCCACGAACAGCAAGCTTAATGTGCTTAATATTAACTTTAGCGATATTGATAACACCCAAAATTGGTATTTGTTATGAGTTTGAAAAACTTAACGATTCAAAAAAAGTTGGCGATTCCTACGGTGGCAATTGCCCTTTTGGTGATATTAGGTAATATGTACGCAATTATTAACAGCCAAAAATTAGCCAGAGACTCGCGAGAGCTGCAGAATGTTTTTATCAATGCGATTGATCTTGGCTTAAACGCCGACCGCGATTTGTACCAAGCACTGACAGCAAGCAATGAGTTAATTGATGGCTACCTGTTGAATGAAAATAATACCCAATCGGCTAAAGACAGTTTTTATGATAACGCTCAGCAAGCGTTTGATCGAATGGAGTCAATGCGTGGTCTCTTAGCCAATTACCCCAAAGCGTTGGAGTCATCGCGTTCGTTCAATCGGGACTATCAAAATTGGTTTGATCAGGCAGATCAAGTGATCAAACTTGCTGAGTCAGGTAATGTACAGCAAGCGGCCAATAAAAATAGAACTGAAGTACTCGGCTTGTTCGAAACTTTAAGAAGTCACTACGATGTTAGTGTGGAAGCAGTAAAGGCCGAGGCAGATAATTTGGCTAATCAAGCTCAGCAGCGAGCCGATCAACAATTTAGTGGCATGCTGGTAATGCTAGTTGCCGTGTTAATTGCAAGTGCAGTCAATCTATTTTTATCGCCTAAATTAATCACTTATCGAATTAACGCCTTGATTACTCGCGTAAAACAACTGAGTGAAGGCGAGGGTGATTTAAAAACTCGCTTAGATGGCAGCGGTAAAGATGAGCTGTCCGACCTGGCCAATCGATTTAATCTTTTTTTAGATTGTTTACAGCAGATGGTTAAAATGATTAAAGAAGATGCAAAAACGATGGATGGTACTGTTTCAACACTCAACAGTTCGGTAACCAATAGCAATGGTATCGTTTCAACACAAAACGATAATCTCACTCAAATCGCATCGGCTGTTAACGAAATGAGCTACGCCATACACGAGATTGCCGGTAATGCTCAAAAAGCTCAGTCGGAAACTACCGAAGCAACGTCCACCGCGCAAGAAACAAAACTTACCGTTGACGATACTGTGGTTAAAGTCTCAGGTTTGTCGAATACTGTGCAAAGCGCCAGCACGGTAATTTCCAATTTGGCTAACGAATCCGCCAACATTGTTCAGGTACTGGACGTGATTAAAGGCATTGCGGAGCAAACCAATTTATTGGCATTAAACGCGGCGATCGAAGCGGCCAGGGCGGGCGAACAGGGGCGCGGGTTTGCTGTGGTGGCTGATGAAGTGCGAACCTTGGCGAGTAGAACTCAACAGTCGACACAAGACATTCAAAATATGATCAGTAGTTTGGAATCCGGTGTAAATCAAGCAGTGTCGGCCATGGAGGCGGGTACGAGTCAAATGACGGATGTGACCGAGCAATCTAAATTATTGCAGACGCGATTAGAATCATTAACCGATGCCATTACAAAAACCGGCGATATTGTTATTCAAATTGCCTCCGCCACGGAAGAGCAAAGTTACGTTACCGATGAAATTACCCGCAATGTTAACACGTTAAACGAATTGTCCACCCAGGTTTTAGAGAATTCAAAACAAACAGCCACAGTGGCGTCGACTATGTCGGAAATGTCTGTTGGTCTTAATAAAACGGTAGGGCGTTTTGTGGTTTGACGGTGTTTTACTGTTTAGGAATTTCTGATTAACTCAGAGGTTTCTTTGCGTTAAATTCATTACGTTAAATTCAATGAGTTAAATTCATTACGTTAAATTCATATCGTTTACTAAATTTAATTTACAAAAATTATGACCAGCGGAATTTATTTTCGCATTAAATTTGGCTTTTTAATCACTTTTTCTCAAAACCCACCTGTGGTATACGTCTTGGCTATATAATGCCCATTTTTTGTAAACGATTGCGAAATGGTTAATCGTTTTTTCTGTAGAATTTAAATGGGTAAATCTCTATGGCCAATATCTGGGTTCGGGCCTGTTTTTTGTTTGTTTTATCGATTAATACCAACGCAGAAGCGCTGCCGTTTCCTACGCGAGTCACCATTGATGCCGGTGAATTTTCCTTAGGCTGCTCTAGTGGCGATAAACTTTGCAATAAAGATGAAGGAAAACCCGGCGGAGTAACGGTATTCGTACCCGCTTTTGCAATCGATATTTCCGAAACCTCAGTACAAGAATATCGCCAATGTGTTAAAGCTGATCAGTGCAGTCCACCGTTTGATTTCCGTAGAACACATTACTGTAACTATAACGCTCCCGGCCGAGATAATTACCCCGTCAATTGTGTAAATTGGCAGCAGGCGAGTAATTATTGCGCTTGGCGAGGGGGGCGTTTAGCGTACGAGGTGGAGTGGGAAAAAGCCGCTCGTGCCGGTACAACTACACCATACCCTTGGGGATTTGAGCCCGCCAATTGCCAGCGGGCGGTCATGGATCCTGGTTTACCCAACGAGTCAGACACAGAAACTGACGGTTGTTGGCGAGATTTAAGCTGGCCCCGCAATAGCTTTGCGCCCAATTCTTTTGGGATTTACGACATGGTGGGTGGTACCAGCGAATGGGTTATGGACTGGTACCATGAAGACGCTTACGAAAAATTTCACCGCCAAAATATATTAACTGGCCCCGAATCGGGAACGCTTAAAACCATTCGAGGCGGCTCTTGGGACGAAAAGCATTGGGCACAACGAGTATCCAATCGATACGCCAAACCAATCTTGGGTAATCCGGATTTGTACGGATCTAATGGTATTCGTTGTGTTTATCCACTGCAAAACTCGTTGCCGTAAATTTAATTAATATTTTTAACGTCTACAAACAACGTTAACGAATCACCGGGCTGTAAATATTTTTGCCGGGCTCGATTGGTGTTCCATTTTTTAATGTCGGCAATGGTGAGATTAAATTTTTGAGCAATTCGAGCAAAGGAATCGCCGTTGCGCACCCGGTAATGCACCTTTCTAACAATGGCATTGTTATCGCGGGTTTGATCGGCCAGTGCGGTATTTTGATTCGGTTTTAACCAGACTACCAGCTCCTTGTTTACCGAAAGCGGGTCGGTGGGAGCCATGCCATTCCACTTAGCTAATTGTCGTACGCCCACATTAAATTTTCGTGCTATTACCCACAGTGAATCTCCCGACTGAGTAAGGTAAGTGGTTTTACGTCGGTTACCTGTGGGGTTGCGGTTTTGGCGTTTCGCCAAGCGTTGATCGGCGCTAAGCGAATAGTGTTGATCGGACGACAAAGCAACCGGAATCATCAGCGCTTGGCCAGCGCGGATAATATGGCCGTTGAGTCCATTAACGGATTTTAAGGTGGCCACTTCGGTATTAAATTTTTGGGCGATGGTAATTAATGAGTCGCCTCTTTGAATGGTGTATCGCTCCCAACCGACGCGTTTTTCAGGGCTGAGTTGCGATAAATTATTAACAAAAGCCGTGGTTTTTTCCACGGGAATTAATAGTTCGTGGGGGCCGGTGGGATCGGTAGCCCAGCGGTTAAAGCCGGGGTTAAATCGGTACAGGGTTTCGATATCGATTTCGGCCAATTCGGCTGCTTGGGATAGATCGATTTGTGAGCCAATGGGTACTTTTTGGAATTGAGCACGATTATCAATCGGGCGCAGGCTAATTTGGTAGTGCTCTGGGTTGCCAACAATTTTGGCTAACGCCAACAACTGCGGTACGTAGGCGGCGGTTTCTCGCGGTAAATTGAGCGACCAGTAGTCGTCGTTTTTACCTGCGCGACGATTTTTACGAATGGCCCGTCGCACAGTGCCTTCTCCCGAATTGTATGCCGCCAGAGCCATTAGCCAATCGCCATCAAAAAAGTCTCTAAGATAAGTGAGATAGGTAATGGCCGCCTCGGTGGAGGCGACAATATCGCGACGCCCGTCGTACCACCAATTTTGTTTTAAACCGTAATGTTTGGCGGTACCGGGAACAAACTGCCACATGCCTGCGGCTCGACCGTGCGAATAAGCAAATGGATCGAATGCGCTCTCAACGATGGGCAAAAGCGCTAATTCTAGGGGCAGGCCGGCTTTTTCCAATTCTTCTACGATATAAAAAAGGTACGGCTCGCCGCGTTCACTGACTCGATCTAAATATCCTGGGTTGCGTTGATACCAATTTAAATAATTTTGAATGCGCCGGTGGTTGGAGTCGGGAATAGCGTAGCCATCGCGAATCCGTTGCCATAAAACCAGGTTTTGGTTGAGTTCAAATTGTGGATCGCCGTACTCTTCGATGGTGCAAAGTTTGGGCTCGGGAGGCTCTGTTACGACGGTGACGTTTTCTTCGGCAGGAGGATTGGCTAACTGATTGGTTGATTGAATTTGTTGGGTTTGGCAGGCCAAAAGACAAACACAGGCCCCGGTTACGGTCAAAAGAGATTTAATGTCTAGCATAGGCTTTCGTACTTTATCTTCGTATTTTTGTGGCAGCTTAAAATTATCAATAAAATTACGCGTAATTACTTTTTTATGTTGTTACTGTTGGGCTCAACGTATTTTTACGCTGCTTAAGGTCCGTTATTTAGGTCCGTTATTTTTGCTTAAAAGTTTGAGGCAAAATTTTAAGATTAAAAGCGCGCAACGTAAAATCTAAAGGCTAGACCTTTTTCTTGCGCCCTGGTTCATTACACAGGTTCTTTTAGAAATTGTCTTTCCAGTGACGAATTGTGGCAAATACGGTATCGGCTGCATCGTTGCTGGCACCTTGCTGTATAGCCGCGGCGATAACACTGGGCTGGTCCCAACGTAAAAATGGATTGGTCTCCAGCTCGGTGGCCAGGGTTGTGGGGATACTGGGAATACCATCCTGGCGCAATTTATCCACTTGATGTTGTTTGTTTTGCAGTGCCGTGTTTTCTGGCTCCACGGCTAGGGCAAACGCTAAATTGGCTTGAGTGTATTCATGGGCGCAATATATTTTAGTGGCGGGCGGCAACTCGCGCAGTTGTTGCATTGTGTTGCGCATGGTGGCGGGTGTGCCTTCAAATAATCGGCCACAACCCGAAGAAAATATCGTATCACCACAAAAAAGCGCGGGAGCCGTGGGGTGCTCAAAATAAAAAGCAATATGATCGTTGGTATGGCCGGGTACATCAAGTACGGTTAATTGAAAGTCGGGTGAAAGCGTAATTTGATCACCGGCTTTAACGGGGCAATTCACCATAGGAATGCGCTGTGTGGTCAATCCGTAAACGGCCAAATCCGGCATTTGCGCAAGCAGCGTATTGATGCCGCCAATATGGTCAGCGTGATGATGGGTGACTAAAACCCCGGCCAGTTGTGCCACATTCGTATTGTTTAAAAAATCCAAAACTGCGTGGCCATCCCCTGGGTCTACCACCCAACTTTGCTGGGCTTTGGTATCGTTTATTAGCCAAATGTAATTATCATTAAAAGCAGGAATGGCAAAAATTTTTAAGGTGTCTGTCTGGAGCGTTACACTGGGCTGAGTCATAATGTGGGCGCCGTGGGTTAGATTGTCCATTTGGCAAAATGCTACCAACATGTAGGAGCCAGTGTAAGCCCCCAATCGCCACAAGCGGGTAGGGCCACACTTAAACAATGCCCGATAAACATTTTTTTGAGCAAAAACACCTGCTGCCCCAGTCGCTTAGAGAGGGCTATCGCTCTCGCTTTGGGGTAACAGATATCAGCCAACTAGCGCCGAGCATTGAACAGTGGTTTCAATCGCCTTTGGGGGCCAGTGTGCTCCAATCCGAAAAGGCCGTTATCGATCGCGCCTTGGGGTACTTATTTGGTTACCACCTGCTGCAGTTAAGTGTGGATCGCACCCTAAAATTGTACGATCACAGCAAGGTTAACCACTGTTTTGGTTTGCACCCCTTGATGAATAGCGGCGAGGCATACTCCGGCGTGTGCAATTACGAGCAATTGCCGCTGGAGAAGGGCTCCATCGATGTGGCGATATTGCACCATGTGATTGATTTTGCAGAAAAACCCCATAAGCTGCTGCGCGAAGTGGTGCGTTCGGTGGTCCCCCACGGTCATGTGGTCATCGTGGGCTTTAATCCAGTGAGTTTGATGGGCGCATCGCGAATGGTTACCCGATTTGTCCAACGCAGGCCCTATCAACGCGGCCACGCGGTACGAATGTCGCGTATTATCGATTGGCTGCGGGTGTTGGATTGTGAGCCGGTGCGAACCGAAAAAGGCCTTTTCCGCTTGCCCATTAACAATCAGTTTTTCCTCGACAAAAGCCGTTGGTTTGAGCCCATCGGCGAGCGAATTCTAAATCCGTTTGGCGGATTCTATGTGGTTATTGCCCGCAAAGAGCAGGGCTCGGCCATTCCCCTCAAACCACAGTGGAAACCGGTAAAACCCATTTCCGGCTTCTCGGTGGGTAAAGTCGCCTCTCGATCGGCTTTAACCGACGACAATAACCCCGAGCTTGTTGCTCGGGTTTGTGATCAGTGAGCTAATCCTTTGAAATCTATAGAAATCTTTACCGACGGTGCCTGCCGTGGTAACCCTGGTCCGGGAGGCTGGGGTGCACTGTTGCGCTACCAAGACAAAGAAAAGTCGCTCTACGGCGGCGAGCCGGATACAACCAACAATCGCATGGAGCTGCGCGCGGCCATCGAGGGATTAGAAGCCCTCAAAGAACCCTGCCGGGTGGACATCACCACCGACTCCCAGTACGTTCGTCAGGGCGTTACCGATTGGATTCACAAATGGAAGCGCAACGGTTGGAAAACCGCCAGCAAGTCGCCGGTTAAAAACGCTGATCTCTGGCAGAGGCTGGAGGCCGCCGCCGACCGCCATCAGGTTGAGTGGCACTGGGTGAAGGGCCATGCCGGTCACAGAGAAAACGAAATTGCCGATCAATTAGCCAATCGTGGCATTGATGAGTTGTAGCTGGCCTTTGTTGATAAAATCCACCGAATAAAAAATCAGTTATTGAGGTTTACGTGCGCCAAATTGTTCTCGATACAGAAACCACCGGTATTGATCCCAAACAGGGACATCGCATTATCGAAATAGGTTGTGTGGAATTGGTCGATAGAAAATTCACCAATCGCCATTACCATCAGTACATCCATCCCGAGCGCGAGGTGGAACAGGAAGCCATTGATGTGCACGGCATTACCAATGAGTTTTTGGTCGATAAGCCAAAATTTAAGCAAATTGCCCAAGAATTCCTGGATTTTGTAAAAGGCGCGCAGCTCGTTATTCACAATGCACCGTTTGACGTGGGGTTTATCAACCACGAATTTGGCCTGTTAAATGCCGGTTTGGGCAGTATTACCGATCACTGTACTGTGCTGGATACTCTGGCCATGGCGCGGGAAAAGCACCCCGGCCAAAAGAACAATTTGGATGCGTTGTGTAAGCGGTATTTTGTTGATAACTCCGCGCGCGAGCTGCACGGGGCGTTGCTCGATGCGGAAATCTTAGCGGACGTGTATCTGCTAATGACCGGCGGCCAAACCTCTCTGGGTTTGGGGGCCGACCAGGACGATTCCGGCGATGGCGGTCAATCTGGTTCCAGAATTCGGCGTTTAAATCGAGACGGGTTGCGTCTGCCAGTGGTAACCGCCAGCAGTGATGAACTGGCGATTCACGAACAAACGCTGGATGCCATTGCCAAGGCGAGCGGTGGCCATGTTGTGTGGCGAGGCGAGGACTGAGTGGGTTAATTCACCGGGCGGTGTTTTAACACTGTGTGGATGACAATATTGTACTCAAAGTAAACTGTGTAGCCATCGTACACCCAAGTGGTAATGGGCGGATCGCCGACTGGCCCTCTAGTGGCGTTGGGCGCGCCAAAATTATCCTCAACAAAGGTTTGGCTCATGCCCAAGCTCGGTAAACTTAATCCGGCGGTATTGCCGCCTTGTTGCCCAACGGGAATTTCCAGCGATTGAGCCTGGCTGGTAAAGGCCAGACTAACCAGTGTGGCCGCGATGGCAAATTTGGCCAGTGCAGAATGAAGAGTGTTGGCTATAAACAATGCTTTCTACCTTTTTTGCTCGCCCGGTGAAAACTATCCGGGTTGTTTTTGATTAATCGGCGTAACGAGCAACCGGTACCTCGGATTAACCCAGAGGTTCCGGCGACAAACGGCGCGCCTGTGGCAAGCTTAGCACGTGTGCATCGACAAAGACTGAGTAATCTGTATCATCCCTTCCACAAAAATGAGTAATTCATCCCCGGGTTTAAACAGAGTGTCTGCCAATTTTATTTGGGCATTTCCGGTTGTTCTAAGCGTTAGGGCCTGTTGATTTTCTTCTGATGACCGCTGCGATGCCTCTATCGATTTACATTGGTTTGCGTTATTTAAAAGCCAAACGGCGCAACCAGTTTATTTCTTTTGTTTCTGTATTTTCTCTCTTTGGTATGGCCTTTGGCAGCTTCGCCTTGATTGTGGTGTTGTCGGTAATGAACGGCTTCGACGATCAAATCAAGCGCCGTATTCTAAGTGCCGTGCCGCACGGTTTTGTGCAATCGGAGCAGGGCGTTAATCAATGGCAAAATCTTAGCAACGATATTAACCAAGTACCCGGTGTTGTGGCCAGTGCGCCTTTTATCGAAGGCGTGGGCTTGATCAGCTACGGGTACGGTATTCAGGGCGTAGAAGTGCAGGGCATCGATCCCAGCGCCGAGCGTTCCGTATCGGAAATTGGCGATAAAATGTTGGTGGGATCACTGGATGCACTGGAGCCCGGTGAATTCGGTATTGTTATTGGCCGAATTTTAGCGCGCTATTTGGGGGTTACCACCGGCGACAAATTACTCCTGGTATTACCCCAATTCAGTATTACGCCCGCCGGTGTCTATCCGCGGCAAAAGCGGGTAACTGTGCGCGGTGTATTTGAAGTGGGCGCCCAGCAGGATCACACGTTGGTTATGCTCAATATTCAAGATGCGCAAAAACTTTATCGCCGCAGCCAACCCGCCGATGGCGTGCGCGTGCGTACCGAAAATCTATATCGGGCGTCTTCTATTTTGGCCAATGTTAAACAGCAATTAGACGATGGCGGAAATTACTCCGATTTAACGGTTACCGATTGGAGCCAAACCCAAGGCGGGCTATTTCGTGCCGTAAAAATGGAGAAAATTGTCGTCGGTTGCCTGTTGATGATCATCGTTGCAGTGGCAGCGTTTAACATCATCACCAGCCTAATTTTAATGGTCGCCGATAAACGAGCCAACATCGCAGTATTGCGCACCATGGGTATGACGGCGCGACAAATTATGGCCGTGTTTGTGGTACAAGGCTTGGCGGTGGGAGCCATTGGCGTGCTCATTGGCAGTGTTTTGGGTACCGTCGTTGGCATTTACATCGGCGAGATTGTGAGTTGGTTTGAGCAGATTTTTAACGCTCAGGTGTTCGACCCGAGTATTTATTTTGTATCCAAATTGCCGTCGGTTTGGCACTGGCAAGATGCGTTGTTGGTGCTGCTGGCCGGTTTGATTTTAAGTTTGCTGGCGACTTTGTTCCCGGCCTATCAGGCGGCCAAAATTCAACCGGCCGAAGCCCTAAGGTACGACTGATTTCACCATGACAAATTCTACGTCCACCGCACCTGTGTTGGTGTGTTCCAATTTAGTAAAAACCTACCGCCAAGGACCGCAATCACTAACGGTACTGAACGGCGTTAATTTGTCCATTGCGGCCGGAGAAACGGTGGCCATTGTTGGCGCATCCGGCGCGGGTAAATCGACTTTGTTGAATTTATTGGGCGGCTTGGATTTACCCTCGGAAGGCGAGGTGATGTTGCAGGGCAACTCGCTGACTCAACTCAACGAAAAACAGCGCGGATTGCTGCGCAATCGCTTTATGGGGTTTGTTTATCAATTTCATCACCTGCTGCCCGAATTCAGCGCTTTAGAAAACGTAATGATGCCGCTGCTCATTGGCAAAATGGGCAGGCAATCGGCGCGCGAAAAAGCCCTGACGATGTTGCAGCAAGTGGGGCTGGCCGAGCGCGCCCAGCACAAACCCTCTGAGTTATCCGGTGGCGAGCGCCAGCGCGTGGCCATTGCTCGAGCGTTGGTCACCTCGCCCAGTTGCGTTTTTATGGATGAGCCTACCGGTAATTTGGATACGCGCACGGCGCAATCTATTCAAAGCCTGATGGCGGAGCTGAACGAGCAATTGCAAACCAGTTTTGTCATTGTCACCCACGATGAAAAACTGGCCCAAAGTATGGATCGCGTGCTGTATTTATCCGACGGGCAAATCGTTGAGGCGGGCGAGGCCAGCGCATGAAGGATTCTGTCGTCCGCTTAGCTTGGTTTGTTGGCATTCGCTTTGGAACCGGGGCCAAAGGCAGCCAAATGATGAGTTTTATCTCGTCGGTGTCGGTGGCGGGGCTGGTTATGGGCGTGGCGTTGTTGGTGTTAGTGGTGGCCGTTATGAACGGTTTTGATCGAGAGCTGCGCACCAATATTTTATCCGTGGTGCCTCAGGTATCCATTTACCATCGCCAGGGCATCGACGACTGGCAAGCAACCATCAACACGCTTAAGCAAATACCCGTGGCCAATTCCGCGCCGGCCATGGCTCCGTTTGTGCAGTTAGAGGGCTTGATTAATCGCGGTGGCAATGTCGAACCCGTGCTGGTTTACGGTGTGGATGCGGTGCTGGAAAAACACGTATCAACCATTGCCCATCATATTGACGATGGCTTACTGGAGCGACTCGCCAGTGAGCCAGAAACCCTGCTACTGGGCGGTGGTTTGGCAGAGAAACTCGGCTTAACGGTGGGTGATTCGGTGTCGCTGGTGGTGCCTAAGCCCAATCGCTCCGGTCGTGCTGCCGGTGTAAAAGTATTGCGACTTATCGGATTGATTAACACCGGCACTGAGTTGGATCAGGGCATGGGGTTAATGGCCCTGGAGTCTGCCAGCGAGCTGGCCGCCACGCCCGGTACGGTATCGGGTATTCGCTTGCGATTAAACGATTTGTTCGATGCGCCGTTTGTGGCCAGTCGCATTGTTAATGCCTTGCCCTACGGTCATTACGTCAGTAACTGGACCCGTACACACGGCAATCTTTACCACGCTGTGCAAACATCGAGCAGTTTGGTGTGGTTGTTGTTGGTGTTAATTATTGGTATTGCGGTGTTTAACGTGGTGTCCACGCTGGTGCTGTCGGTGGTTGAAAAACAAGCCAACATCGCTATTTTACGCACCTTGGGAGCCAGCCCGGGCGAGATTTTGTCGATTTTTATGGTTCAGGGGCTGATGATCGGATTGATTGGCACGGGATTGGGCTTGTTAATCGGGCTGTTGCTCACTCAGGTTGCTGGTAGTGCTGTGGAAGCGATCGAATTTATCGTGGGGGCTGAGCTGTTAACCTCCGACATTTACCCGGTTAGCTATTTGCCCATTGATGTACGCGCTGGCGACACACTGGCCATCGCAGTAACGGCGGTGATCTTAAGCTTGTTGGCCTCGCTGTATCCCGCTTGGCGGGCAAGCCGCGTGCAACCGGCCGATGCGTTAAGGTACGACTAGATTAAACTTGGGGATTGGCTTGCAGGACTGGGGGTTGAGGATTAAGAGCTGCGATTCTATTCACCAGCCACTATTCGCCGTTACTGTCTTCCAGCTGCGCTGCAGCGCGCTTTTTCTTGCGAATATTCCAATTTCTGGCCACCGTCCAGCGCCAAAAACCCTGCATGGCAAAATAGCCCAAAATTCCCGAGGTAACTCCCGTTAGCAACGAGCCGACCAGCAGCGGTGCCCAGATATTGGAAAGCTCGGTAGAGACCCACTCCCAGGTTAATTCAATCTCGAAACTCACCATGGGCGAGCCCAGTATCCAGGTTCCCAGTTTGTAGGTGGAAAAGAAAATTGGACCTATCGTAAAGGGATTGGTAATCCAGATTAGCGCGATTGTAATGGGTAGGTTACAGCGAAAATACCACGCCAAAATTGCCCCGAGTACCATCTGGCCGGGAAATGGAAAAAAAGCACAAAACAGTCCAAACAGAAAGGCAACCGATACAGAGTGACGGTTTAGGTGAAACAAGTTGGGGTCGTGTAACACCTCGCCTAAAAAGGATAAAGCTTTGTATTGCTTGAGCTTGGCTGGATCTGGCATCCAGCGTTTTATAAGTTTGCGCGCCATTCTTGGGCCGGTGGTTACTGCAAGGGCGCGTATTATGCCGGGAATCTTTTCTGATCTCTATATCGTTTTTTTAATCATCCCTGACACTATTAAGCACCGGTGATCACTACCCATTTGGCGGGCCAATTGATACAACTTTTAATCCATAGACTGTTGTTTTGTGCGCCGAATTATTTGATGTAACGCTGATTAACTATTCCCATGCTGCGAGTATCGCAGTGCTTTCTTCGCTGATATATCAATTGCTTTAGGTGGCCATGAAGGTTTTCCTATTTTCAATGGCCCTGGCCATGCTGGCTGTGAGTTACTTGCCTCGCTTGCCTGCGCTCACCACGCCACTCATCGTCGGCGCAGCGGTTTTGGCCTCGCTGCTGGCGATCGGGTGTTTTATTTTTCATCAACGGATAATGCCCTTGGTGTGGGGGTGTCTGGGCTTAGCAGCGGGTGGGGTGATCGCAACGATTTTGTGTGGTCAGCTTATCCAGCAGCAATTGCCGGCCGAGCTTGAGGGCGAACCTGTTTTGGTTAAAGGCTGGGTTAAAGGTTTACCTGAGCAAACGGGGGAGGGTGACTCGGCGGATCAAGCGCGCTGGCGTTTCGATTTGAAGGTGCAATCGGCGCAGAATTTGTCGAGCGTGTCGCCAACCATCGATGCTTGTAAAGCGTCGGTGCCGTCAGCGGCAGGGAGCAACACCGTTGAGCTGGAAACACTCCGCTTGAGTTGGTGGTTAAAGAATATGGATGTGGGGTTGGTTCAGTCAGTGGTTCCTGGCAAGCCTTTATGTTTGCTGGTAAAGCTGCGCCGGCCTCGGGGTTTGGTTAATCCAGCGGGCTTTGATTACCAGCGCTGGTTACTGAGCTCGGGATACAGCGCGTCGGGTTATGTGCTAGAGGGGCAAATCAGTGACTCAATTCAGCCGCCCTCGTTTAGCCAACGAATATCGATAGGAATTGACCAGCACCGGCTGGCCATCCGCGAAAAGCTCCTCGCACATGGCCGAGAAGAATCTATCGTCGCCTCTGTTTTGGCGTTAACCATTGGCGATAAAAGTCGTTTAAACGATCAGCAGTGGCAGCAGCTCCGCCTCAGTGGCACGTTGCATTTACTGGTGGTGTCGGGCTTGCACATCAGCTTAATGGCCGCATTGGGGGCATTAATCGGTTCGGCTTTGAGCCGCTTACTGGCGTTAAAAACGCAAAGGTTCAGCCGACTTTTGCCGTTCGTGGTTTCTGTCTCGTTCGCCGCCGCTTACGCTGCATTAGCCGGATTTACATTGCCCACACAGCGGGCTTTGGTAATGGCGTTGGTGGCCAACAGCTTTTGGTTTATGGGTTGGCACAAGCAACCCTGGTTGGGATTTTGGTTGGCGGCGGTATTGGTGTTAGCGCTCGATCCGTTGGCGGGGCACGGCAGTGGCTTTTGGTTGTCGTTTGCGGTGGTGGCGGTAATTTTGGTGTCGTTGCCCAGTGTTAATCGTACCCGCTCACATTGGCGCGTGGCCCGCTTGCAGGGCAGCATTTTTTTAGGGATGTTAGTGCCGCTTGGGGTAAGCATTGGCAGCATCAGCGTTTGGGCGCCACTGGTAAACCTTATCGCCATTCCCTTTGTGTCGCTGGCGGTGGTGCCCGTGGCTCTGTGTGCGGTATTTGCCAGCACTGTAACGGCTTTAGCTGGGTTGTTTAAAGCTTGCTTGTGGGTGACTAGCCAATTGTTGTCTGTGTTTTGGCAAGCCCTGGCGGGGTTACAAGCCGTATCCCAACTGGAGCCTTTTGATCGGTGGGCAATGGTGCCGTTACCCACCGCTTACATCGAGCCATGGCAATGGTTGCTGATGGCGTTACTCGCTGCTTTGGCGTTTATACCCCTCTTAATGTGGCCGGTACGCGTTTTACTGTGTGCGAGTATTGGGCTTTTTCTTACCAACGTTGCCACGCGCCCATCGTACGCCGAGCTAACGGTGTTGGATGTTGGCCAAGGGTTGGCCAGTGTTGCGCTCATCGAGGGGCGAGTGCTGGTGTATGATCTTGGGCCCAGCTACAGCGAAAGTTTTGGCGCGGCCGAAGATGTGTTAACGCCGTATTTACGCTCGCTGGGCGTTACCCGTATTGATCTGCTGGTGATTAGCCATGGCGATGCCGATCACGCTTCGGGTTTAGAGGCTTTTGTGCATAATTTTGATGTGCAAGAGATTATCAGCGGCGAACCGGATCGACTGTCGGTCGCGGCAAAAAACTGCACGCGTGGCGATCAGTGGCGCTGGTCGGGCGCAGAGTTATCAATCCTTTGGCCAACCGATACACACAGTAAACAATCCTCCAACGATCAATCGTGCGTGCTTTTACTGCAAGCACAAGGTCGACGTGTGCTGTTTAGCGGAGACGTAGGTAAATCGGTGGAATGGTACTTGGCCGAACAAGTCATCGAGCCGGTGGATATACTGCTCGCTCCTCATCACGGTTCAAAAACCTCGTCCAGTCATCGATTTATCGCCACACTCGCGCCAGAGTCGGTGGTTTTTAGCGCTGGTTTTAACAATCGTTACGGTCATCCCAACGAGGCGGTGGTGCAACGCTATCTTCGGCTTATCGATCCACAGCTGTGGAACACGGCCACCGATGGCGCTGTTGTTTTCCGCTGGCGCTTGGATGAATCCGTTACCGGCTTTTCTTGGCGGCAACAACAGAGACGTTTGTGGTTTTGAGCAGTGCTCCACTGGGCGCTCTGGTATTGATGTGCTACAGTTTGGCCCGAGTTTGAAGCTTCCTTTGCGTTGTTTCTCAAAGGCTTGTTTTTTAAAACATTTTAATAAAGTTTTGACCATTCTCACGGCCGCTCTCGGCCCGTATCTAGGAGTTGTTAAGTGCCAGAAATATCTGCCCTCGGCGGTTGGTTAATGCTGCCGATACTGTTTTGCTCTATGGCAGTAATTGGAATCAGTTTGGAGCGTTTTTGGACGCTTAACCCCGACAAAATCGCCCCCAAACACTTGCTCGGCGAGGTGTGGAACAGTATTCGCTCCAAACAATTGGATTCCGAGGCGCTTAAACAGTTAAAAAATGGCTCGGCTTTGGGTGCTATTTTGGCCGCAGGCATCAGCAACTCGCGTCACGGTCGAGATGTTATGAAAGACAGCATCGAAGAGGCGGCCAACAGTGTTATCCACGATATGGAACGTTACCTGCCCACGCTCAGTACCATCGCCGCTGTAGCTCCCTTGCTGGGACTTTTGGGTACGGTCATTGGCATGATTAAAGTGTTTACCGCAATTACGCTGATCGGTGTTGGCGACGCCAGTGCGCTGGCGGGCGGTATTTCCGAGGCATTGATTACCACCGCAGCCGGACTCATTACGGCCATTCCGGCCATGATTGCCCACCGTTTTTTCCAGCGCCGAGTGGATTCCTTGGTGGTGACCATGGAGCAGGAAGCGGTCAAGCTGGTGGACGCCATTCACGGCGATCGCAAAGTCGATGTTAAAGTGGTGTAGGGCGGTTAATTCGTGAAATTTCGTCGCCAATCGCGAGAAGAAGACAGCATTAATTTAACGCCACTCATCGATGTGGTGTTTTTGTTGCTGATCTTTTTTATGGTCTCGACAACCTTTACCAAAAAAACCAATCTGTCGGTGGATTTACCCGAAGCCGAGGCCAGTCCGTCTCGAGAAAAACCGCAAACCATCGATGTGGTGATTGCACAAGACGGGGTCTACTCTGTTAACGGCAATGTGTTGGTCAACAATAAGCCCAGTAGTCTTAAAAAAGCCCTAACCGAGGTGGCCAACGGCGATAACTCACTCCCGCTGGTAATCACCGCCGATGCCAATACGCCTCATCAAGCGGTGGTTACGGCTATGGATGTGGCCGGCCAGCTGGGGTTTGTGCGTTTGAGCATCGCCACCAAACAACCCAGCGAACCGCAATAATCAACCATCGACACTGCCCTTGAAGCGAGATATCTCCCTTAAGCAGCGCTTAAAACAGGCGATAACCGACCGAGTTGAGCGCTCTTGGTACGCGGATCAACCCGCCTGGACTCGGTGGTTGTCGCCTTTAGAAAACGTCTTTGTGCGCGAAGTGGGCAAGCGACAACAGCGCCGACACCTGTCAAATAATCATCCTCCCGTTGTTGTAGTGGGCAATATTGCCGTGGGCGGCACCGGCAAAACCCCGGTCGTGGTGGCACTGGCGGAGTGGTTTTTAGCTCAGGGCCTAACGCCTGGCATTATCAGCCGGGGATACGGTGGTAGTGCGCCGGCGTATCCACTGGTCGTTGAACACGAAACACCAGTCGCCCATTGTGGTGACGAAGCCAAATTACTGTTGGGTAATCAACGCTGCCCGGTAGTAGTCGATCCAGAACGTGTGCGCGCCTATGAGTGGTTAAGCGAAAATCATTCGGTGGATGTGGTGATCAGCGATGACGGCCTGCAACACTACGCCTTGCCGCGAGCCTTTGAAATTGCGGTGGTGGATGGAAAGCGCCTACTGGGTAATGGCCACTGTTTGCCTGTGGGTCCACTGCGTGAACCTGCCGAGCGATTGCAACAAGTCGACGCCATACTGCAAAACGGCGGAGAGACTGTACTTGCCGGTTTTAATCCAGTTTATCGCTTTGAACTGGTGCCCCAGGCTTGGGTGAACGTAAAAACGGGCGAGCGAAAGTCGCTCGATGCCTTCGATAATTCTCAAAACTACCGTGCCGTTGCCGGCATCGGCAATCCACAGCGCTTTTTTGATACGCTGTCGCGATTAGACATTGCTCACCTCGCCACTATTTTCCCCGATCACTACGCCTACAGTGAGCAGGATTTTACAGCGTTTTTTGATCAACCCCTGTTGATGACCGAAAAGGATGCGGTAAAGTGTGTCGGTTTTGCTCGGCCCGATTGGTGGTATCTGCAAGTGGGTGCCGATTTGCCTGTATCTTTTTGGTCGATCATGGACAGGTTTGTACAGCGCCATATGCGTGCCTAAAAGCCGAGCTTATGGCCTAAAACTCGTTTTTAAGAGGCAAGAGATAGTAGGTGCAACAGTCACAGATTATGGAAGATAAGATTATTTCAGCAGTGAGAACTTTTGCTAGCTCGATAAACTCGGGTAGCAAACTCGTAGCTGATATGTCTGAACTAATTGAAGTCACTTCTCAGTTGCCTCTTTCGAGTTTTGATTACTGGGAACGGTTTATTCGTTCAGAATTCTCTACAGCCCTACGGGAATCGATTCCCTCTAATTGGAAGGTATGGTCAAAACCCAAGAAGTTAGTAACTTGGCTTGACCTTATTAGCTGGGATGGTTACAACCGCGAAAAAGCACTGCGCGCACTGTCTGGTGCTGCACCAAATACTTTCTTTTTTTCTCTTGCAGTTCGCAGGCTCAATGATTGGGTGCCTCAAGTCCGTAAAGCAGCAAGGGAAAAGCTCCCTGAGATAGCAAAGTCGACAGGTCCTGAATATGTAGTTGACGCATTATGTGTAGCACTTTCCAATTGGAATTCGTGGGGTAGGATTGAAGAGCCAGATAAAGAGGTTCTTCTAAAAATTATCTCTGAAAAAGAGATAGCAAAGTCCCTTCGGTCAAAATTAATTTTGTCTGCTTCAGGGCCTATGCCATCACTCTTTTCTCAGCTTGGCCGCACTCCGATACTTGATGGGAAGATTGAAGAAATAGCAAAATCCGCTATTCAGCCTTCGGTTCGGGCTAAGGCATACCGCAGCTTATTTGAGGGGAGGGTTTTCTGGATAGAAGGTCGAAAATGGGTGTGGACTGATATAAGGTATTGTGAAGGTAGGCTAAAGCCTATCGTTGGTGAGCGGAAGTTAGATATTGAAACTCCACTAATAGACTTACTAAAAAGGTCATCTGAAGATCGCTCATCCATCGTTAGGCGTGTTTCAGCAGAGATTCTAATACGAGAGCTGGGCAATCTGGGTGTAAAAGCCAGAGTGTTTGCCGAACGCTTTGCTTTAGATAGCTCACACGCTGTATCTGAAAGGGGTGAGTTTGCCTTAAAGAAATTAGACGAAGCAGAGCGTGCCAATGCCTCTTAACAAGCGCATGTTGTCGGACTGGTTTCCGCTGCGCTCCAAACCAGCCGCAAATGCGGGCGATAAAAAGCGTTAGGTTTTGGTGAGTAGACCCAAGGCGGCTGATATTTTGATTTCTACTTATTTACGAATACTAAAAACACTATGAGCGAATTTTTTGTCGTTATTCCCGCCCGCTACGCGTCCAGTCGTTTGCCTGGTAAACCTCTGCTGGACATCGCCGGCAAGCCCATGGTGCAGCGCGTTTACGAACAAGCGTGTTTTTCCAAGGCAAAATCCGTTTGGGTAGCCACCGATGACGATCGAATTGCCGAGGCGGTGAATAACTTTGGTGGCCAAGTACTGATGACCAGCCCCGAACACGCCTCCGGAACGGATCGACTCCAAGAAGCCGCCAGTTTATTAGGGCTTGCTGACGAGCAAATTTTGGTAAATGTACAAGGCGACGAGCCCCTAATTCCCCCCGAAGTCATTAATCAGGTAGCCAACAATTTGGCAAACAACCCAACGGCTGCGGCCGCAACCCTGTGCGAGCCCATCATGTTGCTGGATGATTTTATCAACCCCAATGTGGTTAAGGTGGTGGCCGACTGTTCGGGCCAAGCAATGTACTTTAGCCGAGCGCCCATTCCCTGGCCGCGCGACGCCTTCGCTAAGGGACAAAATCTCTTACCCGAGGGTCATCCAGCTTGGCGTCATATCGGTATTTACGCCTACAGAGCCTCATTACTGAATCGCTTTATCGAGTGGGATAACGCACCGCTCGAACACATTGAATGCTTAGAACAGCTGCGCATTTTGCATCACGGCCAGGGCGTTCATGTGCAACCGGCCTGTGCCGAGGTGCCAGGCGGGGTGGATACCCAAGCCGATTTGGATAAAGTGCGCGCAACCATCGCTTTGCAAACACAGTAGGAGCAAAACCGCCGTGCAGTCTTCTATTTTGTTTGTTTGCCTGGGTAATATTTGCCGTTCGCCCACCGCTGAGGGGGTGTTTCGCGCAAAATTGGCCGAAGATAAGCGTTTTAATGGTATCGATTTACACATAGATTCCGCAGGTACGGGCGACTGGCATGTGGGCAAGTCGCCCGATGCTCGCGCGCAACAAGCGGCAAAAGGCCGAGGCTATGATTTGAGCGGTTTGCGCGCCCGACAAGTCGAAAGCCGGGACTTTAAGCGCTTCGATTTTATTTTGGCCATGGACAACGACAACCTAAGTCACCTACAACGCCTGGGCCAAGCTCAGGGTTACAGCGGGCATGTGGGATTGTTTTTGGCGTTTGGCAATACCGCTCAACGCGAAGTCCCCGATCCATATTACGGCGGCGAGCAAGGTTTTCAGCAGGTGTTGGATTTAATCGAAAACGCGAGTCTGGGCTTACTCGATCATTTGCATCAAGTCCTTAAAGCGTAATGAGATGTGAGCGCGCGATGCTTGGTTTTTTGTTTTTTAGTAGGTTCATAACCCATTGAATGATCCCAATTCCCAAGGCATTCGGATTCAACACAATGTTTCCCTCAAGCCCTACAACACCTTCGGCTTTGATGTTTCGGCCCAAACCCTGGCGATTGTAACTGACGCTCGCGCTTTGCCCGATTTTTTTAAAACCCAGGGCGCGCCGCAATTAATCCTTGGCGGTGGCAGCAATGTGGTTATCAAAAGTCCGCTGAAAGGTGCAGTACTGCTCAACCGTATTAGTGGTATTGACGTTAAAGAATTAGGCAACCATCGAGTACAAATTGTTGCTGGATCTGGCGAAAACTGGGACAAGTTAGTGCGGTTTAGTCTCGATCAAGGCCTTTGGGGCATCGAGAATCTGGGCTTAATTCCGGGCACCGTGGGTGCGGCTCCCATGCAAAATATTGGTGCCTACGGCGTGGAGTTAGACTCAGTGCTTTCGTGGGTAGAGGCCATTAACATCAGCACCGGCAACATCCAGCGTTTTACCCGTGCCGAATGCGGCCTCGAATATCGACACAGCGTGTTTAAATCCGAGTATAAAGATCAGTTTTTCATCACCAAGGTTGCCTTGGAATTATCCCGGGCGGGAACTCCCTTACTCAGTTACGAGCCATTAAAACAACGAGCCGATTCGCTGATTGATAAAATCAGCCACCCTCGGCAAGTGTACGAATTAGTTTGCGATATTCGCTCCAGCAAGTTACCTGATCCCGTTGTGTTAGGTAATGCGGGCAGCTTTTTTAAAAACCCGGTGATTGATTCTTCGCTTTTTTTAAAATTACAAACACAATTTCCTCAAGTGCCACACTACCCAGCCCAACCATCGCAAATAAAAATTGCGGCGGGCTGGTTAATTGAAAAAGCCGGCTGGAAAGGAAAACGCATAGGGCCTGTGGGGGTGCACCAAAATCAAGCTCTGGTACTGGTGAATTACGGCGGCGGTACGCCAGATGACTTGCTGGATTTAGCCGAAAAAATCCAAAATGATGTGTTTGCGTTGTTTGGTATTAGGCTTGAGATGGAACCTACTGTGATTACCAATTGAGGAATTGCTCAAGAAAGTTTTGGTAATTCAATGATCTATGAGCCTTGATAAAAGGTGAGAGTAATCGCTATGGTTGGGCACTAAAGCAGCAAAGTTTGTTAAGTGCTTAATTAATTGAGTCTTAACCGGTTGCGCAGGTAACAGCAAGCAAGGTTGATGGCATGGTTGATGGGCAATCGAATTTATTTACCGGCTGGCAAAACCTAGAGGCTCCGGGTGCGCAATTAAATTATTGGCCAGATTGGCTGGATATTAGCCGGCAAAAAGACCTGTGGCAGTCGTTGCAGTCGCTGAATTGGCAACAATCGATCATTCGCATTGCCGGTCGATCCATGCAAATACCGCGGCTTAATGCTTGGTATGGCGATACGGGCAGGCGCTACGGATACTCGGGCACGCGCTTAACGTTTAACCCGTGGACCGAAGAACTAAAAAGCCTGTGCTTCGAGGTAGAGCAGGCCACCGGCCATCGCTACAACGCTGTGCTGGCCAATTATTACCGCGATGGTAACGACAGCGTCGATTGGCATTCCGACAATGAAGCGGAATTGGGCAAAAATCCAACGATTGCCACGTTGAGCTTGGGCGGGGTGCGGCAATTTATGATGAAGCACAAACACAACGGCTCAGCAGACAAAATCAACATCGATTTAGAGCCCGGTTCGCTATTTTTGATGTCGGGAGAAACGCAAAGCAACTGGCAGCACAAAGTACCAAAAACTAAAAAGCCGGTGGAGGCAAGAATTAGCTTAACTTTTAGGCGAGTTTTTGATGATTAAAGTTTCTCTATTCGTTAATCAGCAAAATGAGGCCGTTAATCTTGGTGAGTTGGAGTTGGTTATAAAATTTAGGGAAGCTATAACCTTATTGCTGATTGAATAAAACGTTAGCAATAAACCAGATTTTTTGCCTAACATAAAATAAACTACACACTAGTGGTAGATAATGCCATCAAGTCGTGAAACTATAGGAAGCTTTGATCGGGCGCGGCCAACACCAGCGGCCCAATACCCATCAAACGTTGCTGTAGGTTTTTAGTAAAGGGTTAATCTGGTAATCGAGAGTAGGGAGGCTTGAGAAAATATTCGGTTTAATTCGTAAGTTGCGAAATTAACCGAACCTGAGTTGGGGTTAATAAGGTGATAAAAATCTTAGTAGTTGATGACCACGATCTCGTGCGCACAGGGTTCGTTCGCATGTTGGATGACATCGATGGCTTCGACGTCGTCGGCGAAGCAGAATCGGGCGAGAAGGCTGTTGCTCTGGCCCGCGAACTAAAACCGGACATCGTATTAATGGACGTGCGTATGCCGGGCATCGGTGGATTAGAAGCCACCAAAAAACTTCTGAATGCTCATTCCAGGTTGCGGGTTATTGCCGTTACCGCCGTAGACGACAACATGTATCCCTCGCGCTTAATGCAAGCCGGCGCTTACGGTTATCTCACCAAAGGTACCGACCTCTCAGAAATGGTCACCGCCATTAAAACGGTCTATTCCGGCAAACACTACATGAGTAACTCCGTTGCCCAGCAGGTTGCCTTAAAAAGCTACAACAAAGACGTTGCCACTCCTTTCGAAAAACTCTCCGAACGCGAACTGCAAACCGCCCTAATGATTGCCAAAGGGCAAAAAGCTCAAACCATCGCCAACACCTTTAACGTTAGCCCTAAAACCGTTAACAGCTATCGCTACCGCATCTTCGACAAGTTAGAGATCAACAGCGACGTGGAATTGGCGCTACTGGCGGTTAAGCACGGGGTTTTGGATTTGGAAATTAACTAGCGCAAATGCGCCTAGTTCTGATCGGCTCAGCACAGTAAACTGCGCCCATGGGCGAACAACAGCAAATACACTCCGAGTTTGATCACAAACGCTTTTTAGCCAGCACCAGCTCCAGTGCGGGCGTTTACCAAATGTACGATGCCGAGAGCAAACCCCTGTACGTTGGTAAAGCCAAAAACCTCAAAAAGCGACTCGCCAGCTATTTTAGAACCAGTGGCCTTGCACCCAAAACCGAAGCCTTGGTAAAGCGCATTGCCTCGATACAGGTTACGCCCACTACAACCGAAACCGAAGCGCTGATACTTGAGCAAAATCTAATCAAGTCGCAGCGACCGCCCTACAACATTCTATTGCGCGACGATAAATCGTATCCCTACGTGTTTCTCTCCAGCAGCGATCCGTTTCCAAGAATTGCTCTACATCGCGGCACCAAAAAAGCCAAAGGGCGTTACTTTGGCCCGTTTCCCAACGTAAGCTCGGTGCGCGAGAGTTTAAATTTATTGCAAAAAACTTTTCGCGTGCGTCAGTGTGAAGACAGTGTTTACAAAAATCGCTCGCGGCCCTGTTTGCAATACCAAATTAATCGCTGCACCGCGCCCTGTGTGGGGTTAATTGATGAGCAAGATTACCGAAAAGATGTTTACTTCACCGAGCTCTTTTTAGAGGGCAAATCCCATGAGTTATTGGCCGAGCTTGCCAATCGCATGGAAAGCGCCAGCCAAAACCTAGAGTTTGAAATAGCGGCGCGCTATCGCGATCAGATTAACGCACTGCGGCAGGTACAGGCCGAACGGGTAGTGGAGGGGGAGCACGGCGATATGGATGTATTTGCCATCGCGCAAGCATCGGCCAGTTTTTGTGTGCACTTATTGTTTATTCGCCAGGGGCGCGTGTTAGGCAGTAAAAGTTACTTCCCCCAGGAAAAATTAGGCGAACAGCCAAGCCAAATGCTCGCGGCTTTTTTGGCCCAATATTATTTAGGCAACAAAGTGCGGGATATTCCCGGCCAAGTAATCGTGCCCACCGCCATCGAAGACAGCCATTTAATAGAAAACGCGCTACAGCAAGTGCGCAACGCCAAAGTGGAAATTCGCCATAACGTTCGCGGCCAACGATTAAAATGGTTAATGCTGGCCTCGCAATCGGCCGAACAAAATTTGTTATCCAGAGCCACCAGCAAAGCCAAAGTGCTGCAAAAATACGAAGCCCTGCAAGAAGCGCTTAATTTAGCAGAATTACCCACGCGCATGGAATGCTTCGACATCAGCCACAGCTCCGGGGAAAAAACCGTGGCCTCTTGCGTCGTTTTCGACGAAGGCGGAGCCAATCCATCGGATTATCGCCGTTTTAATATTACTGGCATAACCGAAGGCGATGATTACGCAGCAATGAAACAAGCACTAACGCGCCGCTACAAACGCATTCAAGAAGGCGAGGGCAAGTTACCCGATTTATTAATCGTTGATGGCGGCAAAGGCCAATTGAGCATGGCGCAAGAGGTTATGGCCGATTTGGGTATCAACCAAGTGTATTTATTGGGCATAGCCAAAGGCACAACGCGTAAAGCAGGATTTGAAACATTAATTTTACAAGACACCCAAAAAGAACGCGTGTTGGATTCGTCGTCGCTGGCGTTGCACATTTTGCAAGAAATTCGCGATGAAGCCCACCGCTTTGCCATTACCGGCCACCGGGCCAAACGCGACAAAGCCCGAACCACCTCCGCGCTGGAAGCCATACCCGGCGTGGGTGCAAAACGGCGGCGGGAATTACTGCGCTATTTTGGCGGTATTCACGGCGTTAAAAGCGCAAGTATCGACGACCTAGCTAAAGTAACTGGCATTAGTAAATCGATGGCAGAAGTTATTTATCAACACCTGCGATCTGAGTAAAAACGATCAATGAAAAAAACACCGTAAATATAACGAGAGAATTGGCCCGTTAATGACGCTTGCAAATCAATTAACACTGTTACGAATTATTTTTATACCAGCTTTAATATTGGTATTTTATCTGCCGTTTAAATGGAGTGCGTTTTGCTCGGCACTGATATTTTCGCTCGCGGCAATTACCGATTGGGCCGACGGCTACATAGCCCGAAAATACAATCAAACCACACCGTTTGGTGCGTTTTTAGATCCCGTAGCCGATAAACTCATGGTGGCAGTGGCGTTGGTGCTACTGGTAGAAGTGCACGCCTCGCCACTGTTTGCCATACCCGCCGTGGTAATTGTTGGCCGAGAGATAGTCATCTCCGCATTGCGAGAATGGATGGCAGAACTCGGCAAACGCGCTGCGGTTTCTGTTTCGGGCATTGGTAAAATAAAAACCACCTGCCAAATGGTTTCTATCATCGTACTGCTATTATTCCGCCCCGGCGTGAATGAAATTATGACCATAGTGGGTTATGTATCGCTATACACCGCTGCGATTTTAACCTTGTGGTCGATGATTTTGTATTTAAAAGCAGCGTGGCCGGAATTGCGACCTGGGGCGAGCGAAAGCACTGGCGTTGACGAGTAAGTAGCGAAGTTTAAGTATTTTTACATTAGCTTAAATTGACCGGTGAAAGTGCTGTACAGGGGAGGGTGATTTTATTGCTGCGGGGCGAGGATTGCCCGAACGGTAGCGGCCAACATTTAATATTTTACGTGTGAGTGTGTAACGCTCAACGCTATCAATTTCTCCACTTCGAGCTCCGCTCGTGCCTTCCTCTTGAAAAAAAGACCCCGCTAGTGTAAACAGATAATAATATGTTTATTCTCTGTTAGGAGGCATCGCAGTGTTTAAAAGCTCAGATATCCACACAGTAACCGATTTTAGCCGAAAACCGGCAGAACACATTAAGCGACTCATGGAAAGCAAGCGCCCCGAAATCTTAACCGTGAATGGTAAAGCTGCTGTTGTAGTGCAGGATGCAGAAACTTACGAGCGTATGGCGGCTCTAGCCGAATACGCGGAAAGCATCCAGAACATCCGGCAAGCTTTGAGCGAAGAAGGAAGACCTCTCGATCAATTTACGAAGGAATTTGAGGCAAAAAACGGTATTAGCCGTTGAAAAAATACCGGATCGACATCCAGCCAACGGCTGAAAAAGATCTAGCCAGTCGCTACGCGCAGATAGAGCAGGAGTCGCCAGAAAATGCCGTTAGCTGGTATCTGAGGATTATTGAGGCAATCGAAAAGTTGGATGAATTAGCCGAGCGCTGCCCAATTGCTCCAGAAGATCTCGATATTCAAAAAGGTATACGCCACTTAATCATTGGGGATTATTGCGTTTTGTATGTAATAGATGGTGAGACAGTAGGTGTATTGCACGGTCGGCATGATAGGAAAATCTAAACAGGGCAAGACCTATTGTGATGAAAGAGTTGTTGCGAGATTTTAGTGTTTTTTTCGAAGGCGGCATTGTGGGTATCGATAAACAAAAAATAGTTATTACCCGTTCTTTTAAGTTCAGCTTACCGGATAGAGGCATGTGTATTAATTAGCTCATGGTTGGGAATTTTTAAAAAATATTTAGCGCGCCAAAAGTTAACCTATTAATAATAAAGTATATTATTTCTATAAATTAATCGCCAATTGAGATCTTTTATACGAAAAAGAAACGATAGCAAGATAATCTAAAGCTTCTTTATTCCAACAAAGGTATTTCAAGTGTTTATTAAATTCCGTTATTTGACGCCTGTTATTATGTGCGCGGCTTTATTATCACTAAAAAGCCATGCCCAAAACATTTTATTCACTTATTCCCCTAGTTATGTTAGCGAGCAAAACTCTGCCAGGACTAAGGATGCCGAAATAGGGGATATAAATAATGATGGTCGTCCAGACATTATTGATGTCAACTCTAACTCAAATTCAATCGTCCTACGGATAAATAACGGTGACGGGTTTGATGTATTGTCACTACCTAGTTCCCCGATAGTGTCGTATGATGGAGACTTAGTAGATTTAAACATGGATGGATTGCCAGAACTTATTCGAACTGAAAGTGATGGTCTATCAAATCAAGTTGCGGTTTATAGGAACAGAGGAGCAAACTTTGGGAATACGTATTTCGACCTTTCTTCTCCAGCGTATACTAGTTCGTTTGTTCATTGCCCAGATGATATTGCAACCGGAGATCTAAATAATGATGGCAAACCAGATTTCGCAGTGACACAATTTCGAAATGGTTGTAATTTTGATGTAAATAATAACGAGTCGTCTAGCGTAAGAATATTTTTAAACCGCTCTATTTCATCTAACAATACTTTAATAGTTGACGCTCATGTAGACTTAACGCTTTCAAGCGGTGGAAATATACATGATGTTTTTTTCTTGGATGCAAATGCTGACGGCCATACAGATATTCTCCTAACAAATGATTCGGGATTGGCTTCGCAAATATTTCTAAATGATGGAGGTGAGACTCCAAATTTTACTCCCTCCACAAGTTTTACTCTTAGAGATATTATCGCTGGCGAAGCGGCTGATCTAAATGGAGATGGCTATGACGATTTTGTGCTAGCTGGACGCGGAAGTGTTATTAGAGTTTTTATTAACTCTAGCTCATCCCCCGGTAATTTCTCTGTATTTTCTCTTCCTGCGAGCACAGGGAGCGGGATTTATTATGATATAGAATTAGGTGATTTAGACTTAGATGGAGACATTGATATAGTAGCTGGAATAAACGATCTAAATACAGGTCGGATCAATGTTTGGGAAAACAGAAGTACAATTAATAACCCGAATAATTTCCAAAGAGTTTTTAATTACTCAGCTATTGAGTCATCAATCGCAGCCCTTTCAGTTGACCTCATTGATTTTGATGCAGATAATGACCTAGACTTATATGTAGCTGGTGGCGACTTAGGCGGAAATAGTGGTTGCAGTGGGTGCGCTACTAATGATTTTTACATAAATGATCTTGACCCCATTCCTACGGTATCTTCTTTTCACCTTTTAGTGCCTGGAAGCCCGAACCTCATATCGATCCCACTACTAAAAAGTGACGAGCTAGATCTAGCTTTATCTAGTGAGGAGCCCGTGCAAGAAGTTATTTATAGCCACAACTTCGACCGATATGCAAACTCTCGACATATGCGCTGGGTTAAACCCCTAACCGCCAGTACTCGCTTCCAGTTTAAGGCTATTTCTGGTAATGGGCCCAGAACCGAAAATAATTTTAACATTCGAGAGTGGACTGATTTTGAGGATGCCTATCAAGAGTTAGGGCTGTTCCCAGCCAATGTTACTTCCCACTTTTTACAAATGTTCCCAGATCAAATTTTTAATGAGCGTCATAGACTTCCTAGAAGAAGACATTCTACCTCATCCACAGAGTACTACGTAATTTTTTACCGAATGAGAACTGAACTTCCTAGTGGTGAATACGGGGATTGGCGCTACATTAAACCAATTTGGGTTTACTATCCCGACTAAGTCAATTTACGTTTAATCATAACTACGGCACTAACGTGAAATTTTTAACCCTCTCGTTAGTGCCTATTACTTTATACAACATCTTTGTAAGTTACAGAGTTCAAATCAAACTAGAGGAAAATTTGCTAATGGCCTGTTATTCTTTTCTAAATACAAACTAAACTTCGCCTCTCTGTAAATCATGACGCTGTGAAACCAAAAGGTGTTTAAACACGGCATCTGTTTTTTCCTCCACCTCATCCGGTGCAAAACTTTCTGGCAAGCCAGTTTCCTCATCCCAGAGGAAGTCCTTGATCTTGACTTTAATTTCATCGCGAGTGCTCTGCTTGGCAGAAAAGTTTTGAATCCGGCCAAGCTCTTCCTTTATCGTCCTGTATAGACCTTCGGCTACTTTTTTAATACGATCAATTTCCTTTTTAGAAAGGTCAGGCTTTAACAATAGGTCAAACAGAGCTAAAGACTCTTCACTCAATCCTTCTTTAACTGCTCGTTGCTCTTCTTCACTTAGCTCGTCCACCAGTTTAAGCAAGGCTTCAAACGTAGCTTCTATAGTTACGCGATCCTTCTCGTTGTTGTAGTCATTAACGATTTCTTCGTAGTGCTTTTGAAAATCCGTTCTTGTTGGATTTTGCATGAGCATTTTGAGAAGCTTTTTCTCGATAATTTCTTTTAGGCTTTGAACAGTTGTGTTTTTGGTAGGTGAGCGCTCAAATTCTTTTCTAAGCCGCTCAAAATCGATCTTGCTGATATCGTAAAGCTTGCTTGGCTCTTTTACGCCAGTTGTTGGCTCGATGCTTTCTTCGATTACGGCGTGAAGTTCACGCATAATGTCAGAGATATCCGCTCTCTCAACATCATCCTGCAGGCTCTTGTAAATGATATTAATTGCGTCGTAGGCCGAGCGGTAGTTATTGATTGCCTTGATGGTTAAACAAGCCTTGAACTTTTTGAAAACCTCGCGGCAGATAATCTCAAAGCGCTTGCGGGTTTCATCATTCTGATTAACGACTTCTTTTGCGTCGATAATTGCTTTATTACGCTCGAACCCTGACTTTTCAAGAACGTCTTCAAGCCTGAAGTTTTGTGCGCTTAAAAAAGCACGAATAGATTCAATGGTTTCTTCTAGGTCAGCCAGTAGCTCTTCTTCGGGCCTAACAGGGTCAAGCTCTGGTGGTGGCTCGTCACCTCCACCTTCACCGCCAGTATGGCCAGCAAAGGTAGCAAGGGCTTTGCGTAGATTTTTCAAAATACCGCAGTAATCAATGATAAGCCCGTTATTCTTACCTTCGGCCACGCGATTAGCTCGGGCAATGGCCTGCATCAAGGTGTGTGCCTTGAGCGGTTTATCAAGATAAAGCGTGGACATGGTTGGTACATCAAAGCCAGTGAGCCACATGGCGCATACGATTGCGACGCGGAAAGGATGCTCTTCCTTCTTAAAAGCACTCTCCATATCAATGCGCTTGCCGTCGGGTGTTTCAAAGCCTTTTTTAATCAGCTTGCGGTGCGGCGTGATATCAAGTTCCCACTTGCGGAATTTATCGACCTCGCCTTGCTCCTCACTGACCACCACAGCCATGATGGTTTCACGCATCCAGGCAAGCTTGCGCTCCATATCCATGATGGTCTGTTCGTCAGCCAGCTTGGTCAGCTCTTTTTCAAGCTCTGTAATTTTGGCCTGCCATTTTTCAAGGATGATGTGCTGCATCCGAACGCAAGTGATCTTATCGATACAGACCATCATCGCCTTACCGTTTTGACCACCGACACTGTAGTGATCAACAAAGTCTTCGGCGATCTGGTCCAAGCGGCTTTGCGAAGTAATGATGTGGTAATCGCGCTTTAGCTCCCGCTCCAGCCTCTCGGAAACATCCTGGTCTTCTATCTCGATTTCTTCCAGCTTGGCGGCGATCTTTTCATTAAGATCATTCGTAGCCAGCCCAAGCTTTTCCCCTCTGGCATCATAATAAAGGGGAACTGTAGCCTTATCTTCAACAGCGCGTTGGAAGTCATAGGTGGAGATATAATCCCCGAAGACGCGGCGGGTGATTTCATCATCTTTAAAGAGCGGTGTTCCGGTAAAACCAATATAGCTGGCATTTGGAAGCGCATTGCGCAGGTTCAATGACAAACGGCCATATTGGGTACGGTGCGCTTCATCGGTAATGACGATAATGTCATTCCGATCTGAATATGGATCGCCCGGTTCAACGTCCTTATTGAACTTCTGCACCAATGTAAATACATAGGCTTTGTGTTGGTTTAGGAGCTGCTGCAAATGATCACCGGACGCAGCGCGGCACGGGTCTTGATCATTATCGACAAGGCCGCACCCTGCAAAAGTGTTATAGATTTGTCCATCCAAATCTTCACGGTCGGTACAAATGAGGAAAGTAAAGTTGCCGCCTAATTTACGATGAATTTTGCGTGCAAAGAAAACGATGGAATAGGATTTTCCCGAGCCTTGCGTGTGCCAGAACACGCCGAGTTTGCCTTTGCGCTCTTCGCGGTTTTGCACGGCTTCAATGGCGCGGTTAACGCCTAAGAACTGGTGGTT
>CAYFFE010000008.1:0-50175 GCA_964342265.1 uncultured Cellvibrionaceae bacterium | reverse complement strand
AAAATAGGCTCGGGATCGGCGGCGGCCGATCCCAGATAGCTCTGAATGCGATCGAGCTGCTTTTGGCTGAACACCGATATTAACGCTTCAAATTGATACTTCAATTGTCGTTCGTGGGAACGGTTGAGAATCGATACTTGATGAACTGTGCGATGCTGCTCTTTGAGCGTATCGCGTACATCGCTCAAGGTTTGTTGGATGGCCTGATCTTCGGCGGATTTTAGCGTCGACAACACCTCCCCTTGAGCCAGCAGGCGCTGCTGTGTTTGAGCGTGCGTTTGGCGGATCAGTACCAGCGCGTCTTCAACATCCGGGTGCTTAAACAACTGCTTGATGCGATCGTTGAGCTGAGAAATCAGCGACGACTCCAACTGCTGATAATTACTTTTTTGCAGCAGTGGCCGGTCTTCTCGAGCTTTGGCCAGCAGGGCTTTTTTCGCCGACAGCGGCACCACTTGCTGTAAGGGTAAGCCCAGCGCCAGTGCGGTGTCGGTGCGCACACTATTGACCGTGGCATCGTCGGACGGCGCGGAGACTAAATCGTCCCACAGGCTGTCGATTTTATTGAGCACCACCAGCGACCGACTGTTGTCCTCGGCGTTGATGTAATCGCGCCACACTATTTTATCGGTGGCACTGACCGGCGCATCCGCCGATAGGCAAAATAAAATGTTATCGGCCGAAGCGAGCGTGTTTAAGGTGAGTTCGGGCTCAGTGCCCAGGGCGTTGAGCCCCGGCGTATCGATCAGGCGCAGCCCCTGTGCCAACAGCGGGTGCTCGATATTAATTTGAGCGTAGCGCCAAACGGGCACTTCCACTTCGTGAATGTTTTGTGGGTGCCGATTAAGTTGTGCGCAATTAAAGCCTAGGCTGCGAGCTTGTTGCTCGGTAACAAACTGGCGCTCGGCCAGTCGACCCAAGGCGTCCTGCACCGAGGCAGGGCTGTTGATATCGAACTTTAAGTTCACCCAATGCTCGGGAATGCGCTTAAACGCCCGCACGCTGATACCGCCTTTGCGTGTACTAATCGGCAAAAGCTGGATGCTGTTAACGGGTAAATTGGGGTTATAGCCGATTTCGGTGGGGCACATGGTGGTGCGACCCGGGCGCGATGGCAAAATGCGACAGCGGAAATGATCGAACAACAGGGCGTTGATAAGCTCGGTTTTACCGCGGGAAAACTCGCCAACGCTCACAACGGTAAAGGCGTGATCGCGCAGTCGTTGGACTGCCTTGGACACCAGCATTTCTGCCTCTGGGCTCTGCAGGCCGCTGGTGGCAAACCAATGCTTAAACGACAACAGCAGATTGGTAAGCTCAATCCGCTTTTGATCACTGTCGTGCAATTGGCATTGAAGGCTGGCTAAATTCACAAACGATCGAATCCCTTATTAAAGCTGACTTCCTAGACGGCGTTATCACTCGATGTAAGATCGGTACAGAGTGTTTTCAACGGCTGTAGGCGAAATACTTTAGCGCTGCTTTGTGACTGTTGGTCATGGTTTTCGTGACTCAGTTCCCATGAAAGGGCAACAACAGGCGTAGACACGCGCAAGAATTTCTTATAGTGATATTAAAGCTCAATTCAGTAGACATAGCCACTGTTAAGCTTGGCACGAGGAATAAATGTCGCTTTTTTTATTATTTATTGATAATTCTAACGTCAAAACTGGCGTTGCTATCGTTAAAACGAGTGTTGTTATTCGCGTTCCATGCCGCCTTTTAAGCAGCGCCTAAACAACAATTGTTGACAGGCCAGGCAAGTCATGTGATTAACAACGTAACGGCTTTAAACGCCAATCCTACTTGAGTTTTTACCACCTGCCAAACAGTCGCGGCTTTTTAAGGGCTCGCCGAAGAATCGCCCGGGCCGCTCACCGACCGAGCCTTTCGCTTACTCTATTGCTCGCTTACTCACTTAACTTAAAAGCCGGGCACTATCGCCGGCACTAAACTGACTTGAACGGCGGCCCAATCCAATAAAATCCACAAAACTTGCAAGGTGAGAATGATTAGAATCGGGCTAAAGTCCAGCCCGCCCATGGGCGGCAGTATGCGCGAGAACGGCAAACGAATCGGTTCCATCAGTTGATTCACCAACACCAGCGCCGGATGGCTGCTGTAAGGTGCAACAAAGCTGGCGATAATGGTAATGATTAAGCCACCAACAATAATGTAAGTAACCAATTTAATGACGCCGAGTGCGGCCCAAATCAACGCTTGCGCCGGGTTATAAATTTTTTGGACCACCACCAGTGCGTTGACCTCAATGGCAATCACGCCCACCAATATGGCCAACACAATGCACGCCATATCGATGCCAAACAGCCCGGGAATGACCTTGCGCAGAGGAATCAGCACCGGGCTTGTGACTTTCACCACCGCTTGCGATAAAGGGTTGTAGAAATCGGCGCGCGCCAACTGCAACATAAAGCGGATAACAATGAAAAACAGATACAGTGAAGCCAGAGTTTGGATAACAAGCGTCGCTATTTGCGCTAGTGGTTGCATAGATAGGTTTGTCCTAATTAACGGCTGACGGAATTATCAATGGAATCGAAGGCTTACTCAAACTCTTTTGCCATAGCGCGCGAGCGCTCGGCACAGGCGGTCATGGCGTCGGCAAATATTTGCGGTAGGCCGGATTTTTGCAAGCTAAGTACGGCCTGCTCAGTGGTGCCGCCGGGCGAGGTAACGCGCTTGCGCAGTACCTCGGGCGATTCGCCGCTGTTTTTGGCCAGCGTGGCCGCGCCCAGACAGGTTTCCAGGGTGAGCTGGCGGGCGGTGTCTTCTGCCAGACCCTGGCGCACGCCTTCGGCGATCATGGCTTCCATGACCAAAAAGAAATACGCCGGCGCGCTACCGGAAACCGCTGTTACGGCATCGATCTGACTTTCTTGTTCAAGCCACACCGCCAATCCCACCGACGACATAATGCGTTGGCAGTCGGCTTTTTGCGACTCGCTGGTGTGCTCGTTGGCAAACAAACCGCAGGCTCCGACGCCTTCCAGCGACGGCGTATTTGGCATACACCGCACCAGGGCGAGATCGTCGCCCAACCAGGCAGCGAGGCTCGCTAAACTGATGCCGGCGGCCACGGATACCACCACCGGCTTGTGCGACAAACTCGGTGCCAATTCGGTTGCTACTTGTTTAAGCCCTTGAGGCTTAACCGACAATACCACCACATCGGCGTTGGTTACGGCGTCTTGATTGATGGCGGCCACTTTAATACCCAACGGCTTGGCAAACGCTTGCAGTTTTTCTTGATCGCGGGCGCTGGCGATGATGTTTTGAGCGGGATAGCCGGTATTAACTAAGCCGCCGATGATAGCACCGGCCATATTGCCGGTGCCGATGAATGCGATGGTGGGAGTGGAGTTTTGGCTCACTAAATTATTTCTCTTTGGTTAATGCGTGTATTGCTGGCTTGTCGGGCGTGTTTGCAGTTGTTGACGATCGACGCGCGTAGCGTTGGTTCTCGGCAGCTAATCGGGCCGGCGAGGTTCTCTTGGCCCGAAAATATCGGTGCCCACGCGCACGATACTGCTGCCCTCGGCAATGGCCGCTTCCAAGTCCCCGGACATGCCCATCGACAGTGTATCGAGCGGCAGGGGAGGGAATTGTTGCCGCGCCGATTGTAACAACTCTGCCAAATGATGAAACGCTTGGCGCTGGCTACCCGGATCGGGAATGGCCATCAGGCCGCGAATGTTTAACCGCGACAACGGCTCGCAATCGCTCAAAAGGCCGGTTAACGCGTCGGGGCTGACACCGGATTTGGTGGCCGAGTCATCGATATTCACCTGCAGGCAAATATTGAGTGTTTTCTCCTCTGGGCAGTGTTGATTAAGCTTTGAGGCGACCTTGGCGCGATCCACACTGTGAACCCAGTCAAAGTTTTCAGCGATAGACTTGGCCTTGTTGGATTGGATAGGTCCAATAAAGTGCCATTCTATGGCTAAATCCCCCAATGCCTGCTGTTTGCTGAGCGCCTCTTGCAAATAGTTCTCGCCAAAATGCCGTACACCCAGTTCGTAGACTTGGCGAATGTGTTCGGCACTGCGAGTTTTGGACACGGCCAGCAACAGTGGCCGGTTTTGTTGGAAGCGCTCACAAGCGGCTGTGATTCGTGCGTCAACTTGGGATAAGTTATCCGCGAGCTGGGTCATAGTCGTTCTGCTGTATTGTTCAACCAGTGCTAAAGTTTAACACTCTGGCTTTTAATTAGGGTCTGTGTCTTGTCACCGGGATCTACCACCACCTCATCTTCGATCCAGAAACAACAAAGGTAAACAATGGATATCACTGAATTGCTGGCGTTCAGCGCAAAACAGGGCGCCTCGGACTTGCACCTTTCGGCGGGTTTGCCGCCCATGATTCGCGTCGACGGCGATGTGCGCCGCATTAACCTGCCGCCGTTGGAACACAAACAGGTGCACAGCCTGATCTACGACATCATGAACGACAAGCAGCGCAAGGATTACGAAGAGTTTTTGGAAACGGATTTCTCGTTTGAAGTGCCCGGCGTGGCCCGCTTCCGGGTAAACGCCTTTAACCAAAACCGCGGCTCCGGCGCGGTGTTTCGAACCATTCCGTCGAAAGTACTGACCATGGAAGAGCTGGGCATGGGCCAGGTGTTTCGCGATATTTCCATGGTGCCACGCGGCTTAGTGTTGGTTACCGGCCCCACAGGTTCGGGCAAGTCCACATCGCTGGCGGCCATGGTCGACTACATCAACAACAACAAATACGAGCACGTGCTCACCATCGAAGACCCCATCGAATTCGTGCACGAATCGAAAAAATGCCTGGTTAACCAGCGCGAAGTCCACCGCGATACTCACGGTTTCGCCGAGGCCCTGCGCTCGGCACTGCGGGAAGACCCGGATATTATTCTGGTGGGCGAGATGCGGGACTTGGAAACCATCCGCCTGGCGTTAACCGCCGCTGAAACCGGCCACTTGGTATTTGGCACCCTGCACACCACCTCGGCGGCAAAAACCATCGACCGGGTGGTGGATGTGTTCCCCGCCAACGAAAAAGCCATGGTACGCTCGATGTTGTCGGAATCCCTGCAGGCGGTGATTTCGCAAACACTGATGAAAAAAAGCGGCGGTGGCCGGGTGGCGGCCCACGAAATCATGCGCGGCACACCGGCCATTCGAAACCTGATTCGCGAAGATAAAGTGGCGCAAATGTACTCGGCCATTCAAACTGGCGGCGCCATTGGTATGCAGACCATGGACCAGTGTCTGCAGGATTTGGTGGCTCGACGAGTCGTAGCGCGCGATGTAGCTCGCGAAAAAGCCCGCTCACCTGAGAATTTTTAATGCCGAGTCACGCGCATTGCGCGCCCTGTGTGCCTCGATTAAGCCAAGCTTTACTTACCTGGGAGCCCCGTCATGGAATTTGATCGACTCTTGTCGTTAATGGTTGAAAAAGGAGCCTCGGATCTGTTCGTGACTGCCGGTGTGCCGCCTTCCGTAAAACTGCACGGTAAAGTCGTACCGGCCACCACGACACCTCTGTCGCCGGAAAAAACCCGGGAATTGGTGTTGAGTGTGATGAACGAAAAACAGCGCTTGGAGTTTTTAGAGAAAAAAGAACTCAACTTTGCCATCAGTGCCCGCGGCATCGGCCGTTTCCGCTGCTCGGCGTTTTACCAGCGCAATCTGGCGGGTATGGTGTTGCGTCGTATCGAGACTAACATTCCCCGCATCGATGATCTCGGTCTGCCCGATATTGTGAAAGATCTGGCCATGACCAAGCGCGGTCTGGTGATGTTTGTGGGCGCTACCGGTACCGGTAAGTCCACGTCCCTGGCGTCGATGATCGGTCACCGTAATCGCAACTCGAAAGGCCACATTATTTCCATCGAGGATCCCATCGAATTCATCCACCAGCACCAGGGCTGTATTGTCACTCAGCGCGAAGTGGGGCTGGATACCGAATCGTTTGAGGTGGCCTTGAAGAACACCTTGCGACAGGCTCCCGATGTAATCCTCATTGGTGAGGTTCGAACCCGCGAGACCATGGAACACGCCATTGCCTTCTCAGAAACCGGCCACCTGTGCCTGTGTACCCTGCACGCCAACAACGCCAACCAGGCGCTGGATCGAATTATTCACTTCTTCCCGGCCGATCGCCACAATCAGTTGTGGATGGATTTATCGCTGAATCTGCGCGCGATTGTGGCCCAGCAGTTAATTCCCACACCAGACGGCAAGGGCCGACGCGCCTGTTTGGAGGTGATGCTCAATACGCCGCTGGCCTCGGACATGATCCGTAAAGGCGAAGTCTCGGAGCTGAAAGAATTGATGAAAAAATCCAACGAATTGGGCATGCAGACTTTCGATCAGGCGCTGTTTGAACTCTACGATCGCGGCGAAATTACCTACGAGGATGCCCTGGCCCACGCTGATTCGCCCAACGATTTGCGCTTGATGATCAAGCTGGCCTCAGAAACCGATGCCGATTATCTGGGCAATGCTGCGAGCGAATTGAGTTTGGAGCAAGACGAATCGGATCGATCGCGGTTGTTTTAACGGCGAGTTTAACCGCGCGTCGCCGGCAAAAGATTGAGAAAACGCTTGAGGCAACGAGAGGTATTTACGCCGGATTGGTTTGCTCCTGAAACCAGGTTTGCAAAATAATGCGCGCGGCGATGGAGTCCACTGGGTCTTGTTTGTAATTACCGGAGTGATGGCGCAGTCGGGCCTCCTCTTTGGCTTCTCGAGTGGACAAGCGCTCGTCGACCATGGCCACTGGCAGACCAAATCGGCCGTGCAAACGGTTGCCAAATTTGGTGGCTCGGCGGCTTAATTCGCTGGCGGTGTCGTCCATGTTAAGAGGATGGCCCACCACCAATTCCGTGGCCTGCCACTCGTTGATGAGGTGGGCGATTTGTTGCCAATCGGGAATGCCATCGCGGGCCTTTAACGGGGGGAGTTCGCTGGCGGTTTGCAGCAGGAGATTACCCACGGCCACGCCGATGTTTTTTAAGCCGTAATCAAAGCAGAGAATGCTGCCGGTCATGCATGGCCGGCGCAGGTGGAAATCAGATTTAAATCTACGCCCATGCAATCGGCGGCGGCTTGCCAGCGTTGCGCCGTTTCGGTCTCAAACAAGATGCGACTGTCGGCGGGCACCGTTAACCAGGTATTTTCGGCCAGCTCTCGCTCCAATTGACCGGGATCCCAACCGGCGTAGCCTAAAATTACCAAGCTGCGCTCCGGCCCGGCCTGACTGGCCATATCTTCAAGAATATCGCGCGAGGCGGTGAGGGAAATATCGTCGCTGATTTTTAACGTCGACGGCCAGTGTTTATCCGGCGAGTGCAGCACAAACCCGCGCCCAACTTGCACAGGGCCGCCGGCCAGCACCTCTTTTTCGCCCACTTGGGCGCAATCCTTAATGCCCATCTGATCGAGCACTTCGTCAAAATGCATAGGCAAGGTGTGATTAACCACCAAGCCCATGGCACCTTCTTCTGAGTGTTCACAGATGTAGGTAATGGAGTGACTGAAATTTGGATCCATCAAGCCGGGCATGGCGATTAAGAAATGGTTCACCAAGTTGCCGGTATTCAGATCGGTATGCGTAAATTCACTGGTCATGACTTTAATTATGGGGCGATTACCGGCGAAAACAAGGTTCTAACAACGAAAAACGTGCCGCATAAAGCCTCACTGACCGGTTGAAAGGCCCGAAACTTCGAAATTCCAGGTGCGGATAATTTCCAATTGATCGGTGGTTTTGCGTATTTCCGGCGGAAACGGTTTAAATGGAGACGATAAGTGCACAATTTGAATGGCGGCGTCGTCTAAAACTCGGTAGTTGGAGGATTGTAAAATCTTCGCCGACAACAACTCACCGCTGCTGTCGACCACCGCCAGCAATCGCAATTTGCCGCTGATGCCCGCATCAACCGCCGATTGTGGAAAATTGCGATTACCCACAAACTCCACCTTTTGACTCCAGTGGTAAAGGTATTCGGCATCGGCTGAGGCTTTGGCGGCCACTGATGTTAGTCGCCGCACGCGCGGCCGTTTCGCATAGGCTTGGCGCTGTTTGTCGAGCTTGGCTTTTAAACTGGCAATTTGCTCGGAGACGGCCACGGTTTTATCGCCGTCGCCCTGCAATTCTTGCTCGGCTTTTAGGTTGCGATCAGGCTCGGGGGAAGCCTCCTGGCGACTGTCGGAGACTGTGGTTACGGTTTTTTGCTCGGCCACCTGTTTTTGTGTTTTAGCAATTTGTGCCTCACGAACTTCGTGGATCTGCGTTTCGTCAAACTCGGAAACTTGCTCGGTAGTGATCTGCTTGGCTTCTTCTAACGTGCCGCTGCCCTCTTGATTAAATTGCGCTTTGTAATCGGCTTCATCCGGGGCAATATCGGATTGGTGGGTCGCCAGAGTGATGTCCAGCGTTGGGCTGACCTCTTTATTAAACGAAGAGACCGGCGCAATGGACGCGATGAACACATGCAAAACAATAGCGACAAACGAGGTAAACAGAATTCGGTCGGGGTTTTTTAGAGACTGCACACTGGCCATTGCCTAAAACATTTCCCCGTTGGTGTAATTTTTCATAACTCAAAAAAATAGCAGCGTCGTACTTATATCAATTAACTATTTTATCTAGCGCGGTGGCTGAGTTCCGTGAGTGCGATTGTAATTTGCGGACTTTTTACGCACTAGCTCAACTTAGACTCGATGGCCGCCATTAACTTATCGCCAATTTGGGTATTGTATTCGGCGTCGATTTCGCGCACACAGGTGGGACTGGTTACATTAATTTCGGTGAGGTAATCGCCAATCACATCCAAACCCACAAACAATAGCCCTTTTTCCACCAAGCTGGGGGCTACCTGCTCCACAATCCAATAATCTCGATCAGTCAAAGGCTGGGGCCGACCAGTGCCGCCGGCAGCCAAGTTACCACGGGTTTCGCCTTTGGCTGGAATTCTAGCCAAGCAATAAGGAATGGGTTCGCCATTGACGACCAATATGCGCTTGTCCCCATTGGAAATATCGGGAATAAACTTTTGAGCCATTATCTGATGCTTTTGATGGCCCGTTAGGGTTTCTAAAATAACGCCGATGTTGGGGTCGTCTTGTTTAACACGAAAAATACCGCTACCACCCATGCCTTCCAATGGTTTGAAAATAACATCGCCGTGCTCGCTGTGGAATTGTCGCAACAAGCTGTGATTACTGGTTACCAGCACTGGCGGGCAACACTGTGGAAATTGAGTCGCGTAGATTTTTTCGTTGCAATCTCTGAGCGATTGCGGCTTGTTCACCACCAACACGCCTGCGCGTTCAGCGGCCTCTAGAATGTAAGTGCTATAGATGTATTCGTTATCAAATGGTGGATCTTTACGCATTAATATCGCGTCGAGATCGGATAAGGCAATTTCTCGCGCCGGCTCAGCACGAAACCATTGCTCGGGGTTATCCATTACGGTTAGGGTAGACGACAACGCTCGGGCTTCGCCCTGAGATAGAAATAAATTGCTTTGCAGCATGTACTCAATTTGCCAACCCCGCTGTTGGGCCGCTAACATTAAAGCCAGGGTTGTATCTTTTTTGTAAGTAATGGATTCGATGGGATCCATTACAACACCTAAGATTTTGTTCATTGCTGCTCACATAATTTACGAGTTTGAAGGTTTAAGGAAAGTAGTTACCGTCCGCGCCGCCAGCGACTAAGGTTCGCTTATCGCGCTCACACTTTGGTTTTGCTGTCTGTGCCTTCAGGCGAATGTGACATAGGACAAACTTCAGAGCGACAAATTTCGCATAAGGCAAAGGATAACTGAATATTGTCTTATAATGTTGTTTTATAGATAAAACCCTGCATCTGTGGTAAAAATCACAGATTAACAAATCCGCGTAACCAGTACGCATTTACGGGTTAACCTGGGCCCTATAATTGCCCACAATAGAATACGCGCTGCATGCGCTGTCGAAAGTAGTCTTTCGCAGTGTGCAAGCAACCCCATTTCAGTCAGGCCACGCTATGGATGTTAATTTGGAAAGCTTAAAAGTCATGGTGATCGACGACAGTAAAACGATTCGTCGCACCGCAGAAACTTTGCTGCAAAAAGCAGGGTGTACAGTTGTTACTGCAACTGATGGTTTCGACGCCCTAGCTAAGATTGCCGATAGCCGTCCCGATATTATTTTCGTGGACATCATGATGCCGCGCTTGGATGGCTATCAAACGTGTGCACTGATTAAAAACAACAGCGAGTTTAAATCCACACCGGTCATCATGTTGTCCAGTAAGGATGGATTGTTCGATAAAGCGAAAGGGCGTATCGTTGGCTCAGATCAATACCTGACCAAACCATTTAGCAAAAGTGAACTGCTTGGCGCAATTGAGGCGCACGTCAGGCAGGCCCGAGCTTCCTGATTGAGGGATATGGAAAGGGGCTCATTCGCAAACCCGCAGTGATATTCCTCTTAGCAAGCAGAACATCCGCCATTTTTTACAAAACTCTTTTTATAGAGCAATGGCTTTTATTCTGCTCCGGCCCAACCAGCGAAGTTCACATTGCCAAACAACGATAACAAAAAAGCGCAATCATGAGTGCTAACCGACATGGACAACCGACAACTGGCGAGCAAAACTGAGAGTCACTCCACAAACGCTCTCCGTCAAAATCCATACGGCCATCTAAACTAATTGAGCACAGATTGTGAGACGAAACAGTAAACTGATTTTTTCCGCCTCCAAATATTAGACAAACACAATATACTTAGGACTGCGTATGGCTACTGTTTTAATCGTAGATGATTCCCCAACCGAAACTCATAAACTGACCAGTATTCTGGAAAAAAGCGGCTATTCCGTAATCACTGCCAGCACCGGCGAGGCGGGCGTGGAAGAGGCCAAGCTGAATAAACCCGACGTGGTCCTCATGGATATTGTCATGCCCGGGTTGAACGGTTTTCAGGCCACTCGTCAGTTGAGCAAAGGCAGCCAAACTGCGCACATTCCCGTCATTATTGTCACCACTAAGGATCAGGAAACCGACCGAGTGTGGGGGCTGCGCCAGGGTGCCAAAGCTTACTTGACCAAACCCATCGCCGAAAAACAGTTGCTAGAAACCATTTCTAGCGTTATTAGTTAGTAAAAGAGTTAGTACAAACTAACTCCGCATTGCCCAAGAATTATGCAAAACTGGAGCTGATCACCCGATGGAACAATCACCCGCCTTTCAGGCCCTGCTAACCTTAGCCAACCAGAGTAAAGCCACGGCAAAAGGCTTACCGGCGCAGGAGCAGACCAAAAAAGAGTGGAGTGGTATTGGCTTTGGCTTGCTCGGTCATCAGTTTGTGGTGCCTATGGGGCAGGTGTCGGAATTGCTCGAAGTGCCGTCTTACACTCGTTTACCAGGCGTCAAACCTTGGGTGCGAGGGGTTTCTAACGTGCGGGGCCGACTACTGCCGGTAATTGATTTGGCCAGTTTTCTCGGTCATCGCCTCAACAGCCCGCACAAACAGCAGAGAATTCTGGTTTTAGAGGGCGCCGAGCTTTACTGTGGCCTGCTTGTAGACCAGTCTTACGGTATTCAGCACTTTTTAGTAGATACTTACCAGCAAACCAGCCACTTAGAGGAACCCAATGTTCAGCCGTTTCTGCTTGGCAGCTACGAACTGGAACAGGGGACTTGGCATGTATTCAGTATGGTCAACTTAATTGAGCATCCGGATTTTATTTCGGCTGCGAGAACACCGATGGCCAGCTAATATTAGAAGCAGTGTCCGGCTTTAAGGATGGAGGCCGCTACTGTAACCGGTGTTGGGATGGTCCTAGCCGGAAACAAGACGAAAAGAGACTTACAGTCGTTCGGGAGAGCGTAGCATGAAAACAGACTCCAATAATGTTCTGGCGTCCTTGAGAGACAACCCCATAATGTTTGGGTTGGTCGCCGTATTGGTGCTTTTGCTGGGTGTTATCACCTACGGGCTTATCTACATCAGCCAGGAATCGGCAAAGGACCAGCGACACCTGCAAACGGTAGCAGAACTCAGAGCCCAGTCTTACCGCCTGACCTCGTTAGCGCGTGAGGCAACTTCCGGCGAGGAAGAGGCATTCGCCGATCTCTCCCAAGTAATCGACACCATGACCCAGGCGCGAACGCGATTGGGCGGCGGCGACTGGGCAGCCAACCCGCAACTGGCCAGCGACTACGCCACCTACCAATCGGTATGGCAGCGCCTGTACGACAACGCCAACATCATTATTACCAACGAAGACACTATCCTCTTCCTCAACGACGTTGCCACCACCCTGAACCAATCACTGCCCGAACTGCAGGCCGAACACAGCAACATTATTGAAATCCTGTTAGAGAGCGACTCCCCCGGTGAGCAGATCTCATTGGCTCAGCGTCAGTCCTGGATGGCCGAGCGTATCGGTCGAAACGTGGATAAGATGCTGCGCGGTGGCGGCGATGCCACCGAGGCCGCCGACCAGTTCAACCTCGACGCCAACCTGTTCGGTAAAGTATTGCAAGGTATGCGCGAAGGTGACCCACTCACCGGTATTTCTCGAATTTCCGACCGCGATGCGGTAGCCAGTTTGGACGAGATTTCGGAATTGTTTGAATTCGTAAACTCGTCGGTACGCGAAATCTTTGAAGCGTCTCCCGCGTTATTCAGCGCCCGCCAAGCATCGGAATCCATCCTCGACGACGTGCCCAAACTGCAAGAGAGCTTGGGAGCCTTAACCGAAGGGTTGTCCAATCTGGAAGAAACCCGGGCCTTTAACTCAGTCACCATTGGTATCCTCGCCGGTTTGGCCGCTCTGGTGTTGATTTTGATTGCCGTGCAGTTGCTAACCAACACCCGCCGCCGCTTGAAAGTAACTGCCGAAACCAACGAGCGAAACCAAAACGCGATTTTGCGACTGCTCGACGAACTGGCCGACTTGGCAGACGGTGACTTGACCACCACCGCCACGGTAACCGAGGATTTCACCGGTGCCATCGCCGACTCCATCAACTACACCATCGACCAACTGCGGGTCTTGGTATCGCGCATTAACGACACCTCGGTACAGGTTGCAGGCTCCTCGCAAGATACCCAGCAAACCGCATTGCACCTAGCCGAGGCCGCGGAGCACCAGGCGCAAGAAATTGCCGGAGCCTCCGCCGCTGTAAACGAAATGGCCGTAACCATCGACCAGGTATCGGCCAACGCCGCCGAGTCCGCCTCGGTTGCGGAACGAGCGGTATCGATCGCAAACAACGGCGCGAAAGTGGTACAAAACACCATCCACGGGATGGATACCATTCGCGAGCAGATTCAAGATACCTCAAAACGTATTAAACGACTGGGTGAATCGTCCCAGGAGATTGGTGATATCGTATCGTTGATTAACGACATTGCCGACCAAACCAACATTCTGGCACTTAACGCCGCCATTCAGGCATCGATGGCCGGTGACGCCGGTCGAGGCTTCGCGGTGGTAGCGGATGAGGTACAGCGACTGGCAGAACGTTCCGCCGCGGCAACCAAACAGATTGAAGCCCTGGTAAAAACCATTCAGAACGATACCAACGAAGCGGTTATCTCGATGGAACAAACCACCGCCGAGGTGGTACGCGGAGCTCGCCTAGCACAGGACGCGGGTGTGGCACTGGAAGAGATCGAAAACGTATCCACCTCGCTGGCCGACTTGATTCAAAACATCTCCAACGCCGCCCGTCAGCAGGCATCGTCTGCGGGCCACATCTCCAACACGATGAACGTAATTCAGGAAATTACCTCGCAAACCGCCGCCGGTACCAGCGCCACGGCATCGAGTATTGGTAACTTGGCCTCGATGGCGTCTGAGCTGCGTGAATCCGTTGCCGGTTTCACCCTCCCAGAAGCCGGCGTCAGCGCCAGTGCTACTGGTGCTCACCAGCCGTTGATGGACGAAGATTTGCCATTGATGACCGATTCCATTGCCGATGAAGGCGATGGCGACATCGACGAACAATCAGTCGCTACCTTGGATGACACCGTCGATATCGAAGACGACTACGACGAAGACATTCACTTTAATGTTGAAGAAGATGGCGATGAATACCTCGATACCGACACTGGTAAAAAGAGTGGTGCGGCCGTTTAACCACGTCCGCTGATGTTTGTCGATGACTTGGACGATGCAACCGCAGTGGGATTTTCCCGAGGAGCACATCCAATTGTGGGCCAACAAACTCGAGCGCGATACCGGCGTGCAACTGGGGCAATTGCAAGACAGCATATTGCCCCGGCAAATAGCCCAGCGCATGCGCGAGTTAAGCATCACTGACATCGACGACTACTTCTCGCTGGCTTGCCAGTCCCTACCGGAATGGCAACAGCTACTCGACCGACTGCTGGTTAAAGAAACTCACTTCTTTCGCAATCGCGATGTCTTAAATGGCATTAAGCAGCGTGTTGTTGAGCGTCTGCACGACCAAACACTGAGTAAAAATTTTGATGTTTGGAGCCTGGGCTGCGCCACCGGCGAAGAAGCCTACAGCTTGGCCGTCACTCTGCACGAGTGTTTTCAGCAACAAACCGCTCGAGGCAATTATTTCTCGGTTACGGGATTGGACATCAGTCAGGGCGCGCTCGACACCGCCCGTGGGCGCACCTACGCTAAATCGCGATTGGCTCTGGCCAAACCGTTTGAGGTAGTGCGTTATTTTGACGAAAACAATGGCAAATATCGGGTAAAAGACGAGATTGCCAATCGGGTAACCTTTGTTAAGGGCAACCTCACAGCCCTGAATTCCGCCACTCAGATACCCATGGATGTCATTGTTTGCTTGAATGTATTAATTTACTTTCGACGCTGGCGGCGTCGTGAGTTGTTAAATCGACTGGTGAGCTGGCTTAAACCCGGCGGCCTATTGATCGTTGGCTCCGGTGAACTACCCGGATGGCAACATCCCAAGTTGAACATGTTTGCCATGGGTGGCGCGCAAGCCTACCAGCTGCTGGAACCCCAGGCGGCGGCAAACTAGCACGATAATTACAAGGGAACACTCCGCGATGGGAGAAAATAGAAATTTCGCTGCATTAGATTGGGTTACGCAAGAAATTGACGAAACCCTCGCCCACGCGCGCGAAGCTCTGGAGGCTTGGGCCAACGACCCCAACGACAACTCCAAAATCCGTTTTTGCCTGGCGCACATCCACCAGGTGCACGGCTCGTTGCAGATGGTGGAGTTTTACGGTGCCGCCCTGCTCGCCGAAGAGTTAGAACTGCTCGCACAGGCTCTGTGCGACGAACGCGTGCAATTTGTGGCCGAAGCCCAAGAAGCGCTAATGCGCGGTATTTTGCAATTACCCGTTTATTTGGATCGCATTAAATCCAAGCGTCGCGACCAACCCGCCGTACTGCTTCCCTTACTCAATGATTTACGCTCCGTGCGCGGCGAGAATTTGTTGTCGGAGTCGCGGCTATTCAACCCCGATTTAAGCCCGGCGCAAAAAATCACTCAAGCGCGCATTGAGGCCAACCTTGAGCAAAGTCAGTTTTTAGCGGTACAAACCAAACTTCAGCAAATGTACCAATACGCTGCGGCGGCGATTATTCGCGGCGTTAAAACCAAAGAAAACATCCACTATTTGCACAAAGTACTGGCGCGCCAATACAAACTGACCACCGGCTCGCCCAATCAAGCACTGTGGGAAGTGAGTTTAGCCCTGGTTGAAGCTCTGGCGGAGCAAGGCCTGGAACTCAGCGCCTCCATTAAATTATTGCTGCGCCAACTCAATCGCCAATTAAAAATATTATTGCGCCACGGCGTAAAAGCGCTGGATGTTCCCTGCGAACAGGAACTGCTGCGCAATTTGCTATTTTACGTGGCCATCGCCACCAGTCGCGGCCGGTTTGTAGCGAAAATCCGCAAAAAGTACCAGTTAGACGACAAACTGATCGGCGATGATCAGGGCAACGATGCCACTCTCGATCACGATCCGGCGGCCATACGTTCAGTGGTATTAGCGCTCAAAGAAGAATTGCGCTCCATTAAGCTCAATTTGGACGACTGCCTGTCTTCCGATTCCACCCTGGAATACCTCAACGAATCCTTACCAGTGGCGCAGCGCGTGGCCGATACACTGGCGATTTTGGGGGTGGGCGATATTCGCAAGCAAATGCTCACCCAAGTGGAAGCGCTCGAAACCATCGTCAACACCGGCGAGTACACCGATCAGCAGTTGTTTAATCTGGCCTCCGACCTTATCGATATCGAAGGCCGTCTCGATGGCCTGACGCGCGGGGTGAGCCTGGCGCGCAACGACATCGAACAACAAAAAGCCCTGCAGCTGAGCATCGCTCAGGAAGTGGTGTTGTCGGAATCGCGCAACGGCTTGGAGCAAACCAAAGACTGCATCATCGAATACATTGCCAGTCAGTGGGATCGCCAGCATCTGCAAAATGTACCCAAACTGCTGCGCGAAATCCGCGGCGGCCTGGATATGATTCCTCTGGCGCGCGCCGGTCGCGTGTTGGGGGCTTGTGCCGATTACATCGATCAACAATTGCTGGTTGACGGAGTGGTACCCGAGTGGCGCAACCTCGACACGCTAGCCGACGCCATTGCCAGTATCGAATACTACCTTGAGCACTTGAGCGGCAAGGACAACCAAAACAACGACGAAATGCTCTTGGCGGTAGCGGAAGACAGCGTTCGCAGCTTGGGTCTATTGCCGGAAGAAGAGCAACCCGCCGCCGATACGGCATTGTCTGAGCCAAGCCCGCAAACACCTGAATTCTCCGCCGAGCAAGCGCCAGAAGTCACTGCGCAAGCCTCGACCAACGAGCCTGATCAACCCCGCTTCGAAAACGATCAAGCGACCGGCAATCTAGCACCAGAAAACCAAACAAGCGAAAACCAAGAAACCCAAGATCAAGCAAGCGAAGACCAAGAAACCCAAGACCAAGAAACCAAAGAATCGCCGATTCCGGAATTTACCAGCGAGCCAGAACCTACGGTTGAGTCGCCGGCTTTGGAGGAATCGTTTGCGGCTTCCGAGCCCTTGGCCGAATTCCCCGAAGACGATGACGCAACGATCGAAAGTCCAATCGTGGTGGAAACTCCCGCGGCCGACGATCTAACCCAACCATCGACGGAGACTGCCGACGCATTCGCTCATGCCGAGGAACAACCCTCTGCCGACCAATCCTTCGAAGACCAGTCCCTCGCAGACCAGCCCTCTATCGATCAGCTGGCGGCCAGTCAAGCTGAAACAGCAGACAGCGAAGACGAAGATCTGATCGATGAAGAGATTCTCGAAATCTTTATCGAAGAGGCTCAGGAAGTCTCCGCCACCATCGACGAATTTTATCCGCGCTGGGTCGAAAACCTGCACGATGGCGAGGCGTTAACCGAATTCCGTCGCGCCTTCCACACGCTCAAGGGCAGCGGTCGCATGGTCGGTGCCACCGATATTGGCGAGTTGGCTTGGTCGATCGAAAATATGCTCAACCGGGTTATCGACAAAACCATCGAACCCAACAATGTTCAGGTGGAGTTGATCAATCGAGTGCTGCAAGTCCTGCCCGGATTGATCGACGCTTTCGAGCACCGCAAACCCAACCCCGAGCCGGGTCTGTGCCGCCAGTACATGACCTGGGCCGACGAAATTGCCTCCGGAGTCGACCCGGAAGGCCTGATCAGTGGTGAGGCACCTTCGGTCCCTTTTGATCAAGCCAACCCAGAACCCGCACCCTCCGAAGAACCAGAATCCGCCGAGCCGGCACCCGAGACGTTCTTTACAGAAGACGAGGACGATGACGAAGACAGTCAGGCGATCCTTTGGGAAATCTTCAGCGGCGAAGCCACTGGCCACTTGGCCACCATTGGCGAATTTATCGCAGAAATGGACGAAGCCGCGCCGCTTTACGGACCGCCCAGCGATGCCATGCAGCGGGCCTTGCATACCTTAAAAGGCAGTGCCCACATGGCCGATGTGCAACCCATCGCGCAACTGGCCACACCGCTAGAGCATTTCATTAAGGAATTGCGCACCTACCAATTCTTGCTGGACGAAGATCTGCTGCAACTGATCAAAGACGGCGTCGATTACATTAATTTAGTGCTTGGCCAGATTGCCGAACAACAGCCGTTGCAGATACCGCGTCTGGATCAATACCTAGCGCGCATCCACGAATTGCGCGATCGCACCATTGTGCCGATTATCCGCCAGCAAGACTCCGAAGAAGGACAGGTTAAGCCGGTCGATCCGGAGCTGTTGTCCATCTTTATGGCCGAGGAGATGAACCTCCTCCTAGACGCCGATATTTTGATCGACCGCTGGCGTGATAATCAGCTTTCCGACCAGGAAATTTCCGCCATTTTGCAAGAAGTTCAGCTCCTTAAAAAAGGAGCCAGTCGCGCCAATTTGCCCGAAATGGCCCAGTTGTCCGGTTTGTTGGAGCAACTTTACAACACCGTTATCGCCGGCCACCTGCCTACCGATGAGCGACTGTTTACGGTGCTCAATCATGGCCACGACGCGCTCTTGGATATGGTCGATGCTGTTGCCGCCGGGCAAAATATTCCAAGCTTGTCTCTGCAGTTGCAGGCCGATATCGAACAGTTACTCCAATCCAGCCAAGACGCAGATAACGAAGAAATTATCGAATTCGACGAACGCGACGGTCCATTGCCCGATTCCGAGTGGCTGGGTGTGGATACTTCCGCCGGCAACGCGCAAAACAGTTTTAACGAATCTGTGCCGTCCATGGAGTCGGGGCAATCGGATTTTGTGGTGTTGGTCGACGAAGACGGCAGCGAAGCACCCTCCGACAACGACAGTAACGCTTGGCAAACGCCCGAAGAGCCGCACTATAACGAGCCAACAGGCGTCGACGCCTTCGACTCTTCGGTCGAACAAAGCAGTGAGCCCGACTACACCGACACCGACATCAATCTGGACGACGACAGCGAGCAACCGCCGTTGCCCGATGCCTTTGTTATCGACGAAGGCGACGCCTCCGAAGATTTAGATCCGGATTTAGCCGAAGGTCTATTGTCTGAATCGCCGCTGGAAGAAACCACTCGCGACCACATGGCGGGCGAGCCAACAGCCGATACTCCGAACGAGCCGTTTTCGCCCGTGTTGGATTCAACGCCGTTTGAATCACCGTCGTCTCAAACGGATAACAACTGGCAAGAGCCCGAGCCCACTTACACGCCGCCGCCCACACCGCCTGCAGCAGAAGATACCGTCAGCATCGACGACATGGACGTGGATCCGGAAATCGTCGAAATCTTTGCCGAGGAAGCCTCGGAGTTGCTGGAAGATATCGACGTTACTGTACACGAGTGGATCAGCGAGTGGGATCGCAGCGACTGCGTAGAGCGACTCAAGCGCGCTCTGCACACCTTTAAAGGCAGCGCGCGTTTGGCCGGCATTATGGGCCTTGGCGAGGCGGCGCACGACTTTGAAACCTTCCTAATCAAGCAGGGCAATGGCGAATTGGGCGAGGCATTTTTCGAAACCGTCAACGCCTATTACGAGTTGCTCTATCAGGGCAGCGAAGCCGTTCAGCAATTTTTGCAGGGTCAGCCTGTTGCCCATTTATCGGCATTGATGACCGCCGGTGGTCTGCCTCTGGATAACAATCCGTTTATCAAACACGACGATAACGACGCCGATGCCGAGGCCATTAGCGATGCCTATGCGGCCCAGCCGCTAACGCCCGATTCGCCCGAAAATTTCGGCGATCAGCCTGCGCCTAGCGTCGATCAACCGATGGATAGCGAAGCGCCAGCAGAGCCTGAATTCGAACCCGTCGACGAAGCGACCGAGGACCCCAGCCATCCCGACAACGTGGTGCCTTTTGCACCACGCAAGACCATTCAAGAAGCGCCCATCCATCCACTAACGCCGATCAAACAACCGGATCAGGTCAATGGGCCGCCGGCGCAATCGATGATGGGCGCGCAAGTTGCCCGTCGCGGTCAACCGGCGGAATCGGTGAAGGTCTCCGCCGAGTTGCTTGAAGAGCTGGTTAACCTGGCTGGTGAAACCTCGATTTCTCGTTCGCGCATGGAAGAGCAGGTCAATGAAATCGGCTTCACCATCGATGAGATGGACTTCACCATTGAACGTTTGCAAGAGCAGTTGCGCCGCCTCGATATCGAAACCGAAGCCCAGATTCTATTCCGCCAGGAGCAGATGCAGGCCCACGATGACTTCGATCCACTGGAGATGGACCGCTACTCTCAGTTGCAGCAATTGTCGCGCTCACTGATGGAATCCGCTTCGGATTTGCTGGATTTGCGGGTTACGCTCTCAGACAAAACACGCGATACCGAAACGCTGTTATTGCAGCAATCGCGCATTAACACCGAGCTACAAGAAGGCCTAATGCGCTCGCGCATGGTACCGTTTTCGCGTTTGGTGCCCCGGCTGCGCCGCATTGTGCGGCAAGTGGCCACCGAGCTTGGCAAGCGGGTAACACTGGAGCTCGATAACGTCGAAGGCGAGCTGGACCGAACCATGTTGGAGCGCATGATCGCGCCGCTGGAGCACATGGTGCGCAACGCGGTCGACCACGGTATTGAACTGCCCGATGCCCGCGCGGCCTCGGGTAAGTCGGAAACCGGCACCATCCGCCTGGGCTTTAACCGCGAAGGCAGTGATGTGGTGCTGAATTTGTCCGACGACGGCAAGGGCATCGATATCGCTCGCGTGCGCGAGACCGCCATCAAGCGCGGCCTAATGATTCCCGATGCACAGCTGTCCGATCACGACATCATGCAGTTTATTCTCACCGCCGGCTTCTCCACCGCTCAATCGGTGACGCAAATCTCCGGACGCGGCGTGGGCATGGACGTGGTGAACTCCGAAATCAAACAGTTGGGCGGTTCGGTAACCATCGATTCCACACCGGGCCAAGGCACCACGTTCGATATGCGCCTGCCGTTTACGCTGTCGGTTAACCGGGCATTGATGGTGGCCATGGGCGACGATATTTACGCCGTGCCGCTCAACTCCATCGAAGGTATCGTGCGGGTTAGCCCCTACGAGCTGGAACACTACTACGCCACACCCGATGCCCGCTTTGAATACGCCGGCCAGCAATATCAAGTGCGCTACTTGGGCACGCTGCTCGACGAATCCTATCGCCCGCAACTCGACGGCCACGCTCTGCCACTGCCGGTCTTGCTGGTGCGTTCCCAAGAGTATTCGGTGGCTCTGCAGGTAGATAGCCTATTAGGCAGCCGGGAAATTGTAGTGAAAAACCTCGGGCCGCAGTTTGCCAGCGTGGAAGGTCTATCCGGTGCCACGGTAATGGGGGATGGCTCGGTGGTGGTTATTCTCGATCTGTTGGCCATGGTGCGCCGCCTGGTGGCGCAATCGTTTACCATCGAGACCAAGCCGCAAGATCCGGCTCACCTGGAAACCCCAGAAGAAACCGACAGCGTGCGCACTGTGATGATCGTCGACGACTCAGTAACGGTGCGCAAGGTGACCAGCCGATTCCTGGAGCGCGAAGGTTTCAACGTACTTACGGCCAAAGATGGCGTCGATGCTCTGCGTCAGTTACAAGATCAGGTGCCCGACGTCATGCTGCTGGATATCGAAATGCCGCGTATGGATGGCTTTGAGGTCGCCAAAAATATCCGCACCAGCAGTCACCTCCATGCGCTGCCCATCATCATGATTACCTCGCGTACCGGCAGCAAACACCGCGAGCGCGCCTATGAGCTTGGGGTTAACAATTATCTGGGTAAGCCCTATCAGGAAGAGGAATTACTAGCGAGCATCAAGGCGCTCACCCAGCAGGCACAGACCTCGGGCTAGGCTATGTCCGATCAAGTCGTTGCGGTGGTCAGCAGTCACGCCGGTATGCGCCTGGCGCTGTGCCACTGCCTTGATCAGCTCGGTTACGCCACATTGGTGTTGCCCGCCCAGGAGATGCCCAATCCCATCTTAAAAACCAGTTTAGCCGGCAATGTTAATCCGGCAACGCTCGCGCGCATCAACGCTCCGAGCCCTTGGCGCTTGGAAGATTGTTCCCTGGCTGTGGTGGATCTCAACGATTACGGTCGAGAGTCGGCGAGCTTTGAGCAGGCGCTGGAGCAGGTCGTGGATTTACCCAGCTTGTACCTTGATCAAGCGCCGCCAGAATCGGGGCTGCCCGACACCAACTGGTGTCATCAGGTGGCGAAAAAAATTGCCCGATTACACGCCGAGATTCAGACGCCCGAAACCAGCCCAGACGCGGCCATTTGGTTGTTGCTGGGTTCTACTGGCGGGCCCGAGGCGGTGCGCGAATTCATCGATACCCTGCCGGTGCGCAGTCCCATCGGATTTTTGTACGGCCAGCACATCAATCCAGGTTTTGAGAATAACCTGGTATCCATGCTCGATGGCCGCCGGGGCCTGCGCGCAAAAATTGCCGAAACCGGCGATCGATTGATGCCTGGATACATTCATATAGCGCCACCTAATCAGCGCTTATACGTGCTCGAAAAAGACGAGTTGCTGGTGGAAAATGCCACCTGGCACGGGCAGTTTCAGCCGTCGCTGGAAACCCTGGTGGTGGAGTACAGCCAGCGACCTCTGCCGTTTAGTGGAGTTATTGTGTTTTCGGGCATGGGCGAAGACGGCGCGGCCGCACTTAGGCTCTATTCAAGCCGCGGCGGCCATATCTGGGTTCAATCGCCAGCAACCTGTGTGGTAAGCTCCATGCCAGAGGCCGCTTTGGCGAATAGTCATGTGGAGCACAACGACACGCCCGAGCAGCTGGCTCGATTGCTGTTCGAGCGTTACAAATATCGGCGAGCGCTGGCAAATTAAAGTCGCTGAAGTTGTTAAACTCCTGAAATTCTAAAATTTCTGCAATAATTGAACAAAACCGAGACGATTAATCCCACTCAGGCCCTGCTATGACCGACACCAACCAAATCACCAATCAATCCGTGGATGTATTGCCCTGCTTGTTGGTGCCCCTGTCGGATCGCAACTTGGTCTTGCCCACCGTGACGGTCGCAGAAATGGTGCCTTACAAGGTGCCGAGCCGAGGCAGCCGCGGGCCGGATTGGTATTTGGGCGAAATACACTGGCGCAACACGCTGGTGCCTTTATTGTGCTACGAGGTCATCAACGGTGGCAGTTATCCCGGCGTGGCATCGCGCAGCCGTATCGCGGTTTTAAATGCCACGGGTCTCAGCGAACAACTGCCGTTTATTGGCATTTTAACCCAGGGGATTCCGAGATTGGCCCAGGTGGAAAACTCATACATTCGCCAAAACGACGACGTCACCAGCGCTCCTTACGATTTCATGCAGGTGGCCATCGCCGCCGAAGAGGCCACTATTCCCAATGTTCAGGCGCTTGAGCAGGCGTTTTTGGCACTCGATTTGGATTAATGCTCGCCTGATTGAGCTTTGATCGGTGTTAACTGTTCAACGCTAACGATTGAAAGTCGGCCCAACCACTAAAAATCCCCCCACTGAAACTGCAACACCGACAGCGCCGCAATGGGTGCGGTTTCGGTACGCAGCACGCGCGGCCCCAAACTTAACGGGCTCAGACCGCAAGCTTCGGCGCGTTGAATTTCGTCATCCGACAAACCGCCTTCCGGCCCAATCAATAGACGCACCGATTGGGGTGGAGTTTGCCAACTTGATAATTGCTGAGCGGTGCGGTGATGCAACACCAAGCCCACATCTGCCGAGGAACTCTCCAGCCAGCTCGATAAAGACTGCGGTGTACACAGATTGGGAATCGATGTTCTCTGGGACTGCTCGCAGGCGCTGATGATAACTTGTCGCCAGTGGTCGATTTTCTTCTGCAAGCGCTCGCCCGACAGTTTAACCTCAACGCGCTCGGTAAACAGCGGGGCAATGCGGGCCACACCCAGCTCCGTGGCTTTTTGCAGCACCCAGTCAAAACGATCGCCGCGCGAAATGCCGATGGCCATTTCCACTTGTAGGGGAGATTCTCGGTCAACGGAGGATTTCTCGCCCACCGATACAACAACAGAGGACTTGGCTAGGCTTTCGATTTCGGCGGGATATTCGCCGCCGCTGCCATCGAACAGTATCAACGCACGGCCGGCGCTCATGCGCAATACTTTGCCCAGGTAGTGAGCGGAATCCGGCCCTAACTCTAACGAGCCAGGGCCGGGAATGGTCTCGGCGCAAAAAACGCGGGGAATGCGCATAGGGATTTAGTCGTTCGCTGAAATCCCTAAATTTTGCAACAAGGTTTGCGTGGGTTCCAGTTGATTCATGGTGTAGAAGTGAATTCCGGGCGCGCCGTTTTCCAGTAACACCTCGCACAAATCGGAAACTATCTCCGCGCCAAAGGCTTTAATGCTGTCGGTATCGTCGCCAAAGGAATCCAAACGCTTGCGCATCCAGCGGGGGATTTCCGCACCGCAGGCGTCGCTAAATCGCGCCAGGTTGGCGTAGTTGGAAATCGGCATAATGCCTGGGTAGATCGGCTGATCGATACCCGCTGCCTGACACTGTTCGACAAAATAAAAATACGCGTCTGGATTAAAAAAGTACTGAGTAATGGCGCTGTTGGCACCGGCCTCGAACTTACCTTTTAAATAGCGAATGTCTTCGCTGTAGGATTTGGCTTCCGGGTGAATCTCTGGATAAGCGGCCACTTCCAAGTGCATGTCGTCGCCGAATTGTTTGCGAATAAACGCTACCAACTCGTTGGCGTAGACCATGCGAGTGCCACTGCCCGAACCGGAGGGGCGATCGCCGCGCAGGGCAACAATGCGATTAACGCCGTGGCTGCGATACTCGCCAATTAAATCGGCGATGGAGGCCTCGTCGTCACCGCCAAACGACAAATGCGGCGCGGTGGCAATGCCGGCGTCGTTAAACTGGCAAACAATATTTTTGGTGTTATCGCGCGTGGAGCCGCCGGCACCGTATGTGACCGAGAAAAACTCGGGCTGGTACTTGGCCAGTGCATCGCGCACACCGATCAGTTTTTCCGCGCCCTTTTCGGTTTTGGGCGGGAAAAATTCAAAACTTAATCGAATTTCAGATTCCATAACGGTCTCTTGGGACAAGCCCGACCGCAAAAGGCCGGGCTTTGTCGGATTTTAGTATTTGTATTCTTCAGGTTTGAAAGGACCTTCAACCGGCACGTGAATGTAGTCGGCTTGGCGCTGGGTCATCTTGGTGATCACTCCACCAAAACCGCGCACCATGTCGGCGGCCACTTCTTCGTCCAGTTTCTTCGGCAGTACTTTTACGTACACTTTCTCAGCCTTTTCGTCTTTTGGCAGGTTGGCGAATTTTTGATCGTACAAGTACATCTGAGCCAAAACCTGGTTGGCGAAAGAGCCATCCATGATGCGCGATGGGTGACCGGTAGCGTTACCCAAGTTCACCAAGCGGCCTTCAGACAACAGAATCAAGTGATCGCCGGCTTCTTTGTTGCGCACAACTTTGTGAACCTGTGGCTTAACTTCTTCCCACTCCCAATGCTCGCGCATAAAGGCAGTATCGATTTCGTTATCGAAATGGCCGATGTTACAAACTACGGCACCGCTTTTTAGGGTTTGCAGCATGTTTTTGTCGCACACGTTGATGTTGCCGGTGGTGGTAACAATCAAATCGGTGTTGGCCATCAAGTCTTTATCGATGCAATTTAGCTCGCCGGTGTTGTCGCCGTTGATGTACGGAGAAACCACTTCAAAGCCGTCCATGCACGCTTGCATGGCGCAGATAGGATCGATTTCGGTAACCTTAACGATCATACCTTCCTGGCGAAGCGAGGCAGCAGAACCTTTACCCACATCACCGTAGCCCACAACCAAGGCTTTTTTACCGGACAACAAGTGGTCGGTACCGCGCTTGATGGCGTCGTTTAACGAGTGACGACAGCCGTATTTGTTGTCGTTTTTCGATTTGGTCACCGAGTCGTTAACGTTGATGGCGGGCACTAGCAATTCGCCTTTGTGCATCATCTCAACTAAGCGGTGTACACCGGTGGTGGTTTCTTCGCTGATGCCGTGAATGTTGTCGAGCATTGCTGGGAACTTGTCGTGCACCATGGCCGTTAGGTCGCCGCCATCGTCCAAGATCATGTTGGCGTCCCAAGGCTCGGAACCACCGGTGGTGGACAAAATAGTTTGCTCAATGCACCAGTCGAATTCTTCTTCGGTCTCGCCTTTCCAGGCAAATACAGGAATACCCGCAGCGGCGATAGCGGCAGCAGCGTGATCCTGAGTGGAGAAGATGTTACAAGACGACCAGCGTACTTCCGCGCCCAAGTCGATTAGGGTTTCAATCAACACGGCGGTTTGGATGGTCATGTGAATACAACCCATGATTTTGGCGCCGGCCAAGGGTTGTTGTGCTTTGTATTTGGCACGCAAAGCCATTAATGCGGGCATTTCGCCTTCGGCGATTTCGATTTCGCTGCGGCCCCATTTGGCCAAGCTGATATCGGCCACTTTGTAATCGGTAAAATCTTGTTTAGCGTTCATTATCGCTTACTCCAAAGTATGAATTCGTTTTACAGCGCGCTTTTTAGCGCGTCGGCTTTGTCGGTTTTTTCCCAAGTAAAATTAGGCAGTTCGCGACCAAAGTGGCCGTAGGCCGCGGTGTCGCGGTAGATCGGGCGTTTTAAATCAAGCATTTCGATCAAGCCGCGCGGGCGCAGGTCGAAGTGTTCGCGCACCAACTCAACGATTTTATCGTCGCTGATTTTGCCGGTGCCGAAGGTGTTGATGGAAATGGAAGTCGGCTCGGCCACACCAATGGCGTAGGACACTTGAATTTCGCATTTATCGGCCAAGCCAGAAGCCACCACGTTTTTGGCCACGTAGCGACCGGCGTAAGCGGCAGAGCGGTCCACTTTGGATGGATCTTTACCAGAGAAAGCACCGCCACCGTGACGCGCCATGCCGCCGTAGGTATCAACGATGATTTTACGGCCGGTTAGGCCACAGTCGCCTACAGGACCACCGATCACAAAGTTGCCAGTTGGGTTAATGTGATAAAGGGTGTCAGCGTGCAACCATTCAGCTGGCAATACGGGCTTGATAACTTCTTCCAATACCGCTTCGCGTAGGTTTTCCAGCGAAATACCTTCGTCGTGCTGAGTGGACAATACCACCGCGTCGATGGCCACAGGCTTGCCGTTTTCGTAGCGCAGGGTTACCTGGCTTTTGGCATCCGGACGCAACCATGGCAGTACTTTTTCTTTACGCAACTTGGCTTGGCGCTCCACCAAGCGGTGGCTGTAGTAAATCGGCGCAGGCATTAGCACGTCGGTTTCGTTGGTGGCATAACCAAACATCAAGCCCTGGTCGCCCGCGCCCATGTCTTTGGCTTCGGCTTCATCAACGCCCATAGCGATATCGGCGGATTGCTTACCAATGGCGTTTAAAACCGCACAGCTATCGCCGTCGAAGCCTACTTTGCTGGAATCGTAACCGATGTCCAAAATCACTTGGCGGATTAGATCTTCCAAATCCACGTAAGTGTCGGTGCGAACCTCACCGGCTACAATGGCCATACCGGTTTTTACTAGAGTTTCCACCGCCACACGGGCATGGGGGTCGTCTTTGATGATGGCATCTAAGACAGCATCGGAAATTTGGTCGGCCATTTTATCTGGGTGGCCTTCAGAGACGGACTCTGATGTAAACGTAGAATATTCAGACATACCTTTTTTCCTCTTTAAATCGGCTGTTTGCCGAGTTTTAAGCTTTTACAAATTGTTGAATTTGTATTTGAAAGCCATTGCGCAAAGCGAAATAAATACTTTGCCCGATTTCCAAACCAGAATTTTTCGCCCAACTTTTTAAGTCGTCGGGATCGAAACCCAACCAGACATCGCCGCAAGCATCGCGCGCCCAGTTTTGATCGTGCAGGCACAGGTCGGTAATTACGAACGAACCGCCCGATGCCAAGACGTTTTGCACTTGCTCAAACATGGTGACCGGCGATGGAACATGGTGCAAAACCATATTGGCCACTACCAAGTCGGCCGTTACCAAATTGGCGTTATCATCGGCCAGCATGTCGGCCAAGCCGCAACCATCGTCGATGTGCAGGGTAACGTTGGTGAAGCCCGCCCGGTCGATGGTGCTGGCGGCCTGCTCCAGCATGGCCTGGTTGATATCGAAGGCGATAACCTGCTGGTACAAAGGACTCAGTACCGCTAAAAACTCGCCTTGGCCCGGCCCGATTTCCACCGCAACCTGTTTGCGCCCTGCCAAACTGTGTTCAATAAATTCCGTTACGGGTTCGGCATAAACAGGGTACGCAGCAATTAAATCCTGCTGGCTGCGAAATTTTTCGCTGTTGTCGTTGAAGAACGCCTGAGAGCTGGCTACGCGATCGGCGCGCACTTGCGCCAATCGGGTTTCGATCTCGCTGTTCAGTTGCAGCTGATCGATTTGCTCAAATAAGGCGACCAACAAGTCGGCGAATTCGGAATACCTCGCCAGTGCTCGGCGATAGAAAATGGAATTGCCTTCACGGCGAGTGGCAACAAGCCCGGCCTGCGACAAAATCTTCAGGTGGTGGCTCATCCCAGACTGCTTAACAGCAAACACCCGAGCAAGCTCTGTAACACCGTAAGAATCCTGCGCCAGTAGCCTGAGCACCTGTATTCGCAAAGGATCTGCAGCGGCTTTTAAAAACGCGCCTAACTCATCAGCCATTTTTCTATCGGATCGGTTACCCCGCTTATTGGAGGCCAAGTCTAGCACCATACCAACACCTATATCAAAATAATTTGATATAGGTAAGGGTGACCAATCTATCAATTTGGCCTATTGACTTATCTGCCATTGGTGCTAAATTTGTAGCAGTGCTAAAAAGTTAGCACTGCTACAAATTTAGCACCAAAGAAAATTAGCGCCGAGGTCTCGGAAATAATTCGAAATAAAATGCCTCTGAATTGAGAGGCTTCTCTGCAAAATGAAAGAATTGTTAAATAAAGGAAGGAATACGTTTACGCCATGCCGCCCGAAGAACTCAAAGCGCTCAGTCGCCGCGAACGACAAATCATCGATGCGCTGTTTCACCTAGAGCAAGCCTCGGTGCAGCAAGTACTCGAAACCATAGATGATCCGCCCAGCTACTCTTCCGTGCGAGCGCTGCTCAACCGCATGGTGGAAAAACAACTCATTACCTACCGCCGCGAGGGTAATCGTTACCTCTATTCGCCGATTGCAAAAAAAGAGGATGCGGCGCAATCGGCCATGAAAAAATGGATTAATACCTTTTTTAGTGGCTCTACACTCGATGCTGTAACGGCCTTGCTGGGCAGCCAAAAAGACCAGCTTAATGAACAGCAATTAAAAAAATTACAGGAAAAGATAGAACAACTTAAACGCGAAAATTAATAACGTTAAAACAGTTTTTCAACCGAGTCCGGCCAAAAAATAATAAATACACTTAAGAGGTGGCCAAAATGATTGCTTTCGCCATTTTAATTATTGCCATTAAATTAACCCTGCTGTGGTTGTTAGCCCTATACATCGACCGACACAATCAAAGGGAATCAGCAGCCTGGCAGCACCGCCTGCTATTAATGTTGCTGCTGGCAAGCCCTGTGCTGTTATTCACGCCCTGGTTGGGCTGGCTGGAAATTCCTGTCGCAGTGGGGCAGTCGATGGCGCAGCACTGGCAAACTGTCGAAAGCTGGGTGGTAGCCCTGTCGTTACTTTATTCGATGGTGTTTTTTACGCTGCTTTTCGATCGAATCATTAATTTATTGCAACTTTACCGGCAAGAACGGAGTTATCGCCCGGCTCCGGATCAAATAAATAAAGTAATCGCAGATTTTTTTAAAAATTTTAATACAGTAAAAAATGTTCAGTGCGTGGTTGCTCCAAGCGATGCCGTATTTGCCTATGTTTGGCGGCCCGTTGGGTTGGGAGCTCATCGATTGGTGTTAAGCCGCGGCGTGTTAGCGTTATCGCCCCAGCAGCAATCTATTATTTTATCGCACGAGTGCGCCCACATTGAGCGGCAAGATTGGTTGTATCAACAATTTACCTATTGTGTGTGCTGTTTATTTTGGTGGTTTCCCGGATTTTGGTTACTAAGCCGAAAATTACAACATCTCGCCGAACAGGCCACGGACGATTTGGCCATCGAACAATTGGGCGGAAGAAACGCAAAGCTCGCCAGCCATTACGCCGAGTTGCTACTGGATATTAAAAACCGAACACTGCCCACCAACGCGCCTACAACCAATGCAGTGGCGGGCCATCGGTTTTATTTGCGCGTGGAATATTTGCTTGAGCAATTTATCAGCCACAGTTCACTCGAACGGCCCGAAAAACGCAGCGTTGGAATCATTACGGTGTTGTGGTTATTGCCCTTATTGCTGGTCAACGCTGAACTGCAACCGAAAACGCAACCGATTACGCCGTGGCTGCCAGTCGCTGATCAAGAGAGCGAACCGGTAAAAAGCGCGGCAGCTGTACCGGATATTATTTTTAAAAAACCTAAACGCCAAAATCCAATATTGCCACCGCCAGTTCTTAATCAGCAACCTCAACCGTTGGCTTTGGAGGAAATTAATGTCATCGCACACAAGCCAACGTTTAATCCGTCGTCCTACAATCAACTTGAATTGCCCAGCGTGCAATGGCAGGGCTATTTGCCAGAAATTACCGCTTCGCCCAGCTACCCCAAACGGGCTTTAATGCGCGGCATCACCGGCACGGTTATCGCTAAGTTCGCTATTGATCGTCAAGGGTTCGCCTTTAACGTCGAAATTGTATCGGCCGAGCCCGAAGGTTGGTTTGAGCAGGCGGTGATTAAATCAATTAACGATAGTCAATTTAAGCCATTTACTATAAATGGTAATCCGGTTGCTTTGAGCGATGTCACCGAGGCATTTGTTTTTAAATTGCAGTGACTCTATTTCTGCAGCAACCCGATTTCGATAAAAACTTTTTATTCCTACAAGACGGCTTAGCCTTGGATAAATTAAGCCGAAATACAGAAAAGCCCATCAAGCCTTAAATAGGAGGCCTTTATGTCGACGATAACCAGTCAATTTGTAGCCCCAGATAATATTCCCAGAATATCGTTTTCTTTTATTGGTGCGATTGCGTTAACTTTTGCTTTATTGCTGCTTATGCAGCAGTTAATCAGCAACAATTTAGTTGCCCCAGAACCGGAGCCAGACATTAAGGTGGCCGATATTATTTTCCCAGAGCCCCCAACCATAACCACTCAACATAAAAAACTGGAACCCCCTGCGCCGGTTACCGAGCCACCACCGGTTATTACCCACCCACCAACAGTGGCGACGGAATTAACCACTCATATCGATCCGGTAATTATTGGCCCCGCGTCCACAGAAACACACGGATCGGATATACAATTTAATTCCAGCGTGTTGGTCAAACAAGTCATGGTGCCGCCGCATTATCCCCGCCGTGCTGCCCAACGGGGCATTGAGGGCTATGTGGATATTCAGTTTGTGGTTACAGGTTCTGGCTCAACGCGCGATATAAAAATCTTGGCTGCCGAGCCGGCGGGAGTGTTCGAAAACTCTGCAATAAAAGCCGTGGAGCACTGGCGTTATCGTCCAAGAATTGTTGATGGTGTGGGTGTTGATAGCGATCCCATCGCCGAGCGCATTCGATTTACTCTGGACGATTAACATTATCCTTTAAATATAGGAACCTCTGATTAACTCAGAGGCTCCCGCCAACAAAAAATCAGTTGTGGCGTTATTTTCGCTAACTTTGCCGTTTTCTACTAAGCTTTAGTGTGGCTTTTTAGGTGCGAAAATTCATGACTGATCGATCTTCATTTTCTGTAACAACGCTGGTTGCTCCGGCAATTATTTTTATCGGCTCTATTGTGCTGTGCAGCATGGCGTTGGGTGATGGCTCTGCGAGTTGGTGGCAAGTGGTTGTTACGGAAGGTTTTATTATTGCAGCCATTATTTTTTTAATGCAGCACGCGCGCAAAGCACGCTCGTTGGCTGAATACATTAAGGTGCTGGAGGCGGCCAATCGAGAACACGCCGATCTTCGTTTGCGTGTTGATCAAGATCAAAATGGTAGCGACGAGTTAGGCCAGCAAATTAATTCGTTAATGTCTCGGTTTGATAAATTATTAACGCTGCTGTTGAGCAATAATATTAAAACCTCCGTCGCTTCGGCATCGGCTCGCCATTCCAGTGTTAAATCGCAAAAAAATGCCCAGCGCCAGCGCGATTTAGCGTTGCAAACGCAACAGAGCAGTGAGGAAAATCACAACGCCCTGGTGGATTTGTCTGAGCGGATTAATGTTATCTCCGACACCAATACCACTAACGTGGATTCGGCCAAAACCTCTTTGGTGGATTTGGACGAGGTGCTTAAGCACATTACCGACACGGCTAAATTAATGACTGACTTTGGCAATACGGTCACTCAATTGGTGGAAAACTCCGACAATATCCGCGAAATTCTTGTTACCGTACAAGGCTTTGCCGAGCAAACCAACATGCTCGCGCTAAACGCGGCCATTGAAGCCGCGCGAGCCGGCGATCAGGGGCGTGGCTTTGCTGTGGTGGCCGATGAGGTGCGCGCGTTGGCGGGTAAGGTGGGCCATTCCGCCGAGCAAATCAATCAATTAGTGAATACCATGAGCCAAGTGGTGGCCAAAACGGCCGATAACACCCACGCGGCCATCGACACCACGCTATCGGCCAAATCCTCGGTAGAAACCACGGTAGATCGCTTCCACGGTATGGTGGGCGAGCTGGAAACCACCATGCAAAGCTTAATTACCGTGAGCGCCACGGTGGAAGAGTTAACCAAAACCAATAGCTCCAATTTGGAGCAGGTCAACGAAATTCACAGCCTCAGCGAAAGCACCGTTGAGCTTATGGATAAATCCTTCCAACATGCCGATATTCTGCGCGATACCACCAACGTTGCCTTGTTGTTCCTGGCCCGATTCCGTCTAAAGCACGGAGCCATCGAGCATTTGGTCGAGCCGCTGGTGGAGCGCACGCAATTTATCCGGCAAACGTTGGAAGAGCTCAATGCCGCCGGCCACGATGTGTTCGACCGCAATTACCGTCCCATCCCAGGCTCTACCACGCACAAGCACGAGGTGAGCTGGGCCGATCCGCTGCAAGCCCGCATTCAGAAATACATCGATGAATGGCACGATAATCCGATCTGCAAGGGATTGGTATACTGGCTGCCCACCGACGATTGCGGCTACCTACCGGTAAACTACTCCAAGCTGGCGCAACCGGAAACCGGCGATCCGCGCACCGATGCCGCGCAGAGTCGCTACAAAGTCTTTATGGTGACTAACAAAACGGAGTTGGATAATTTAAAACAATGCCGCGAAATCAGCATGGGCAGCTTTGTGGTGCCTACTGGTCATGTGATTATGGCGATCTTTGTGCCGATAATTATCAATGGCCGCATGTGGGGTAATTTTGCGGTGGGAGCCTTGCCAGAAGCGCTGAATTTACAGTAAGAGCCTTTAGCTTGTTTGTTTTATGGTGAGAGCCCTCGGCGAGTTTTACAGTCAGAGCCCTCCGCGGGTGACAGCTCGGTAAAACTCACTATCCAATCGTAAATAGTTCGCCTCCGGCTATCGCGCGCGCCGTCAATTCATAGCACAATTCCCCGCAGACCATTTCTCCTGTTTTCCAGGTATTGTTGCGACTTCACTGATCACTGTTAATGCTTTGTTTTGAAAGGCGCTCGATTTTGATGTTTTCTCAAAAGCAGAGATCTCGCCCGAAGAACGCAGGTGTTGGCAGTTTTTTAAAAAGGATAAAAGAATTCACCATGACCTCATTCCTCTCCAAGATCACTCTAGTAGCGATGCTGGTCCTACTGCAGGCTTGCGCCAGTCTGACCTCGCCCATCCAATCACCCACTGTAAAAATCGATAGCCTTGCGTTGGGCGAGACGCGTGGTATCAATCAGAGTTTTCAGATCGGCCTTTTGATCAGCAATCCCAATGCGCGCTCGATTCCTGTGGTGGGGATGGAATACTCGCTGAGCCTCAACGGCTTTGATTTATTAAGCGGGGTCACCAATCAAATACCCACCCTAGAGGCCTACGCCGAAACCCCGGTAACACTGGTGGCCAGCACCAACGCGCTATCGGCTTTGCGCTTGTTAAATTCCTTCGCGGGCAATCCCCAGCAGGGCCTGGACTATCAGCTCAAAGCTAAGTTGGAGCTTACCGACCTGCGCTTACCCCTCAACATCGTTGAGAAAGGCTCCATCACACTGGAGCGCTAAGGTTGGTTAATTAGCGGGCTTTGCTGGCCCGCTTTGCCTATTGTTCGGCTTGTCTAGCTATTTCCTCTGGCCTTTTGGCCTTCTGGCGGGTTTGCTGTCGTATTCGGCAAGTTCGCTACTTTCTATCTGTTGCCTATCTATCTATCGGCTATCCCTATTGCCTATCCATCTATCGCCTATAGCTCAATTTCCCCGTCTGGGCTCAAATGTGCCCAATTGCAGCAAGCGTTACTCGATTATGAATGATCGGCCAATATGCCAAAGTTTTCGCACGGTTTCTCGAAATAGCGGTTTACCTCCTGCGCGAGCTAGGCGAAAATGGCGCCCGCGCTGAACCGGGCTATTTTTTGCCCATTTAATCGAAAGCTATCAGGAGCAGTCTCAATGTCATCTCGTACAGAACTTGCCAACGCTATTCGCGTTTTGAGCATGGATGCGGTTCAAAAAGCCAAGTCCGGCCACCCGGGTGCCCCCATGGGCATGGCAGACATCGCCGAGGTGCTTTGGAACGATTATTTGGTGCACAACCCCGAAAACCCCAACTGGGCCGATCGCGACCGCTTTGTTTTATCGAACGGCCACGGCTCAATGCTGATTTACTCTCTATTGCACTTAAGCGGCTACGATTTGTCCATCGACGATCTTAAAAACTTCCGCCAGTTGCACTCCAAAACCCCGGGCCATCCGGAGTACGGCTACGCGCCGGGCATCGAAACCACCACTGGTCCCTTGGGCCAGGGCATTGCCAATGCTGTGGGCATGGCCACCGCCGAGAAAGTGCTAGCCGCACAATTTAACCGCGACGGCCACGACATTGTTGATCACTACACCTACGTGTTTATGGGCGATGGCTGCATGATGGAAGGCATCTCCCACGAGGCCTGCTCGCTGGCCGGCACCCTGGGTTTGGGCAAACTGATCGCCTTTTACGATGACAACGGTATTTCCATCGATGGTGAAGTGGAAGGCTGGTTTACCGACGATACCCCCAAGCGCTTTGAAGCCTACGGCTGGCATGTTATTCCATGTGTTGATGGCCACGACGCCAACGCCATTAAAGCGGCCATCGAACAAGCCCGCGACGAGAGCGATAAGCCCACCCTTATCTGTTGTAAAACCGTGATTGGTTTTGGTTCGCCCAACAAACAGGGCAAAGAGGATTGCCACGGCGCGCCACTGGGTGACGAAGAAATCGCCCTGGTCCGTAAAACCCTCAACTGGGAGCCGGGCCCGTTTGAGATCCCTGAGAACATCTACGACGCTTGGAATGCCAAGAAAGCCGGTGCCAAAGCCGAAAGCGCCTGGAGCGAAAAGCTTGAAGCCTACCGCGCAGCGCATCCAGACTTAGCCGCAGAATTCGAACGCCGCGTTATTAAAGGCGAATTACCCGAAGACTTCAGCGCCAAGGCCGACGCTTATATCGCCGAATGCCAAGAAAAGGCCGAGAAAATCGCTTCGCGCAAAGCCTCGCAAAATGCCATTAACGCTTACGGTGCCAATCTGCCCGAGTTATTGGGTGGTTCCGCCGACTTGGCCGGCTCCAACCTAACGTTATGGGCTGGAGCCAAAGGCATCAACGCCAAAGACGCCGACGGCAATTACCTTTACTACGGCGTGCGCGAATTTGCCATGAGTGCCATGATGAACGGCATCGCTCTGCACGGCGGTTTCGTTAACTATGGCGCGACCTTCTTAATGTTTATGGAATACGCCCGCAACGCCGTGCGTATGGCCGCATTAATGAAGCAGCAAAGCATATTTGTTTACACCCACGACTCCATTGGTTTGGGCGAAGACGGCCCCACACACCAACCGGTTGAGCAATTGGTCGCTCTGCGCTCTACGCCAAACCTACACACTTGGCGGCCGTGTGATACCACCGAAACCGCCGTGGCCTGGAAGGCGGCTATCGAAAAACGCGACGGCCCCAGCGCGCTGGTCTTCTCTCGTCAGGGTTTGGCACCGCAACCGCGCACAGAAGCGCAAGTGGCCAACATTGCCAAGGGCGCTTACGTATTAGTCGAACCTTCATCTGCCCCGCAAGCCATCATTATTGCCACCGGCTCCGAAGTGGATTTGGCGGTACAAGCCGCCGCGCAACTTAACGAGCAAGGCAAAGCCGTGCGTGTGGTTTCCATGCCATCTGCCGAAGCCTTTGAGCAACAAGACGCCGCCTATAAAGAAAGCGTATTGCCTAGCGCTGTAACGGCGCGTGTTGCCGTGGAAGCTTGCCACCAAGACTTCTGGTGGAAATACGTCGGTCTTAACGGCAAAGTCGTAGGCATGACCACCTTTGGCGAATCCGCTCCCGGCGGCGCGCTCATGGAATACTTTGGTTTCACCACCGATAAGGTTGTGGAAGCCGTCAACGCCACGCTATAAAAGCTACTTTGACCGTACGCGTAGGGGTTAATGGTTTTGGTCGCATCGGGCGCTGCTTTTTACGCGCCCTGCTTGAACGCGGCCTGGAAAATCAGTTGCAGGTGGTGGCCATCAACGAGTTGGCCGATGCCAAAACCATCGCCCATCTCACTAAATTCGATTCCACCCATGGCCCGTTTGCCGGGCGGGTAGAATCGTGCGGCAGCCAATTATTCATCAACGACCTGCCGCCCATTCAGTTACTGCAACACGCAGCCGTGGAACAACTGCCCTGGCAATCGCTCGACATCGACCTGTTGATTGAGTGCAGTGGCAGCTTTAGCGAACGCGCTGTTGCCGAGGCGCATCTGCAGGAGGGCGCTAAGCGATTGCTGTTTTCGCACCCGGCCACCAGCGACGTGGATGCCACCGTGGTGTACGGTTTTAATCACCAGTCGCTGAACGGCACCGAGCGCATCATTTCCACCGGTTCGTGCTCTACCAACTGCATTATTCCGGTGATCGACACCCTGCACCGCGCCTTTGGCATTCACGCCGGCACCACCTGGACGGTGCATTCCGCCATGCACGATCAACCCGTGCTCGACGCCTATCACGACACCGATTTACGCAAAACCCGCTCGGCCTTTGCCTCGATTATTCCCGTCGATACCGGGCTCGATAAGGGCATTGAGCGGCTGCTGCCCGAAATGCACGATCGCTTTCGCAGCCTGGCCATGCGTGTGCCCACGGTTAACGTCTCGGCCATCGATTGCGCCCTGCAACTGAACACCGATACCGACGCCGGATTGATCAATCAGACGTTGCAGGAAGCCGCCCAAAACCGCTTTAATAACACGCTGGGCTACATCGACGAGCCCGTCGCCTCCTGCGACTTTAATCACGACCCCCGCTCGGGCATTGTCGATGCCAGCCAAACCCGAGTAACACAAAATCGCTTAGCGGCACTGCACATCTGGTTCGACAACGAGTGGGGCTACGCCAACCGCATGCTCGATGTGGCCCGCCACTGGGCGAACCTCTGGTAACCAAGATTACAACCACCAACGGAGAAAACCATGACTGTACTATCCATGATGGATCTTGATTTAAAAGGGAAACGCGTATTAATTCGCGAAGATTTAAACGTACCAGTCAAAGACGGCAAAGTGACTTCCGATGCGCGCATTCGCGCCTCGCTGCCCACCATTCAACAAGCCATGGCCGGCGGTGCCAAAGTCATCGTTATGTCGCACCTGGGCCGACCCACCGAGGGTGAATACGCCGAGGAGTTTTCTATGGCGCCGGTGGCAGCGCACTTATCCAACCTGCTCGGTTGTGACGTGCCCCTCGTGAAGGATTTTCGCGCGGGTGTTGAGGTTGCCGAAGGCGGCGTCGCGCTGTTGGAAAATGTACGCTTTAACAGTGGCGAGAAAAAAGACGACGAAGCCCTAGCCAAGGAATACGCCGCACTGTGCGACGTATTCGTAATGGACGCCTTCGGCACTGCCCACCGCGCCCAGGCCTCCACCCACGGTGTGGCCAAATTTGCCCCGGTGGCCTGCGCCGGACCTTTGTTGGCGGCGGAATTGCACGCCTTGCAGCAAGCGCTATCGAACCCGGCGCGCCCCATGGTGGCCGTAGTGGGTGGCTCTAAGGTGTCCACCAAACTCGAAGTGTTGGAAACCCTCTCGGAAAAATGCGATCAATTGATCGTGGGCGGTGGCATCGCCAATACCTTTTTGGCCGCCGCGGGCAAGCCCGTGGGCAAATCTTTGTACGAGGCCGACCTCGTAGGCACCGCCAAAGCGCTCATGGAAAAATGTGCCATTCCCGTGCCCAGCGACGTGGTCGTGGGCAAAGAGTTCTCCGAAACCGCCGAGGCAACATTAAAAGCCGCAGACGACGTTGCCGACGACGATATGATTTTCGACATTGGCCCAGATTCATCCAAAGCACTGGCTGAAGTTTTAAAAGAAGCCAAAACCATCATTTGGAACGGCCCGGTGGGCGTGTTTGAATTCGATCAATTTGGCGAGGGCACAAAAGCATTATCCTTGGCGATCGCCAACAGCGATGGCTTCTCTCTGGCCGGCGGTGGCGATACCTTGGCCGCCGTGGATAAATACAACATTGCCGATAAAGTTTCTTACATTTCCACCGGCGGTGGTGCCTTTTTGGAATACGTCGAAGGCAAAATACTGCCGGCCGTGGCTGTTTTAGAAGAGCGCGCCCGCGAAGGCTAATCCTTTTATTGAAGGAACCTCTGGGTCAATTTGAGGTTCTTTCAATTTAAGTAACTGTTTAACGCAAAATAATCGCTCCGGCGCTTTATGCCGGAGCGCATGATCTTAACTCTATTATTCGTAACGTATTATGAGCACCGAAACCAACCAAGACACCGCCGATGTGGTTGAAACTCCAGAAACACTGACGCCATCCAGCGCAGACGACGCACTCAACGTTAACCTGCAACACAAATCGGTCATCGAAGGGCCGGCGCCTGCCAGTGCGCCCAAAATTAAAGTGGATATTCCGCAAATTTTGGAAATTAGCTGTAACGCGTTAAGCAAAGTTATTTTGCAAGCGCCCAAGGGCAAAAGTAAAATGATGTTTAAGCGCTTAAAAGCCGGCGAATCGTTTAAGTTGGGCGATCTCAATACCGATGCTAATCACAAAATTCAATTAAAACTTAAATTGGATCACAAACACTTTGAAGGCCCAGGATTTAATAACGACGTGTTCCGCGCCTCGGTTGATCAATTGATGAAAAACATCGTACCGCGACTGCTTGCCAAGCAAGAGCTTAATGTGCGCTCCGATGAAAAAGGCCAATTTTTGTTTGATATTCCGGCCGGTATTCGCATTAAAGATCAACTCAATGTCATGATGCTGATTTTAGACTTGCGCGAAGTGAATACTGTTGAAATTTGTTTAAGCTATTTTGACCCCAGCCAATTCCGCCTAAAAGAATAAGGCTATTGGCGTCGATTTAATTTGAGAAGCCGGAGTTTTGCTCCGGCTTTTTTGTTCTACCTCGTTAAGCCGGTAAAAATGATGCGATTACTTAAAGTGTTTTTTACCGTACTGCTGAGTATTTGCGGGTTGTATAGCGTCGCACAAACTGAACAGTCTGCGTCTTTAGAGCAACAAATTGATCACGAACAACTACTGGCAAAGTTAAACACAATAAGAGATCGCAATAACATTGCCGCTGTGGGTCTTGCCTTAGTAGAAGGGCGTAAAATAACTTACTCGGGCGGCCTGGGTACCTTAAGCCAGCACAGTGATCAAGCCATTACCGGCGCGACCGTTTTTCGTTTAGGTTCTATTACCAAAACATTCACCGCATTGGCCGCGCTAACACTCGCACAACACCAGCGGGTTGATTTAAACGCACCCATCCAACAATGGATACCCAAAGACTGGTACCAAAACCCCTGGCAAGCCAGCCATCCCATTACTCTGGCGCAACTGTTAGAGCACACCGCAGGGTTTAAAGATTTATCGGCAGCAGAATTTAATTTTAATGACGACGACTTTCCGCCGTTGCGCCAAACACTGCAACAATTTAAACACCACCACAAAGTAGCCTGGCCGCCGGGCCAGCACACCTCCTACACCAACGTGGGAGCGGGATTTGTAGGTTTTATTATCGAACAAATCAGCGGACAACCTTACGAAGCCTTCGTGGTAAATAAAATTGCCAAACCTTTAGGCATGACCAATACGCACTTTAACGTTCCCGGCGCCGAGAGGCTGGCCATCGGTTACGACCGGGATGGTAAAACACCCATTCCCTATTGGCACACGGTGTATCGATCGTTTGGTGGCATTAACAGCACAGCCGATGACATGGGTCGATTTATTCAAGCGCTTATAAAAGCACCCGAAACCTCCGGTAAACGACCCATCAACCACAGCATGATTCAACGTATGGAAACGCCTGAAACGTCGTTAGCGGCGCAAGCGGGGCTCAGATACGGCTATGGACTGGGGATTTACCCGTGGTTTAATAATGGCGTTTTATTTTACGGCCACGGCGGCGATGCCGACGGTTATTTATCGAAAATGGGCTACACACGTGCCAACGACAGCGGTTATTTTTTGGTGATTACTGCCTACAATTCGTGGGCTCTCGAGAAAATGCAACATTTGGTGGAAGAATATCTAACGCAAAATATTCAACCGCCTAACCCTCTAAAGGAATATGCGCTCAACAATCAGCAGATTAAAAATTTGGTGGGCACCTACCAAGCTGTTACAAATCGTTTTAAAGCGCCGCGAGAGACCATGAAAATCATTACGGATAACAATAAATATTACACTGTTATCGATAACCGCAAACAACAGTTAATCCCGGTAACTGCCAATACATTTCGACGCAAAGGCGAAACAATTGCCACCAGTACTCTAATCAACATAGATAATGACGAACAGTATTTTCAGGAGGATCGTTTAAATTTTAAAAAACTCTTTTAAGCGCTTATTTACCACCATCCTTAAAATCCGCTAACGGCTTGCCTAGAAGTGTTTCGCTTAACCATTCTCGAAATAACTGTACCTTCTTTGAATTTTCACTAAACGGCGAACACAGTAAATAGTATGACAAACCCGGCAGTGAGTAATGCGCTTTATGTGGCTGCAGCCAGCCCTGCTGTAGCGCCATTTGTACCAATACCGAGCTGGCCAATACAATACCCTGCCCGGCGATAGCGGCATGGATGGCATGGTGCTCCTGATCAAAGGAACGTATGTTAAGGGGTGGCTTTTCTTTTTTGTATTTTTGAAACCACTGTTGCCAATTCGCCAACGATAAATTTTTATTTTTCCATCGTGTTTCAATTAACGTTACTTTGCTGAGGCTTTTATTGTGCCGAATGTAATTCGCAGTGGCGTAAGCGTTAAATTGTTCAGTGACTAGCACGGTAGCATTTTCTTGCGCTTCAACTTTTTGGCGGCTGCCATAACGGATGGCGAGATCGATACGCCGATCGTGTTTTATATCAACTAACGCTTCCTCGGTGCGCAGTTCTACTTGAATGTTGGGATGCGCTGCGTGAAATTTTCCCAAGTTGGGCACTAGCCACAGGGCCGCAAAGGAGGTTGTAGTTGCAACACGCAGCACCGATTGATCATCGGTAATGTCCTCAATTGAAGACGCAATTTGTTGGAGAGCATAATGAACGCTTTGCGCGAGTTTTTCGCCCTCTTGCGTGAGAGTAACCAAGCGGGTTTTACGCTCAAATAACAAAATTCCTAATTTGTCTTCCAAATTGGCTATTTGGTGGGATATAGCGGTTGGCGTTACATTTAATTCCTCCGCCGCCGCCTTAAAGCTGCCCAGCCGGGCTGCAGACTCAAACACTCGCAAGCTGTTTAGTTGTGATAAATGCGTAAACATCGTCGTATATGGATGAGTAAAAGTTATTTGTAGAAATAACTTTATCATTTGTCAGTAACGTCTGAAAGGCAAATAATTTCCCACAGTTACATTCATTTCTGTTGAGGAAAACCCATGACAATGTTACTTCGTATCGACGCCAGTGCTCGTAGCCAACGATCAATTTCACGGCAACTGAGTGAAAGTTTTATCCGACACTGGTTCCTGCAAAACCCCGGCGATAACGTGATTTATCGCGATGTTGGTAGCCAGCCACCAGGATTTATATCGCAGGACTGGATAGCCGCCGCTTTTACACCTAAAGAGACTCGTACAGATGAACAAAATTCATTATTAGCGTTATCGGATCAACTCATCGATGAATTGAAGCGCGCAGACATTATCGTACTGGCGACGCCTATGTACAATTACGGCATGCCCGCAGCACTGAAAGCCTGGGTGGATCAGGTGGTTCGGGTCGATCAAACTTTTAGCTTCGATTTAAAGCGCGGAGACTTTCCGCTTGAACCGCTTTTTTCGGCAAAAACCCTCGTGCTGTTAACCTCCTGTGGAGAATTTGGTTTTAATTCAGGCGGAATACGCGCAAATATAAATCACCTAGAACCTCATATCCGCACAGTGAGCAAATACCTGGGGGTTGAGACGACCCATGAGTTGCGCGTGGAATATCAGGAATTTGCGGATGACCGTCATGTAAACTCCTTAGACAATGCTCATAAGGCGATTCCAGGCATCGTGAGCGCAGTGGCTAGACAGCATCGTTAGTCAGTTCCTATAAGCTGCTTGACCCAACCCATTTTACTGTATATAAATACAGTATGCGATTCCACAAAAACAACACCATCGACAGGAACCTAACTGAGCAGGATTCCAAATACAATCCGGTCAATCAATCGGCACTGGAGGCATTGTTACGTCGTCAAGATGTCTGGCGTGGCAGTACCATAAGCAGCCAACAGGCAACAGTGAGTACTGGCTACAAGGATTTGGATGAATCTCTTAATGGTCGTGGCTGGCCTTTGGGAGCGCTTATTGATGTCTCCCAAATCAGTAACGGGCACGGGGAGTGGCAGTTATTTGGTCCTGCCCTGGCGAAATTGAGCCATCAGGCAGGATTAATTATTTTGGTTAATCCCCCGGCTCTACCCTACGGACCAGGTGTCGCTCAGTACGGTATAAACTATCAAGCTTTAAAAGTAGTGCGTTGTTGTAACCGCCAAGCTGTGTTATCCGCTTTAGTAGATGCCATGCAGGCACAATGCTGCTTGTCGATACTTACATGGGAAGGACAATTTAACTGGCGCTATAGCGAATTGAGAAAACTGCAATTGTCTGCCAGCCAAAGCAGCAGTTTATGCGTATGTTTTCGCCGCCAACGGCCTAGCCGAGTACAATCCCCCTCACCATTGCGTTTACATGCACAACTTTGTCAACATGGATTACAAATCCAATTACTCAAACAGCGGGGACAATACCGACCCAAACTTTGCATTCTACCGATTACCAACTTTTCTGTAACAGATCATGGCAAGTTAGTAGGTGACAAAGTAGCCTCTGTATCAACGCAGACTAACGGGCAGCGAGGTTCATCTAAAATATTAAAATTTAATCGTTCTCGACAAACTCTACCAACAATAGGTGTAGCCGAGGAGTAATCCATGTTGTGGTTAGCATTGCGGCTTCCACAGTTATCATTGGATGTTTTTTCCAAGGCGATTTCCTGCCCTCAATCCCCACTAGTGGTTTATCATCAAGTTCACAACAGTAAAAAAATTTTTCAAAGTAATGACACTGCTGAAACGCTAGGCGTTAGAAAGGGCATGAGCTTAGTAACCGCCGAAGCATTACTACAAGCCACCGACGAAAATTTATGCCGTGCAAATTCTATATCATCCGATCAATCGTCCAATGCCAGCATCAGTTCCAGCTCTGCCCTTACCGGCGATCCTCTTGCCAATTTCAGCGGCCATACTAAAACCACTACAACCAATGTCTATTATTGTTTTTCACGAGACATCAGTCGCGAATGGGTGGCACTTCAACATTTAGCGGGTATTTGCTACGAATTTACACCTCATATAAGTTTACATAATACTCCTCCGTTAACAACCAGCCTTGGTGGTGATGCTACATTATGTCCGGGTTTATTGTTGGAAATATCCGGCAGTCTTAAATTATTTAAAGGCCAGAAGAATCTTTGCTCAACGCTATCAAATAAAGTTAAAGACTGCGGATATTTCGCCCAACTTGGCCTTGGTCCAAGCCCGGAGGGCGCCTGGTTACTATCAACCCAAACCTTTGCACAGACACAATACACCAATCAACAGTATTGGCAGTCTTTAGGTAGTATAGAATTAAATCGGATTGACTGTTTTATCGATGCATTCGATCAACTACAAAAAATGGGACTTCAGCAATTACAACAAGTATTTGCCATGCCCATGGTAGAATTAGGTCGCCGTTTTGGCGAAGCCTTTATAGCCTATTTACACATGTTATTAGGCAAAAAAACGACCACACTAATACGACGAACAGAACCCAAAAAATTTCATAAACGAGCCCAGCTTAACTACCCTATTGTTGATTTACAGCAACTACAGCCTGTAATTTTAAATTTGCTGCAGCAACTTGCACAGTTTTTACGACGCGAACAATTACAATGTGAATCTATAGAGTGGCTTTTATTATCGGCTACAGGCGAACGTTTAAGCATTATTATCGTTTGTCAACCAGTCCATGGTGACTGGAACTTGTTGCAACAATTAACCGATATACACTTTGAAAACATTACTTTAGATTTTGAAATTGATTCAGTGGAATTACTGCTCGATCAATTCTCTCACTTCCATCTAAAAACCGAAGATTTGTTTGCCAACGATGCTGAACTTGCACTTAATAACAATGAAATGTTACGCCGTTGGCAACTGTTATTAACACGCTTGCATAACCGCCTAGGTAGCACCAGTACTTTAGGTCTAAATGTACTCTCTGAGCATTGGCCCGAACAACTGAATAGTTGGATCCCTTGCACTATACAAAACATTAATCACAAAGAAGAAGGGGAAACTTTAGATTGGATTGATCAATTGCACCAAAATAAAAACGGCCTGCCAAACACGCACGCATTGGCCCCCAGACCCAGTTGGTTGATTGATCCACCCACTGTGCTAACAGAATACAACCATCAGTTAATCTGGCAGGGCCCATTAACCCTGCTCATGGGGCCAGAACGATTACAAGGACAGTGGTGGTTATTAAAAAAAAACGATCCAGTAGACGATAGAGAAAAAGGTACTGAAATAATTTGCCGTGATTATTTTATTGCTGAGCATAATGACTATCGCAGAGTATGGATTTATTACGATTATCAAAGTAGCACTTGGTATCTGCAAGGCGTATTCAGTTAATCGTAACATTCTAACTTTACAAAACAAAACTTTGACTGCAATTTTATCGAAATACTATGGGTACGTTGTTATTTTGTCGCAGTAACTTTTCTTTTTTAACCGGAGCATCTCACCCAGAGGAATTGGTAAACACCGCCTCGGTCTTGGGCTACGAGACCATTGCAATTACCGACGAGTGTTCGTTGGCAGGAATAGTTAAAGCGCATGTGCAGGCGAAAATTGATCAGATAAAGTTAATCGTGGGCACCTATTTAGTGTTAGGCGAGCACTGCCGGTTATTGGTTTATGCCCCCAATAAAGCTGCGTATGCCGAATTGTCGGGGTTGATTAGCCTGGCCCGAAGGCGTAGCCCAAAAGGCGAATATCATCTCGAATTAAATGATTTACAGTTTCGCTTAAAAAAATGTTTGATTGTATGGTTGGTTAAAACCGGCGTTAGTTGCGAAGAAAAAAATAACAATCTATGGCTTGCTAAGAAATTAGTGCAGGTATTTAAACAGCGTATGTGGCTTGGTGTTAGCCACAGTTTTTTACCAGGAGAGCAAGCGGCCTTTGCGGAATTGTTGTCTCTGTCTCGTCGACTAGCTATCCCATTAATCGCGAGCGATTGTGTCATCATGCATGCGCAAGATCGGCAACCGTTGCAGGATACTCTTACCGCAATACGCTTGGGTTGTACGGTACAACAGCTGGGTAATCGTGCACAGAGTAATGCCGAGTCCTATATTAAACCGCTTGCTGAATTGAATCACCGTTATCCTGAAGAATTACTCCGTAATGCCGAAGAGTTTGCTCAACAATTTCAATTTTCGTTAGATGAATTGCGCTATCAATATCCGCGAGAGCTGGTGCCCGAAGGCATTACGCCAATTCAATACCTACGCTCGTTAACTGAAGTCGGAATTAATACGCGTTGGCCACAAGGGGCCAGTCGTAAAGTGCGCGCTATTATTGATTACGAGCTTGAACTAATCGAACAGTTGCACTACGAATACTATTTTTTAACCGTCAACGACATTGTTAGTTTTGCCAAAAAAAATAACATACTTTGCCAAGGGCGAGGTTCCGCAGCCAATTCGGTGGTGTGTTATTGTTTGGGCATCACTGAGGTATCGCCGGAGCTAATTAACGTACTGTTTGAGCGTTTTATTTCCAAAGAGCGGGATGAGCCACCGGATATTGATGTGGATTTTGAGCATCAACGTCGCGAAGAAGTTATCCAATACATTTATCAAAAATACGGACGGGAACGCGCAGCACTTACGGCTACGGTGATAACCTATCGTGCACGCAGTGCGGTGCGCGAAGTGGGTAAGGCGTTGGGGTTCGATGTGGGGTTGCTTGATCACCTCAGTAAAAATATTGCCTGGTGGGAACGTACGCAAGAATTAAAAAACCGCTTTGCCGAATACGGCTTTGATGTTGGCGATCACCTTTTGCAGTATTTTTACCAGTTGGTGCACAGCATTATAGGTTTTCCCCGACATTTATCTCAGCACGTGGGAGGCTTTGTTATCAGCGAGGGTAAAATCAGCGAATTGGTTCCCGTTGAAAATGCCGCCATGGTAGGTCGCACAGTTATTCAGTGGGATAAAACCGATATAGAAGCATTAGGCTTATTAAAAGTTGATGTGTTGGCCTTGGGTATGCTTTCGGCCTTGCGCCGTGGTTTGGAAATTGTGCACAGCTATAATCCCGCCATTAAAACCCTGCAAGATATTCCTAAAGAAGATCCTGCAACCTATGCCATGTTAAGTGCAGCCGATAGCGTCGGTGTTTTTCAGGTGGAGTCACGCGCGCAAATGGCTATGTTGCCGCGTTTAAAACCTCAAAACTTTTACGACCTAGTCATCGAAATTGCTATTGTACGACCAGGGCCCATTCAAGGCGATATGGTGCATCCTTATTTGCGACGACGCAACAAAGAGGAGGATGTAGATTACCCAAGCGACGCCATTAAGCACGTACTGGAACCCACCCTGGGAGTGCCGATTTTTCAGGAGCAAGCCATTCGTATCGCCATGGTTGCTGCAGGTTTTAGTGGTGGTGAGGCGGATCAACTGCGCCGAGCCATGGCCGCTTGGGGCCGCAACGGTAATTTGATGGCGTTTAAAGATAAACTCATTAATGGCATGCTGGCCCGTGGTTACGAGCGGGAATTTGCCGAGCGAATGTTCGAGCAGTTAAAGGGTTTTGGCGGCTACGGGTTTCCCGAGTCTCATTCGGCCAGTTTTGCCATACTGTGCTACCTGAGTTCTTGGTTAAAGTGCCATCATCCCGCCGCGTTTTATACCGCTTTATTAAATAGCCAGCCTATGGGCTTTTATTCGCCCGCGCAATTGATACAAGACGCCAAGCGCCACGAAGTTACCGTTTTACCCGTAGATATTTTAACCAGCCATTGGGATCATCGCGTGGAGAAGCTTCCCACCCAACAATTTAAAGGCGCTATCCGTTTGGGCTTTTGTTGTATTAAAGGGTTTAATCAAATTGCGGCCGATAAAATTGTTGCAGCTCGCCAACAACATCGATCACTGCGCGAACTTAGCCACGCTGCCCATTTAAGCAAAACGGATTTAAATCGCCTGGCTTGTGCCGATGCGCTGAGCAGTATTGCCGGGCATCGGCACCAAGCCCATTGGCTGGCCTCGGGAATTGAAGCCAAGCGACCGCTGCTCGACGAAGCCGCCGATAACTCAAAAACAGTCATTCCCGAGGCGACACAACTGCCCGCGCCCAACGAATCCGATCAAGTGTTTCAAGATTACGAAACCACAGGCTTAAGCCTGCGGCGCCATCCTCTGGCAATATTGCGAGATCAATACCCGTTTAATCGTTGTAAAACCGCCGCCGAATTACCGGGTATTCATCACGGTGGTTTTGTGCGTGTCGCAGGATTAGTAACTGGCCGGCAGAGGCCCGGCACTGCCAAAGGAGTGCTGTTTTTAACCCTGGAAGACGAAACCGGTAACATGAATATCGTAGTCTGGAAATCGGTACAGGAGCGTTACCGCTCGCTGCTATTAGCCAGCAAATTGTTGGTTATTAAAGGCACGGTAGAAACCGACAGCAACGTAATTCATGTTATTGCTGGACATATACAAGATGCCAGTGATCACCTGGCGGAATTTGCAATCAAGTCTCGGGATTTCCATTAGAGCTATGTTGGCGGCAGTTTTAAAAGCGTGTACGGGACAATGTTGTAATACAGCGTCGAACTTTTTCAGTAAAATGTCGATCCAAGGCTGGATTTTTGGCATTTACGATTACCTTAGGAGAACACCATGTTTAAACATGTCTTGATTGGACTGTCCTGTGCACTTTTTGCCCATGTGGCTGTCGGCCAGACTGAATTAAAGGGTTCACCAGAAGAGCTGCGTAACTTTTTACACCCCAGAGAAAACATCGTGACTTTATCGGCAGAAGCCGAAAAGACGGCCTATTCCGACGAAGCAATAGTCAGCTTGGTTGTAACCACAAAATCCAAGCAACTGGCGGAAGCGTTGCAACAAAACGGTGAGCTACGCGCATCGGTACGCAAAACCTTGACCGGCGTGGGAGTTAAAAGCGATAACATCAATAACTCCAAGTTCTCTAACTCGCCGCAGTACAGTTGGTTTGGTAAAAAGCCCAGCAGTTTTGAGGTGGTTAATCGTATGGCGGTTAAAATCGACTCAGAAAATCAACTGAAAGTCATGGCGGAAATTGCCGACCAGCACGAGGAAATAGAATTATCAAGTACAGAGTTTAAACACTCCCAAAAAGATGAATTTATGCAGCAAGTCAAACAAGAAGCTCTCGATAAAATCGACAAACAAAAACAAATGTATGAATCACAGTTAAATGTTAATTTAGTTCCCATTCGATTTCGCGATCAACCCATTCATTTTAAAGCCACTCGCGGTGCCGTAATGTTAGAAGAAGCCGTAGTTAGCTCAAGAGCCGCATCAGCACAAAGTCTGCAGCAATCGCCAGCACCGGAGCCTGTGGGTACAACGTTTGACGAAGTGGAATATAGAGCGAATATTAGCGTAGACTACAAAGTCATTTCCCAATAAAGGGCCGCGCCATGGAACTTGCCAAACTCATTCTAGAATATGTAAAAGTTTTGTTATGGCCGCTGGTTTTAATTTTGGTGTTACTTTTTTACGGCGATCAGGTTGTCAATATCTTAGAAACCCGCAATGTGGATGCGTTTGGCTTAAAAATTGGCGGCGATTTGGATTCTTTGGCCGATAATTACGAGCAAGAAATTCAAGATTTAAAAAAGCAAATCGCAGAATTGGAAAGCGACAACAAAGGCGACTTAATAACCAAGCTGGACCGCATTAGTGGCAATGTAAAACAAGAAATTAACCTAATGCGCACAAAAATTACTAGCCCAGACGACAGCCTCGTTGCGGATAAAAAACAACAAGCGATTAAAGCCGAGCGACAAGGGTTTGAGGCTATTGTGAAAGGCGATATCAATGCCGCGCTTGCCCACTTTGCCACGGCTAAAGAGCTTTGGCCGACTTATCATAATGTTAGCGAAATTCATCGCTTGCTCACCAACAACGCTCGTCGCTTGAATACTCCAGAACAATGGGCACGTGTGTGTAGTACGATACTCGAAAACTATTCCTGGGGAATTCCCAGAGACATTCGGCCACTAATGGAAAAGAAAGCGAAGCTAAATAACTAACCACTGCTAGCACTCAGAGTAAAAAATTCTAGGAAACTCTGATTAACTCATCCCTGAGTTAATCGCCGTACGGTAATCGAAAA
>CAYFFE010000007.1:0-51496 GCA_964342265.1 uncultured Cellvibrionaceae bacterium | reverse complement strand
AAAATGCATAACCATCCAAGCGTAGCTCACTGCGATTTAAGCCATTTTGGGCCGGCTTGTGTTTGAAAAAGTTTATTCAAAAAATGCTCTTCAGATAGTGGTTTGACCTCAAACGTTGTTTCACTTTTGTTAAAGCGGGTTGTAAACGGCTGTGCTCACATCTACAGAGGGCCCAATACCGCAGCTTAGACTCTGTTTGTGAAGCACTAATTGTGCCAGCGCTGATGGAGGCCGGCGGGTCGATGAAAAGGGGTTAAATCAAAAGCAATTGGAGCGGCTATTGTTCAACCGATGTTTGTTCAACCGATGTTAAACAGAGTTTTCTTCAATGTGCCGAGATCGGTTTTGGTTGGGGCCGGTCGTTAATTGGCAAGGAGCAGTATCAGGGAGTTACAAGATTGGAAAGCGCGATTAAGCGTAAAACGATGCTTATCCCGTTGTTATCTTATTTGGCTTTTGTTTCCGCGTGGTCATGGTTGGTTTAGCGTTCGGGGCGATGTTGGGTAAAAATGCTCGCGCCGGGAGTTAATTGGAATAGGCCATCGGCGGCCAGCAAAATAGCGGCGGCACTCCAGGTGGTTTTTTCCTCGGGCCAGAGGGCATCGTCGGGGTAGACGTAACCAGTCCAAAAGCCGCCGTCGCTGTCGTCCTGAAATTGCAGCAGTTGCAGCAGCAGTTGTTCGGCCTGAGTGGGCATGTCGGCATTAATCAAGGCTAAGCACAGCTCGGCGGTTTCGGCGGTGGTAACCCAGGGGTGATCCTGTACGCACAGGCAACCGAGGTCGTCGATAATAAATTCTGGCCAGCGCTGTTTAATCAGCAAGCGCGCCTGCTGTTTATCAACAACGCCCGATAAAATAGGGTAAAACCAATCCATGGAATAGCGTTTTTTGGATTGCCAATGGCGATCGAAGCGATCGGGTTTGTTGCGCAGGGCATCGCCCAATTTGGCGTAGGCGATTTTCCAATCGGGCTTGTCGCGATCGAGTAAATCGCACAAATTTAATGCCGAGCCCAGACTTTTATAAACGGAACTGCCAGCGGTAATTAGTGCGTCGTCCAGCGGACCTTTTTGTGCGTCGACGGCCCAGGCAATATCGCCGTGATCGGATTGCAGCGCCAGGACAAATTCCAGGGCTTTTTCCAGGCAGCGAAACAAATCGCGCAGCAGTTTTTTATCGTGGGTGCACAGGTAATAGTGCCACAAGCCCACGGCCAAGTAGGCTACATGGTGCGATTGTTTGAGGGTAGGTTCGAGCAATTCGTGGTCGGTGGCTAGGGCCTCGCCGTATTGGCTGTACCAACTGCCGTCGAGGTTTTGATGATCGGCCAGCCAAATGTAGGCGTTACCGGCCGCTTCCCAATGGCCGCCGATGGTTAATCCCATGGCCGCTTCAACGTGATCCCAGGGATCGGCAAATTGCCCAGCGTACCAAGGAATGCAACCGTCGAGGTGTTGTTGGTTTTTAATGTACTCGGCGCAATGGGTTAACGCCTGGCTGAGTTGGGTACCCTGATTTAATATTTTGTGTATGGCGTCCATAAGCTTTTATCAAACCGAAATCGGTACCGAATTATTGATTGGCTGTGTTGGTGTTGGTGATGGCGTTGGTAAAATACATCACCACGCTTTTGCCCATTAATGGGTTGAGCAGTTTTTCGAGCACTCGGGTAACCACCGGTTTTTCCATCAAATCCCACACCAGCAATCGATGATACGCTTTAATCAGTGGGTGATCGGGAGACTCCCACAGCAAACATTTCAACCACCAATAAGGGCTGTGCAAAGCGTGGGCCCAATGTTGGCCTTCGGTGTTAAAACCCAGCGATTGAATTTCTCGGCGCAGTTGATGATCGTTAAAAATGCGAATGTGACCACCGGGCTCGCGGCTGTATTGCTCGCTAAATGCCCAACACAAACGTTCCGGCCACTGGCGCGGCACACTCACCACCAATTGCCCGCCGGGTTTTAGCACTCGGTTTATTTCCTGAAGCAATCCGGCGTAGTTTTCGATGTGCTCTAATACTTCGGAGCAAATGACCACGTTAAAGCTGTCGTCGGCGAACGGCAGGGTTAAGCCGTTGGCGTTGACAAACTGTGGAGCGGCCGTGGGCGGGAGGTTATTGTCTTGGCAAAACTGTTCGTACTCGACGGCCTTTTGCGCGGCGATGCGCAAATCGGCTAAGCCCAAATCCATGCCGACGATTAAATTGTCGGTGCTGTTGGGAATATCCAAACAGTGGCGACCTTCGCCACAACCCAAATCGAGCAGACAGTCGCCGGGGTTTAATTGAATGCGCTGGTAGTCGACGGTATGCACGTGGGACTTTCTCTTCGATTTAACATCTGCAAGTAATAGCGCGCGTAGGATTCCGCCGCCTTACGCCAACTGAATTCTTTATTGATGTGTACGCGACCAAATGCACCCAGCTGCTCGCTCAAACAGGGATTGATCAGCACCTTGTTAATGGCCTCGGCCAGGGCTTGGGCATCGCCGGCGGGCACGATTAATCCGGCCTCTTCCACCACCTCGGGCAGCGCGCCGCCATCGCTGGACACCACCGCCGTACCGCAGGCCATGGCTTCCGCCGCTGGCAGGCCAAAGCCCTCGTACAGCGAAGGCGTAACCGCCACGGTTGCGCGGTTGTATTCTTCCACCAATGCTTCGGTACTGAGGTTGCTTTTAAAAGTAACGCGCTGGCTTAAATTCAATTGCTCCATGAGCTTTTGGCTGTCACCGTTCTCTTTTAGTGAGCCAATAATCACCAGTTCTAGGTCTGGGTGCTGGTCCACCAGCGAGGCGATGGCCTGAAACAAAAACTTCTGGCCTTTCAAAGGCTGATCAGACGAGGCCGTGGTAATAATTCGGTAAGGCGATTTTTTGATCGTGGGCAGCGGTCGAAACACTTGCGTATCGATGCCGTTGGCCACCACCTGAATGCGATCCACCGGGCGGCCAAAGGCGGCGCTGATGTCTTGCCGGGAAAACTCCGACACGCTGATTAAATGATCGAGTTTACGGGCCACTTTGGTTTGCATGGCCAGGAATCGGTACCAGCGGCGCACCAGCAGCTTGTGGCCAAAACGGGTTTGCTGAGATAGCGCAATATCCAAATCGCGGGTAATGGGGTGGTGAACGGTGGCCACCACGGGTAAACCCATCTTTTGTAAGTGCAACAGGCCGTATCCCAGACACTGGTTATCGTGAATCACATCGTAGTGATTGGCCCGCGAACTCAGGTAATCCGCCACGCGCAGGCTGAATGTGTAGGGTTCGGCGAAGCCGCCGGTAAGTTTGGAGAAGTATTCGTAGCTATCGGTGAAGCGCGTAAGGTGGTGCCAGCGTAATTCTTTAAGTGGCTGCTCGCTGGCGTACAAATCGAGACTGGGGATTTTAATCAATCCAACGCTTGGGTCTAGTTCGGGGTAGGGTGGGCCACTCAGTACATCGACCTGATGCCCCAGGTCCACCAGCGCTTTGCTGAGGTATTTGAGATAAATGCCCTGGCCACCAACGTGGGGGTGGCTGCGGTAGCCAAGAAGTGCAATGCGAAGCGGTGAAAATTCCTGCGGCGTAAATGGCTCGGGGGCATTCATTAACGGTTGGCCTTACTCATAACCTAATGGCGCGACGCCAATCAAGCGTTTATCCGGATTATTATTTCGGGATCGTCACGCGCGGCCAAGCTCGGGCACAGTGTCGCTCAAACTTAGCCAATAAATTGCCCGAAACAACAGGCAAATCGGACAAAACTTAGCCGGGATGGCAATGGGGAGGCATTGTAACCGGGAGCTTGGCTGAAACCAAACTGTCTTTTTTCGGATGTGTGTTTTGGCGACAAATGACCGGGTGGCGAGCTGAGATGACTTATTTCAACCGAGTGCCCCTAGGAAGTCGGTCGAGCAGTGCCCAAACCGCACGAGAAGCGCGGCCTTGAGGATTTATGAGTCACTCCAGGTGCCGGTGTTTCTCAGCGCGGGGGATAACACCGTGGTTGTTGAGGTTAACTCAAACAGTTGTGGAATAAACAGCGAGCGCTCGACGACGACTGCCACTGTTCTCTCCGAGCCTTTAAACGGGCCAACATCCGCTTGGTTCCAAATAATTTTGGCTCTGCCGGCAACCAACACCGAGTTACCGCTGGCAAAATCGGTAAACAGTAGGCCCACTCTGCCGTCCGATTCAATGTTGCCGAGCGTGTTGTAAAAACGATTGCCGCGGTAATCCGGAAAATAAATTGTATTGTCTTTAACCTTAACAAAACCGGGCTTGCCCCCTCTGTGCGATGCATCGATACCGGACCTTGGGTCGCTGTTAAAAACGCTGGATCTTGAGGCAATAAAAAACGTGTCGGCCTGTTCTAACAAGTCTTTAAATTTCGGATTTAAACCTGGGCTATCGTCAATACCCGTTAATTGTTCGTCGCTGCGTTGCTCGTTAATCCAATGTAAATCACGAGCTTGTATGTATTGCGGGCAATTGCCATAACTCTGGTCTATTTTTAGGCCAAAGCTCTGATCGTCGCTATTGTTAATAATGCCGTTTATTCGAATGCGACGCCGCGTGGCTAATTCTATTCCCAAGCCACCGATTTTTTGGCCGAGGGATAAATCCAAATTTAATGCGGTTTGCACACGCGGTTTGGCTGCGATAGACAGCGTTGTATCGTTCGGTGAACGAATAAAACCGGGCTCGCCGAAAACGGGTACTGGCCAGGGATAACCGGATTGATCAACCGCGCCAAAAATCATAAGAGGCAGTTGCGAAAAAAACATTCGATATTGCCCGGGCATTGAGCCGCTGATAAAGCCACTGGCAATTTGCTCGGCAATATGCGTTGCTCCAATGCGTTTTTGTACGGCAATTTCACCCGCATGGAAATGAGTTTGTTTGGATTTCATAACGTTTAATTGCCACTTAAATCTTAATTGCTAGGGTGTAAAAAATTTTTGGAGCGATTAATAAAATATTCAGCCGCGAGCCTTTGGTGTAACAAGGGAAAGGTAAAAGCCCAAGGTCCAAGGCTCGCTGGCAAAAAATTACTCGGTTGGCTCTGGTGAGCGATCCATCGCCAAAAAGCGTGGCTGGCTTTCAACTCGGTCTAACCAGGCTCTGATGGCCGGGTACGGTTCCAGGCTGACTCCGCCTTCGGGAACATGAGCAATATAACTATAGCCGGCAATGTCGGCCAGGGTAATGTTTTCTCCGGCTAAAAAAGTGCGATTTTCTAAAATCGGCTCAAGCAAGGCAAAAAAGGCTAAGGTTTTTTGCTTGGCTAAATCGTAATCCAAGTCGACGCCAAAAACCTTAACCAATCGAACAGCGCAAGGGCCGTGAGCAATTTCACCGGCGGCAACCGATAACCAGCGCTGCACTTCGGCTAAGGCGACCGGATCTTGAGGTAACCACTCGTAACCGTTGTTATATTTTGTGGCTAGATAAACAATAATGGCGTTGGAGTCGGTTAGAATTGTACCGTTGTCGTCGATGGCAGGCACCAATCCAAAAGGATTAATTTTTAAATAGTCTTCACCTTTGTGTTCGCCATTGGCCATATCTAAATCGATTGCTTCGAACGGAATGTCTAACAGAGACATCATAAGAGCAACGCGATGACAATGGCCAGAAATAGGGTTGCGATACAATTTAATCGGTGTATTTTCTGCAGGAAATAAAGCGTTCATAAAAAATCCGTTGTTTGCTGTCGGGTTAAAACGTTAAATGGCGTTTGGACTGGTAAAAAGCGCAGAACATAAAAGGTCGCTGTGAATCATTAAAACTTTTTATTACTGCTAATGGAAAGTCATTATTAATAAAAGACACTATTGATAAAAAGAGGTTGTTAATAAAAAGAAACCCTTAATAAAAAGCGTGCTTGCTAAAATTTCAATTCAGTTAAACTGGGGTAGTTGTCTGGGCGGCGGCCCAGTGGCCACAACAACTGACGTTCCTGTTCCAAAATGGTGTGCTCGTTAATGCTGGCGATGCGCCTTTCCATTAAACCTTGCGAATCAAATTGCCAGTTTTCGTTTCCGTAAGCTCTAAACCATTGGTTTGAGTCATCTCTGTATTCGTAGGCGAAGCGTACGGCAATTCGGTTGTCGGTAAAGGCCCATAGCTCTTTTACTAAGCGATAATCCAATTCTCGTTTCCACTTACGATTTAAAAACGCTTCAATCTCTGCGCGGCCTTGTAAAAATTCAGCTCGGTTGCGCCAAATACTGTCTTCGGTGTAAGCCAGGGCCACTTTTGCGGGATCGCGGCCATTCCAGCCGTCTTCGGCCATGCGTACTTTTTCTTGGGCGGTTGCTTGAGTAAATGGAGGTAGTGGTGGTCTAGACATTCGCCATCCTTTAAATAAAAAAATCGGTGCTCAATTGAGCACACGCAGAATTTATTGAGTGCTGTCGCCATTGCTATTAACGCCGGCGACAGACTTTTTAAATCGCGGTTACGCTGTGGGCAGTTCTGCTGCCGCTGGGAAATCAATGTCGGTTTCGAACACTTCATTGATGTAGTTGGTTAGCGTGTTGAGGGCAACGTGGGTAACGATCTCCACAATTTCTGCATCGCTGTAACCGGCGGCGCGTACTTTGGCAAATTCTTGCTCCGAGACCTTACCGCGCTGGCGAGTTACCGCCGCCGCGAACGCAACAGCCGCAGCCGCTTTAGCGTCTTCTGAGCCGCCTTGACGGTTGGCGGTCATTTCTGCCGGGCTAAGATCGGCGATGTTGGCGCCCAAGTAGCTGTGCGCCGCCAAGCAGTAGTCACAACCGTTGATTTCGGCAACCGCCAGCGCAACGCGTTCGCGAGTGCGTGCGTCGAGCGAACCGCTACCTAAAGCGCCGTTCAGGCCCAATAGACCTTCCAGGCTCGCTGGGCTAGTGGCAACTAGGCGGAATAAGTTCGGTGCGCTGCCCAATTGCTGTACAACGGCTTCCAGCAGTGGCTGGGCTTGTTCGGGAGCGGCGTCGATTGAAACAGGAGTTGGAATACGAGACATAGTAATTTCCTTTGCAAGAGTTGAGTTGTCATCGATCACTCGATGAAGAAACTATAAATAAATCGGCAAAGGTAATAATTGAGTTATAATGAAATTCATTAATACAATTTATGAAATAATCCTTTCGCCCAGTCGTCCCGTTCGCCTATGGATAAGCTCGAAACCATGCAGATATTCGTGGAGGTGGCCAAGCACCAGAGTTTTGTGGCTGCCAGTGAAGCCATGAACATCTCCGCCCCCAAGGCCACTCGGGCCATTGCCGATTTGGAATCCCGGTTGGGCACTAAGTTGTTTAATCGCACCACGCGATTGGTTCGGCTCACCGAAGCGGGCGCGCAGTTTTTGGCGAATGTTAAGCGAATATTGGAAGACATCGACGAGGCAGAAACCGAAGCAGCGGGCAGCCAAAGCGCACCCAAAGGTACACTAACGGTAACCGCCCCGGTGCTGTTTGGTGAAAAGCATGTAATACCCATCATCACCGAGTATCTTTCTCGCTATCCCGAGGTTTCGGTGCGCGCGTTGTTTACCGATCAGGTATCGAATTTGGTAGAAGAAGAACTGGACGTGGCGATTCGCATTGGCCATCTTAAAGATTCCAGCTTGTACGCCACCAAAGTGGGCGATGTGCGCAGAATTGTGTGCGGCTCCGCCGATTATTTTCGCACTCATGGCGAACCCAAACACCCCGAAGAATTAGAAGACCACACAATTATTTTCCCAATGACCTACGATTCCGTGCCCGCGTGGCATTTTATCGCCGATGGTAAAAAAATCAGCGTAAAACTAAACCCACGGTTGCGCTGCAGCCAAAACAGTGGCGCGATTAAAGCGGCTGTTAATGGGTTTGGAATCACTCGCCAAATGTCGTACCAAATTGGAGAGGAGCTAGCCCAAGGTCGACTGCAAGCCGTGCTAACGGGGTACGAAGAACCAGCCCTACCGGTAAATTTAATAAGGCTAGACGGCCGCCGCAGCCAAGCAAAAATCCGCAAGTTTTTAAATTTAGCTACTAAGCGATTGCGAGAAAACCGGTTTGTTAGCCTATAGGTTTTTAATTTGCCGTGCGGTAATTAAATTGAGCAATGCCAGTTGAGAATTTCTCTGGCTGATTTAGTGGTAATTATTTTTTAATAAAGTTCTGGTGATTTTCTTCTTCTCTCAAGGTTTTTCTCAGTATTTTTCTCACGCTAATAATCAGAAAACCTATAAGCTTAATTAGTTAATGTTTTGTGCCTGTTGGTGTATTTTATTTTACTTGGTAATTATTTGTTGCTTGGGTTGAATTGTGCCCGGGTAATAGGCTGGCGGGTTTGAAGCGAGATTTCATTTTTAGAGTAATTATTTGTTTTCTGGGTATTACGTTAGTATTAAAAAAGTATTAGAAAATGTTGAGTTTTGGTCGTGTGGTAAAAATCAATAGGCACTGATTCACATTTATAAAAGTTATCAGTTGGTTTATCGATAGTTTTCGTTATTCTCATGCCGTTCTTCTGCATTGGCGGAGGCAATGCTATGCTACGAATTATAACGTCGGGTCTGTTAATAACCGGATGTGCTTTCTCTTTATTTGTGTTTGGGTCTGCTATGGGTTTATTTGGTAAAAAAATTACAGTTTATCCATTTTCGGGTTTTTCTGGGCAATTGCTTCATGAAGGGGAGCCTGCTGCTTATGCCAAGGTTACTCGCGAGTGGGATTGGGATGGCACTAAGCATGAGGAGGTCACTTCAGCAGATAAAGACGGATATTTTAGTTTTGAACCAGTTCGTGTGGAAACACGAGAATCCCTATCTGAATTTGTATCATCCCAAAGAGTTACGGTTAATTTCAAAATGGAAGACTACAGCATATGGGTGTGCTCCAAAAGAGACAAAGGTATTTATGGCGAGTTCGGTTCAGAACCTGTAAATCTTAAATGTGAGCTCACTCAGGAGCTTTTCGATGTAGATCTCATAAAGGGGTTGGCGGTATCTAATTGTACCTGGGATAAGGAATAAATAATGAGTAATTTATCATCGACATCTGCAGCAGAGTTGGCGAGCGGAGTTTATGACATTAGTCAGCCAGAACTTTTTGGTGCATTCATAAGGAAGCGCAAAGAATTTTCTCAAAATAAAAATGATAGATCCAAAGCTTATGGTGAAGTCGGATCCCGTTTAATTAATGTCTCGGATGCTTTTGGGGTTTGTGTAAAAGGCGATGGTGTCTATAAGAATGAATTATTTCTTATTTTTCGTGGTTCTACTAAACGCAATTTCGGTGCAGATTGGGTTTCCAATGCTCGCGCGGGGTTAAACACTAGCCAGTCTGGCAGTTTAGTGCACACAGGTTTTAATCATATTTTTACCAGTATGATTGCCCAGCTATCGCGTTTTTTGGATGAAAGTCGCTCTGCGCATACGGTACATTGTATAGGTCACAGTTTAGGTGGGGCCGTGGCTAATATCGCGGCTGACTGGATTGCCGATCGTTATAATTTTGCTGTAAAACTTTATACTTTTGGTGCTCCAAGGGTTGGTTTGGGGCATGGCGGTTTTGCCAGTAAGCTAACAACCAAATTATTGCCTGAGAATATATATCGGGTTTTTCACAGTACCGATCCAGTACCCATGGCACCTCTTTATCCTTTCATGCATGCCCCTGTGTCAGGTCAGGCTTATTACATTCCCTTTAGTGGTTTAACCATTAACATTTCTGCACACTCAATGGAGAATTACATCCAATCGGTTAGTGGCCATGCTTGGGGAGCTTTATATCAACCAGCGCCTAGTTTTTCTCCGGCAGCTATTAAACAGTGGTTGGAGGGCAACTCCGAAAACAACCCACACAGTATTAGTTTTTGGAACAAATTGCACTATGCCATTATGCATATTGTCCAAAAGGTGCTCTCGATAGCGGGAGTAGCATTTTCTTCAGCAATGACCATAGCCGATCATATAGCGATGATTTTACAGAAGGGTGTTAATCTGTCTGGTGAAATTGCTAGCTGGGTGTTTTTATTTGCCAGAAAAATTATGCGTGCATTGAGTATGAGAGTAGTTGAAACTATCGAAGAGCTCACTATTCAGATGCTACGATTATTGTTAAACAAACTCACGCGTCGTATAGCAGAGCAAGCAGCGCGAGCATTAGATTCTCTTTTATAAGAATTAATTTATTTACTCAAATATGGCAGGGATGCTGAGTTTTTGTTTTGACAAAAGCTACCCGTTAGAGACAAAAATAAAAGGAGAAAAGGGTGCCAACTATCCCTGGAAATATAAATGGTGTTTTGATTGAGTTTTCACCAAACGTAAATAAAAATGTAGACCAAAAAATAATAGATGCACTAAAATATGTTCTTAGTGCGAATATAGCGTCAGGACATACTTTAACCAAAGTATATATATCGTCTGCCAATGACCAACATACTTTCCCTAGTAGACATGTTCAGGGCGCTGGTAAAGCTGTTGACATATCTCGAATTAATGGCATGAAAATGTCAGTATTTTACTCATCAAACCCCACAGTTAAGGCAGTTACAGACGCACTACAGAACAAGTTTGAATCTTTCACTCATAGGCGGGAGAATTTTGGCCCGTTATTTAAGAAAAAATTGGGAAATCCTCACAGCGTCTCAGGGCATGGTGACCACATACATTTTTCAGTTAATTAGGTGGGTGCATGAAATTTTTATTGTTGCTTTCGGCCTTTGTATTATCCTCATGCTCAACCATCGATGCCGAACTTACAAAAGCAATATCTTTTGGCGAAATTACTGATCTTAATGATTACTCTAAAAATATAGAAAAGACTCTTTTTGTCAGATTATATCGATCTCCTGTATACAAAGAAAACTGCTTTAAAGAAACGCACGGCGTGTGTAAATACCAATATTTTTTAAGTGTTTCAACATTTGATGAATACCCAGATATAGCTATATATAAGCTGTCTGAGCAAGGAGAAATAAAAGAAATACATTGGTCTAGATCTGGCGAAATAGACACGGCAATAATTGAGTTTACTATGAATTCGTTTTCAGATGTGGCGTTGAAAAACAACTCCACATTAAAGCCTGAAAGTAAGAAGTTATTGGTAAAGGTAAATCCTACTAACATAGAACAATCCCTAACAAAACAATCAACCGGACTCCGCTAAGCGTGGTTCGCTTTGCGCACAATACCACGCTTAGCTCCGCTCGATTATTGTGGCGCCAATATAGATCATCTCACAACAAAAACACACGCCATTCTTAGGGCTAAGAGAGTAAGCATTATGAGTACTAATTCGACTGTTGGTATTAATCCAAGATTTGTAACAGAAGCCATCTACGACGAAATTTTTTTATGGTCTGGGGTTGTTCGGAATGCTATCAGTGCCGTAGCACTGCCGCCGTTACCGCAAAAAAGCACGCTGCTGCAATCGGCGGTGTGGTTTAATTTTGGAGTAGATGCCGGCAAAAATCTATTCCCCTCAGTAGCAGCCCTAGCCAGTAAGGCCGCTCTACCGTTGTGGTTAGGGGTTACCGCACAAAAGTACTACGCCAATTACTACAATGCGCAAATGGCCGATGCCTACCAAATGCTTAACAAACCCTATATTGAGTTTACTGCCCAACTTAAAAATGGCATACAAAACGCAGAGCGAAACTTCACGGCTACGCCGTATTACCGGCAGGTTAAAGCAGCCATAATACACCTGTATGCATCTCATTCATTCGAAGACGATGAAGCACAAAAGCGGTTAGTTAGGAAATTAATCGACGACTCTCAGGTGATTGTAACGGACAACCTAAAAGTGCAAGCGATAGTCAGCAAAAATTTACAAGCGATTGCTCAAAAACTGGTGCAGCTGCATCAGGGCGCGCAGCGCAATAAAATTTTGTACGTGTCCGAGCAGTCCTCGACCGTACTCCCGCAAAGTCGCGCCCCCCGCACAGAAAGTTGCTCCTTTCCCCGAGGCAGCTCCGGTAATCGCGAAGCTCCCAAGGGCTTCGTGCGCGTCGACCCGCGCGATCCAAACGCCATGGCCGCGCTATATGCTAGTGCCTACGCTCTGGACACCAGCTACATAGATTACGAGCAAGTTGTGCCTTGCCTAGACACGACCTACGCTAAGCCCAGCGAGCCAGGCAAGTTAAGTGTTGAAGAACGCCTTACCAGCTCTTACATGGGTACAGTAGATGCGTTGGCCCGCGCTTACGCAAAACAAAAAGCTGAGCTGGCACTGGCTTATTAAGGCTGTAGCTATGAAGAACCTGTTAAATGTGCGAACGTCACGGGTGGCAGTGCTGACTGCAGTGGCACTCTTATTCGTTGTAGCCTGCGATCAAACGCCACCACCTATTGAGGTCAAAACTCCGCCTGCTGTTACCACACAATGGTGGCAAGTAAAAATGTCCCGCCCATTGGCTGATATACAAGCGGAGGCCAAAGCAATGGCCCTGCGCCGCCCGCAAATGTCCCTGGCCTATTACGACCCAAACGCACGCCCTTTGTATGCGGAGATTCGCCATTTAATTGCCGCAGAACTTTATGACGAGGCATTGCCCAAACTAACTGCTTTGGCTGAGAAAGGCTTTGCAGATGCCCAGTACGAGTTGGGGCTGCTGTACAGTATTTCCAATGCCGGGCCTGAAGCACTTGAGGATGATCGCATTGGCTTTAATTGGCTCAAACGCTCCGCAGACCAAGGCTATGTTCGTAGTCAGTTTGCGCTAGGTATCAAATACTTTTACGGAAATGAACACATCGAGCGGAACTGGGGTAAGTGTGCCGAGTGGCTATTGATTGCGGCGGAGCAAGGTGACGCTATTGCCCAAAATGCACTGAACCTCACCTATGCTCGGGGTGAAGGCGTCGAGCAAGACCCGATTGAGGCCTACAAGTGGCAGTTACTGGCAGTAACGAGGGCAGAGAATTCCACGTCAATTGGGCCAAAAATGGCGCAAATGGAGGGGAGCTTGGGCTCGCTTATCGACCGATTTCAAATGACTGAGGCGCAAATTCGAGAGGCGGAACAGCGCGCCGAGAAGTGGGAGGCTTCTCATCCCTGGGCCTACCAATCCTACGACGATGTATTTCTAGTGCGAACTGCTTTTGATGATTACCCGCCTGAACCCAGGGTGCAGGCGCTGCTGGATGCCAAAGCCAAAGCATACCAAGAAGAGATAGACGCCATTTTAAGCGAGAAATAGTAGCGTTAATACCGTTCTAACTGGGAGCGCCTCCCCGGAATTAAAATTATCATGACGCCATTATTCTCTTATGTCGGGCGATTGGGCTTGCTACTGCTAATTCCGGTTCTGTTTTTAGTCGCAGCCTGCGACCAAACGTCACTGCCCAGTGAAGACGTGGCCCAGCAGGTTACCTACGATTCAATACCCCGGCGGCATGCGAAGATGTCCCGCTCATTGGAGGACATTCAGGCCGAGGCTAAAGCTATGGCGCAACGTCGATCGCAAATGCCCCTGGCCGACAAAGACCCAAGCGTAAGACCTCTATACGCAGAGGCTTTGCAATTGGTGGCGGCAGAGTTGTATGAAGAAGGTTTGCCTAAACTCACTGCTCTGGCCGAGCAAGGCTATGCTGATGCCCAGTACGAACTGGGTAGGGTGTACACTACTATCAACGAGGGCCCACAAACGCTTGAGGATGACCGTGTTGCCTTTGAATGGTTACAGCGCTCGGCTGAGCAAGGATTTAGCTCAGCGCAATTTTTTCTAGGCGCCTCCTACTTTTCTGGCAATGAGCACCTCGCGCCGGACTGGGGCAAGTACGCTGAGTGGCTATTTATTGCATCGGAACAGGGGCATACAACAGCACAATATACCTTGGGATTAGCTTATGCGCAGGGTGAAGGCGTGGAGAAGGATCCCGTAGAGGCCTACAAATGGAATTTGCTGGCAGTAACGCGGGCCGAGAATTCCACGTCAATTGGGCCAACAATGGCGCAAATGGAGGGGAGTTTGGGCTCGCTTATCGACCGATTTCAGCTGACTGAGGTGCAAATTCGAGAGGCGGAACAGCGCGCCGAACAGTGGGAGGCTTCTCACCCCTGGGCTTATAAATCGTACGATGATGAATCTTTAATACGAACCGCAGTTGAAGACTTCCCGGCCGAACCCAGAGTGCAGGGGCTATTGAATGCCAAGGCCAAGGCAAGGAAAGAGAAAATCGACGCCATCATTGCTAGAGGCTCGCAACGCTAACTGAGTCTGTAGGTATGAAATTTCTATGCAGAGCGCAAAAACCACAGGTAGTGGCTCTGATTGTGGTGTTAGTTTCCTTTGTTGTCGCCTGCGACCAATCACCGCCACCCAGCGAGGTTGAAGCGCATTCAGCTGGCCCCGTGCGCTGGTGGCAGGTTAAAATGTCGCGCCCAATGGCAGATGTAAAAGCCGAAGCCAAAGCCATGGCCCTCCGCCGACCGCAACTCCTTCTGGCCGACAAAGATCCAAGTGTACGGCCTCAATACGCGGAGGCTTTGCAATTGGTAGCGGCAGACTTGTATGAAGAAGGCTTGCCCAAGCTAACTGCTTTAGCTGAGAAAGGCTTTGCAGATGCCCAATATGAACTGGGGATGCTGTACAGCATTTCTAATGCTGGCCCAGAAGCGCTTGAGGACGACAGCATTGGATTTAATTGGCTTAGGCGTTCAGCAGAGCAGGGGTTTAGCTCAGCGCAGTTCGTCTTGGGTATCAAATACTTTTACGGTAATGAACACATAGAGCGGAACTGGGGTAAGTGTGCCGAGTGGCTATTGATTGCGGCGGAGCAAGGTGACGCTATTGCCCAAAATGCACTGAACCTCACCTATGCTCGGGGTGAAGGCGTCGAGCAAGACCCGATTGAGGCCTACAAGTGGCAGTTACTGGCAGTAACGAGGGCAGAGAATTCCACGTCAATTGGGCCAAAAATGGCGCAAATGGAGGGGAGCTTGGGCTCGCTTATCGACCGATTTCAAATGACTGAGGCGCAAATTCGAGAGGCGGAACAGCGCGCCGAGAAGTGGGAGGCTTCTCATCCCTGGGCCTACCAATCCTACGACGATGTATTTCTAGTGCGAACTGCTTTTGATGATTACCCGCCTGAACCCAGGGTGCAGGCGCTGCTGGATGCCAAAGCCAAAGCATACCAAGAAGAGATAGACGCCATTTTAAGCGAGAAATAACAGCGCTAATAACGTTCTAACTGTGAGCGCCTCCCCCGGAATTAAAAATATCATGACGCCATTTTTCTCTTATGCCGGGCGATTGGGCTTGTTACTGCTAATTCCGGTTCTGTTTTTAGTCACAGCTTGCGACCAAATGTCACTGCCCAGTGACATCGAAGCGTATCTTTCTGGCGAAAACATTGGTGGCAAATCAAAATGTCCGTTCGATAAAAGATGGGGTGCTTTTGAATTTAGGTAATGGCCTCAGTTAGGTCGTTAACTTCCCGCAGGATGTTTAAAGTGTAGTCTTTGATCGCAGGACTTGGAGGTAATGGATTTGGTGACCACTAGCTGCCCCACTGGCACCCATTCAGCGAGCTTTTTGTTTCCGATTTCTCCGCTGGCTACCGCTATTTGCCAGATAATTTGGTTGTTGGGGTAATGCTCGGTGCGTAGCTCATTTCTAAAATCGTCTTGATCAACTAAAGGTATGGTTTCGTCTACGCTCAATCTTACCCATGTAGGGGCGTTTGGTGTATTGGTGTGATGTGTTTCGTGGGTAAAGATCTTGGCTAATTCACTTACAGATCTGTATTCTAATTTCGAACTCTCACCGTTTATAAGCTGATCTGCTTTTTTGAAATCTCGTTGTAAGCGATACATTGTGCTCCATTTGCTGATTGGAGGTAAGGTGCCGAGTTTGGGCTCGTTATCTAACGTTAGCGCTAGAACAGATGATGTTTTCACTCCTCATAGAGTGTTCATTACAAACACGTTGGACGTTTCTACAGCTAAATTGGGGTCTGCGTGAGGGAAAATTTTTATCGCCATACCAAACGCTCGTTTGTGCTTTTGTAATGTTCCATCCAGAGCGACTGACGCTCGGACAATTACTGGAACATTTACCCCTTCTTCGAATAACCCGGTATAACGAGAAGGTTGTTGAATTAACCAACGGCCGGCAAAACAAACCCCATTGGGTTGAAACAATTTTTGCTTCTGTGGGAAATCAAATAAATCTGTCTGGGAAGATAACGATCTTTTGGCTGCGGTAAGGGCATGATTTTCTGGTCTGTCGCCAGATTTACCAAATAGCTTTTTTGTGACTTTATACTGAGGCAATTCTATGTATGGATCGGAAAATACGACATTGTAAATTTCGTTATAACTCGCTTTATGTGTTTTTTCATCATTGGCGTAACCTTGCGGACTAAATAATATTACAAAAATAAGAATGGAATTGGCCCAGGAACTTTTGATATGCCAGGGTGACGGCAATTCTGTATTCTGAATGCTAAACGTCACAAATATACCTATTATTCGTCAGTGTATTGTCAATCGTGTGGCGGTTACTGGCTAAAATTTAAAGTCTACAATAAAAGGTTGATTCCTGATGCAGCGAGCCGAAATTCTTAAAAATACCCTTAAGCGAATGAAAGCGGTGGATGCGCCCAATCAGGTTTTAGGCCGCAGTCAAACGATTGGTTGTGTTGCCGTAGAAATTACTCAACGTTGCAATCTAGATTGCACGCTTTGTTATTTATCGGAACATTCCCAGTCTGTGAAAGATATGCCTATCGACGAAGTTTATCGCCGCTTAGATGAGGTCGTAAAGCACTTCGGAAAAGGCGTGAGTGTGCAAATTACCGGTGGCGATCCCACCTTACGTAAACATACAGAGTTAGTAAAAATTGTAGCCTACACCGCCAATATAGGTCTATATCCGGCATTGTTTACCAACGGAATTGCGGCTACTAGGTCTCTACTTAAACAACTGGTCGATGTAGGTTTAAGAGACGTTGCTTTTCATGTGGATTCTACCCAACAGCGTAAAGGCTACAGTACGGAGGTTCAACTCAACCAGTTGCGCGCTGAATATGTAGAGCGAGCGCGAGGGTTGGGCCTAATGGTAATATTTAATACGACCATTCATACCGACAACATTTATGAGCTACCCGAAATAGTAAAATTTTTACGCGCCAACGCAGATGTCGTGGGGTTGGCATCGTTTAACTTACAAGCCGATACTGGCCGAGGCGTAATGGGTAGTAGAGAAGTTGTGGTTAGTCACGAAAATGTAAAAAATACGATCGAAGCGGTAGCGGGTAGAGCTTTACCTTGGGATGCGGTAAGAGTTGGACATGGCGAGTGCCACAGTTATTTACCCACGTTGGTCGTTAACAACACTATTTTTCCTGTAGTTGAAGATAAACAGTTGGTTGCGGATTTTTTGCGAGAATTTTCTGGGTTAAGTAATCAGCAATTTAAATCTCGCCGTGCGTTGGTTGCTGCTGGAATCAAAGCTGTGTTACTTAAACCTGCCTATTGGTTAAGAGTTCTCGGATATCTTAGTTATCAAGTGAAGACTATGGGGCGACACTTAATCATCGGTAAAGGCAATGTGCATAAACTCACTTTCTTTGTTCAAAATTTTATGGACGCCGAAAACCTTAAACAAGATCGCGTACATGCTTGCTCGTTTATGGTAATGACTGCCGAGGGTCCGGTATCCATGTGCGAGCATAATGCTCACCGCGACGACTACATTCTTAAGCCATTGGAAGTGGTCAATAGTGCAGGCGTGGTAGAGGTTTACAATCCTTTGGCTGGTAAAGCTCCAAAAATCGATCGTACTAACAATACTAACCTAATACATTCAGTGGAGATTGCTTAGTGAATTTTTCTACTATTACTAGCCCCGTAAAAGTTGTGATTTTTATCATGTCCGTTTGTTTAGGGTGCTTTAGCAATATTTCCGCAGCGGATTCTGCCGAAAAATACCGGTTGGCAATGAAGAGCTGGGCAGATGTTCTAAAAAGTTATGTTGACGAACAAGGTCGAGTAGATTTTTATGGGCTTGCCGAAAATCCAACAGATTTAGAACAGGTTATAGAGGTAATAGAATCCTATGGGCCAGACTCTCATCCTCAGGACTTTACCGATCCTAATAAGCTAATGGCGTACCACATTAATACTTACAATGCGCTAGCGATGAAAGGTGTTATCGATAGGGGAGTGCCGAAAGGTTTTACTAGCCTAATAAAAAGGGCCTCGTTTTTTGTGCTACGAAAAGTCGTCATTGATGGTAAAAAAACAAGCCTTTACAACTATGAAAATAAAGTCATACGGCCGTTAAACGAACCTAGGGCTCACTTTGCATTAAATTGCATGGTTAAAGATTGCCCAAGGTTACCCCAGAAACCTTTTACGGCACTGAATCTAAATGATGAACTTGACGCTGCAGCGTACGAATTCTTTAGCAAGCCATTGCACTTGCGCCTAGATCACGAAAAAAAGCGGATTTACGTCTCTTCGATTTTAAAATTTTACACCGAAGACTTTGTGGAGTCTGGCAAAAAGAAAGATCTACCCAGCTACATCAATCAATACCTCTCTGAGAACCTGCCAGAAGATTATAAGGTTTCGTATATCAAATACGATTGGCGGATTAATTTGCAGCCATAATAGTATGATGTTCTGTGGGCGAACTTGAGATTGTGGGCATCGATGGCATTGTAATGGGAGCGATCCAATTAATTCGACTTACTTCCTTGTAGAGCAGGCTCGGATCCAAGTTAAAGCGTTTGAAAAATGGCGGACAACGAAGACGGGAAATTGAACCTTGGTAGTGACTTGTTGATTAATTGCCAACAAGCCAATAGATGTTGTGCGCAATTGTTGGTGGAGGTCCTAGAGTTAACGGTGGTATAGCGGTCAGAGAGCCCTTGTAGAACTTAGCCTCTCTTGAGCTACGTAGAGTTTGGTGTGCAATTGGGGAGAGGTGAAACCGGTATCAACCAGGTCACTACCTATATAATAAAGTAAAATTGAGTGTCTGACATAAAACCCAATTAATTTTAACTTAAGTTTGTTTGCACCCCAGGTCTATACCCACAGCTATTGGCCAATGCTGCAAAACAGTAAAGTGTACTAACATGGAGGGCAACCCCTGACTTTAAAGCGGGGAAATTAGCCGGTAAACAATCTAACAGCGATCCAAATGTCTTCCTGGTTTTTTAGGGGCTTTATGGTACTATATGCGATTTTTTACACTTTTCTGTCTCTTAATTATCAATCAGTGTCAGCAAAACCATGAACAAAAATTTTGTAATATATGTTTTTTTAACTCTATTTTTATTCGGTTGCTCAGGGATCGGGCCAACTGTTAAAAATTTTGAGCCTTACACGGTTGTAGAAGGTAAGGCCTATTGGCAAAAGGAAAATTATAGGCTTAACAAAATTATTAAACATGAGTTACATAATGCCGATCCTGTAACTCTTACGAATATAGATCGGAACATATACGGTAAAGACAAGAATTATGTCTATTATTATGGTGTGCCGGTCCCTTTTGCGGATCCAGGAACGTTTGAGGTTATAGATCGAACCTACGCCAAGGATCAATACTCGGTTTTTTATAATGGTGCTTTAATCGAAGGGGCCGATCCAAAAACCTTTCAAACATTTAAGGCTTCTAAGTTTTGGGCCTCAGATTATTCCCGAGATACCAGGCAGGCTTTTTACCAAAGCAAACCGATTGAAGTTTGTGATGTAAACACATTCAAGCCTCATTCCCGGTACGCTAGCTATTGGGCAACTGATTCCAGTTGTGTTTACAATAAACATAAAAAAATACCCGAATTATCAGTCAAAACCTTTAAATTTATTTCTATTAATTACGTTACCGATGGTAATTCTGTGTTTTGGAAGGACAAAAAACTAGCAGATGCTGACCCACAAACCTTCACTGTTTACGCTAAAGAAGACGCGAATCAAGCTAAAGACAAAAATCGTTGTTATATCAAGGCTGATGAGGTTAATTGCGAAACGATGAAGCCAGAAAGGAAATGGCGAGATTTTTCTATTGCAGATGCGGAAAAGCTGGGCTTAAAGTGGGGGGAATCATTGATTAAAGGTAGGCTAAACAGGCAACAGTACGCTTTTGATAATTACAAAAAAACAGCGGAAAAATTAGCCGATGACCATGAGGGGCATTTGTTAACTCCTAATTTAGTCAGCAATATCGATCTTAGTGTTTTACCTATTGGTTACACGTTCACTCTGGGCTCGACAATAAAACCATTTAAAGGTAGATCGACATATATTTTGAGCGAGAACGACGGCAAAATTGTATTTGATATTTTCCGTAAAGAAATGCATGGGGTTGGTAAGGAAATACGTACGGTGTCGGGCCAAGTGTCACAGGATATAAGCTTATCCCTTAGTTTTTTATTCCCCAACCGATATCCTAACAACAAGTGTTTATTTGTCCTCGGTCAGTGTACGGAAACCATTGAGCGGATCTCAAGTTCAGGGGAAATAACTACCCGGGAACGAGAAGTCAATGTCAGCTTTAACAACGGGATTTGGCAATACACGACCGAAAACTCAAATGGAAAGACGACAACAGAGTATGTAATTTATGACAAATTTGGTTTGATAATTTATTATGTGAACCTGGGTTCCGGTTCGGTGTTCGAAGAACTTATTAGGGAAAACAAAGACAAAGTTGTTTCAAGTACGAAATAGAATTTCATCGCTAATTTTAATTCTGTTATTAAATGCTTGCACAGTCGGCCCTAGTTACAAGTCTGCGCCACCTCCGCAGCCCAATAAAGCGCTCGTATATTTTATGTGCGGTGACGTCGGTTATGGGGGAGGTTACGCGACTAAGTTTCGAATTAACGACAAGGTTGTAGTGGGCTTGCTCGATTATGGCTATTCGTGGCTTCATTTAGACCCAGGAGTTTATGTATTTAAAGCAGGTCGCCAACGTTTAAATTTGGAGATAGAGCCCGGTAAAACCTACTACCTAGAATATCATCAAGAAAATCTTCGCATGCCTGCGGGAAATATAAGAAGTTCTTCTATTTTTAAATTTGTAGATATTACTAATTTTCAAAAACAACTTAAACACTCACGCTATAAGGTTGCCGCTGCGCTTTCAGAGACAGAGGATGCTCGCGTGATTGGTTTTAAAGAAAATCAATCTGGTAATATGGCCGATATTAGCTTTAAGCTCGACCAACGAGAGTCCGCTATATTTTTTAAGCAGGCTGCAGTACTTTATAAAAACCATGAAAAATGTACCGGCGGTCATTAGAATATTTCTCGGCAACAAATGCTAAAGCTAAGCCTAAAATTTGAAGCCAGTAAACCAATAACGCTTTCTACTGTTACGATTAAATCCATTTTTCTTTACTTCTACAACTGTCGTAATACTTTTACTTTTACGCCAGTTAAAGCACACTCTTATACTGTAGAAAAAACCCTTATGAGCAAAGACAAACTTGGGAACTTTACTTGCAGCGTTACGGTGTTCGACAATGAAACACAACAACCAGTTGAAATTTTAGCTCGTACAAGACCAATACAATGGGCTGGGCTGAGTGGACAATATTCTGCTTCAGACTTTGAAAATAATAAACCAAGTACTAGCGTATACGCTGAGTCATTTTTAATTAAATCATCTTATTAACAGATAAACAGGCGTGCTAGTTGTAGTTGGACGTTTTACTATAAAGTAAGAACCTTTGTAGGAAGCGGATCTAAGCCACCTGCTATGCAGGTGGCTTTTTATTTTTATTATTTAAAACGTAAGTCGAGTTCCAAACTCAACCGCTCGGCCTGGGGCCGGGGCGGCTTCTTTTATAAACGAGGTGTGATCGCGGATGTCTTCATCCAATAGGTTGCTGCCTCGTAAATAAAACGCCCAATCCAATTTGCCAACCTGCAGGTGGTAATCGGCGTAGGCTTGTACCAGGGTGTAGCCGTCGGTGCTGGTTTCGCCTTCGGCGGTGTTGTCTTGCTCCAGTACTTCGCGGGCGCTGATGCTGGCTGACCACTGGCTAGCGCTCCAGCCCAATTCCAGTCCCAAGCGTGCGGGGGCCAATCGGGGTAGATTGTCGCCGTTGCTGAATTCCGCCTGTACCCAGTCGCCGGTTAGGCCCAAATCCAGGTGGCCGTAGTCGGTTTTCAATAGGTGGGTGGAGAAATGCGCTTCGGTGCCAATAAATTGGGCATCGCGTTGGGTGTAGGCCACTACTTCGTCGGCGCCAGTTTCGGCTAAATAGATGTAGTCATCGACTTGATTGAGGTAAAGGTTCACTTCGGCTTGCCAGCGGCCTTGGTGTTTGCGCCAACCCAATTCGATATTTTGGCTGATTTCTTTGTCGAGATCGGGGTCGCCCACTTCAATTTGCCCGGTGGCTACGTGTTCCACCAACTCATCGTCGGGCAAAGCCTGGCAGGCGCTACCGTCCACGTTGGAAAACAATTCTTCTTCGGTGGCGGCGCGCTCAGAGTAGCTCAGCGATAGCCACACGTTGGATTGTTCATTGAGGTGGCGCAGTGCAGAAGACGAGGCGCTAATCGTGGTTTGCGATTGATCGCAGCCGCCAGTGAGTTCGGCGTTGTTGTTTTCTAGGCGAGCACCGACTTCAAAAATCCAATCGCCTTGTTCGAGCGATTCCAGTGCAAACAGAGCCTGGCTGCTGATGTCGGTAAAGCCGATGTAGGCTTCTTCGCCTTCAGCGCCAAATTCACGCTCTTGCCACTGCAGGCCAATAATACCGTTCCAGCCGGCTATGGGTTGGTGTTTGGCTTTTAGGCGAGCATCGAAACCTTCGTTACTGAATACGGTGCCTTCGTGATCTTCCTCTTCTTCTTCACCTTCACCCTCACCTTCGTGAGCTTCTTCCAGTTCGATTTCGATCTCCTGGTGCTCGTAGTCGGTGTAAGCAATCTGGCCGTCGATTTGAGTTAAAAAGCCGTCTAGCTCTAACTGACCTTTAAGCTCGTAGCGGGTTTGCTCTAGGTCGATGCGCACATCAACTTCTTCCTCTTCTTCGCCGCCTTCGCCTTCTTCTTCGTGACCGTGCACACCCGGTGGCAAGCCGTATTCGGAGTCGATTTGATTGATCGACCAGCCCAGGTTAAACCGATCGCCGATGTAGCTGTTGCCAAGAGTTAGGTTGCTGCCTTCGGTGTTGCTGTTGCCGATCACGCCGGAACGCAGTTCTTCGCCTTCTTCGGCGGCTTCACCAATCAGGGCATCGTCGGGAATCTCGACCAAATTACTTTCGTAATAGTTGCCGTCGATGTGCCATTGCCAGTTGCCGGAGGCGGCTTCGAACAGCGCTTGGGTGGTGTCTTGGTCGTTGTTGGTGTTGTGGCTTTGATCGATGATCAAGCGCGGCGACTCTATGGGGCTTTGGGGAATGCGGTTGTCGATAACATTGACCACGCCGCCCACAGCGCCATTGCCGTAAAGCAGTGTGGCCGGTCCGCGAATGACTTCAATGCGCTCGGCGGCCAGGGCCGATACGCCATTGGCGTGATCTGGGCTCACCGAAGAGGCGTCTAGGGTGTTCAAGCCGCCTTGCAGTACGCGCACGCGATTACCGGATTGGCCGCGAATGATGGGGCGACCCACACCGGAACCGAAGCTTGTCGATTGCACGCCCGGTTGGGATTTAAGCGTATCGCCCAGGTTGGATTGCGCCACTTTTCTCAGCGCTTCGCCCGAGATAACCGATACCGGCAGGGCAGTTTCGGCCCGCGTCTTGTCCACTTGGCCGGTAACGATGACTTCTTCTATTTTTCTGTCGTGGTGGGGGTCTGCGGGCGATTGTGCCAACACTTGGTTAGAAAACGAACTGACCAGCACCAACGGCCACACGCCGGGTGCCAAACGAAAATCTGGAAACATAGTGGTCTCACTTGTTAGTAAACACAATTTAGCAGGCACTTTTGCGCTTGCGGTTTAACGAGGGTTTGTGGTTTTACGGGGGCTTGGCGAAAATTAAGCCCAGGTGAGACCGGGTGGCGCACGAATATCCGCCAGTTGAAAAGCGTGAGCCGCTATAAACGGAGAGGTGTAGTGTGTGTGAGCCCGTCGCGCAGCCGGCAGGCTGGGGTGCAGCCCAGTATTGCCAGCTTCGGCGGCAACGGGGGCGTGGCCGAATTCACAGTGATTTTGCTCGTCCGGCTCGGTGAGCGCATGGTCGACCAAGTGGTGGGCGTTGGCAACCTGCGACCAAATCGCGACCAGCACCAAAGCCAAAAGGCCGGCGCGTTGTAAGCGAGTGTGCAGTGCAGGTCGTATCACAGTGAGTAATGCTGGCTCGGGTTGGTAATCGGTGAGGGAGTGTAACCGAATCTCATTGGCAAACCCAATAGCTAGCACTTATAACAAAAAGTTGTAGAAAAGGTACAACTTGACCGATGTGTCAAAATAACTGAACAAGACAGGCAAATCCGCTTGCTGGGAACGTTTAAAAAATGCTCATAGGATGACACCCTCAACCTACGAGAGGCAGATGTTTATGGGTGTGTTAGTTGATGGCCAGTGGCGCGATCTGTGGTACGACACCAAATCCACAGGTGGAGCCTTTAAGCGCGAGCAATCGCAGTTTCGTAATTGGATCACGGCCGACGGCAGCGCCGGGCCCTCGGGCCAGGGCGGATTTGTCGCCGAGCCGGATCGCTACCATTTGTACGTGGCAATGGCCTGTCCTTGGGCCCATCGCGCGTTGTTATTTCGCCAGTTAAAAGATTTAGAAGACTTCATCAGTGTGTCGGTGGTGCACCCGGATATGCTCGATCAGGGCTGGACCTTCCACCGACTGGGGCCTGCCCAGGGCGACGATTTGTACGGCTTGGATTATTTGCACCAGCTCTACACCAAGGCGCTGGCGGATTATTCGGGCCGGGTAACCGTGCCGGTACTGTGGGACAAACACACAGAAACCATCGTTAGCAATGAATCGGCCGACATCATTCGCATGTTCAACAGCGCGTTTAATCACCTAACGGGCAACATGACCGACTACTATCCCGAAGCGTTGCGAGAGGAAATCGACGCCACTAACGAGCTGGTGTATCACTCGGTGACCAATGGTGTGTATTGCCCGGGATTTGCCACCACGCAACAAGCCTACGATGAGGCGGTGGATGATTTATTTGGCGCTTTAGAGCAGCTCGAAAAACGTTTGATTAAATCGCCCTATTTAATCGGCGATCAAATTACCGAAGCGGATTGGCGTTTGTTTACCACACTTATTCGCTTCGACATCGTCTATGTGGGCCACTTTAAGTGCAATCGCCGGCGTATTGCCGATTTTCCGGCACTGTCGCGTTATTTGGCTAAGTTGTTCCACCTGCCGGGTATCAGTAAAACCGTGGATTTTGAGCAAACCAAGCGACATTACTACGTGAGCCACAAAACCATTAATCCCACCGGTATTATTCCGCGCGGCCCGGATTTTGATTTGGCGCTGGCCTTCCCCGAAGGCGCGAATCAGCGCGCGGTGGGCTAAGTCGCCGAGCATTGTCTGTTTATCGCTTCCTTATTACGGGGCCTTTGGCCCCTTTTTTATAGGATTTCTCCCCGCTAAAACCGGCTCACCCAGAGTTGGCTGGTGTCGAGTGGGTTCAGGACTTATAATTCGCCTCCTTTTTTATTTCAGTAGTCCTTCGGAGAGTCGCCATGGCCGCTCGCAGTGCCAGTGTAAGCCGAGATACGCTCGAAACTCAGATTCGTGTGTCGGTAACGATTGATGGAACGGGTGTTAGTCAGTTTGATACCGGCGTGCCTTTTTTGGAGCATATGCTCGATCAAATCGCGCGCCATGGCTTAATGGATCTCGACATCTATTGCAAAGGCGACACCCACATCGACGACCACCACACTGTGGAAGACATCGGCATTACCTTCGGCAAAGCCCTGGCGCAAGCAGTGGGCGACAAAAAAGGCATTCGTCGCTACGGTCATGCCTATGTGCCGTTGGACGAAGCGCTGTCGCGAGTAGTGATCGATTTCTCCGGTCGACCCGGATTGATTATGGATGTGCCCTTTACGCAAAAGCGCATTGGCAACTTCGATACCGAGTTGTTTTCGGAGTTTTTCCACGGCTTTGTGAATCACGCCCAAGTGACTATGCACATCGATTGTCTGCGCGGCGACAACGCCCACCATCAAATCGAAACCGTGTTTAAAGCCTTCGCCCGCGCCATGCGCATGGCGCTGGAGCCGGATCCACGCCTGGGCGACCAAATGCCGTCGACCAAGGGCAGTCTGTAAGTTCGTTCAGCGTTGCAGTTCGTTAAATATTGATGGGGCGCGAGCCCACAGAGGGAGAAGCCAGCGTGACCAAACCTATTATTGCCATCTGCGATTACGGCATGGGTAACCTGCACTCGGTGAGCAGCGCGTTGGAACACGTTAGTCCCGGCCACGAGGTTATCATCAGCGCCGACGCCGAACTCATAGCCCGTGCTGAGCGGGTGATTTTTCCCGGTGTGGGCGCGGTGCGCGATTGTATGGCGGGCATCATCGATAATGGATTTGATCGCATCATTCGCGAACAAGTGGCCGCCGGCAAGCCGGTACTGGGTATTTGCGTCGGTATGCAAGTATTGCTGAGCAGCAGTGATGAGAACAACGGCGTACCCTGCTTGGACTTTTTTCCGGGTCGGGTGCGTTTTTTTGGCAATGATCTCGTCGACGAGCGCGGCACGCCCTTAAAAGTACCGCACATGGGCTGGAACAATGTCAGCCAGGTTCGCGCCCACCCGTTGTGGGCCGGCATTGAGGATGGTGCGCGCTTTTACTTCGTCCACAGCTACTGCGCGCAGTTACAAAATCCGGAATTCGAGTTGGGCCACTGCGAATACGGCATCGGTTTCACCGCGGCGGTGTGTAAAGATAATTTAGTCGCAGTGCAGTTTCACCCAGAGAAAAGTCACGACGCTGGCCTGCAATTATTGCGTAACTTCTGTCAGTGGCAGGGCTAGCGCCAGGCTCGCCGGTTAACATCCGTTAACCTTTGTTGACTGGCACCTAACTTATTCTTGTGGCGGCGTATTTCCGCACAATCTATGCAATTAATTTATTTGCCTTATCCCCAAAAGTTACGCATTCTGACTTCCTACCATCGACAGCAAAATTTTTTCATTGGGTCTGAGTCCAAATTTGCATCCAGAATCGATGGTAATAATTGTCGTTAAGTCTCCCTGTTGTTGTGTTTAACCAGTCTGGCGCTGGTTACTCAGGTTTATTGGTGACCAGGCATTAGGTCCCCCTGACACATTCACAATTTGGGCGACTGTAGCTTTCTCGGGTGGCGGGTGTCAGAACTTGGGGTGAGTATCTGGTATCCGATTCGCACCGATTGGGGGTTAGTGTGTTATCGAGTTCCGAGGCCAAGCGTGCGCAAGTACCGCTTGACTGTTTACCCGTTGCCAACAATTTATCGGTGTTTGACGCCGATGACCAAAATTTTTACGCACTGGTGGATGACCAGTGCGTACTGCTATCGATTAATCGTCGCTTGGAGTTGCTTCTAGCCGAGCCGAAATCAGCCGTTTTAGGCCGTCCGCTGACGGTGGTTTTTTCCCAGCTCGACAACGATCTCAGCGCACGCGAGGCCGTGGCTCAAGCGTTAGCCGGGCAACCCGTGCGCGCCAGTCTCACCTTGATCGATAACACCTTCGAGCGCCATTTTGATATTACCTGTTTGCCCACCGCTCTAGCCGATGGCTCGACCGGCGTGCTCGTGTGTGGCCACGACGTCAGTCACCATCGCGAAACCGAGCGCAGCTTGCGCCAGCTCGCGCACATGGATCCGCTTACACAGTTACCCAACCTGCGTTTTATCGATTACCAATTGCGCAAGTTGCAAGCCCAAGGTGAGCGCGATGGTCGGGGTTTTACCGTGGTGTTTATCGATTTTGATCAGTTTAAACGTGTTAATGATCAGCACGGCCACTTGGCGGGGGATCAGGTCTTAATCGAATTCTCGCGTCGATTGCGCGGGTGCCTGCGCGCCGGTGAACACGTAGGGCGTATCGGCGGCGATGAATTCTTGGTGGTCATTCGCGAGGCGCTGTGTGAAAACAGTCGCTTATCACTCACCCAACGCCTTAAAACCACGGTGTCTGAGCCGTTTGATATTGGCGAAGGCGTGGACGTTAGCATGGGCATTAGCGTGGGTATTTCGGTTTGGCCAAGCGAGGGCAGCAGTCTCGCGGAATTAAAACAATTGGCCGACGCTCGCATGTACGCCGACAAACAACAGAGCTGAGCAGACTTTCAATCGGGCCTGTCAACATGGAGGCTCGCAAACAGTGGTCAAGTTTGCGCTTAAAGTGCGTTAAACTAGCGCCCCGCGAAAGTTTGGAGTGAGTTGCATGGCCCTGGCGAAGAGAATTATTCCCTGTTTGGATGTGGATAACGGTCGCGTCGTAAAAGGCGTTCAGTTTGTCGATATCCGCGATGCTGGCGACCCGGTGGAAGTGGCCAAGCGCTACAACCAAGAGGGTGCCGACGAAATTACCTTCCTCGATATTACCGCCACCCATGAGCGACGCGACACCACCTTGCACACCGTCGAGAAAATCGCCTCGGAAGTGTTTATTCCCCTCACCGTGGGCGGTGGCATTCGCACACTGGACGACATTCGCAACCTACTCAACGCCGGTGCCGACAAGGTCAGCATCAATTCGGCGGCCGTGTTTAATCCAGAATTCGTTTTAGAGGCCTCGGAGCGTTTTGGCGCTCAATGCATTGTGGTCGCCATCGACGCGAAACAAGTCAATACGCCGGACCAGGACCCGCGCTGGGAAATTTTTACCCATGGGGGGCGCAAATCCACGGGTATTGATGCGCTGGCTTGGTCGGAGAAGATGGTGCAATTGGGTGCGGGGGAAATTCTGCTTACCAGCATGGATCGCGATGGCACCAAAAATGGCTTTGATCTGGCACTGACCCGGGCGATGAGCGATCGCATTCCCGTGCCGCTCATCGCCTCGGGCGGTGTGGGCAATCTCTACCATTTGGTGGAAGGCGTAATAGAAGGCCGTGCCGACGCCGTGCTGGCGGCCAGTATTTTTCACTTTGGTGAGTATTCCGTCGAACAAGCCAAGCAATTTATGGCCGAACACGGTATCGAAGTGCGACTGTAAAAGAACGTTGTTTGTGTTATCGGCGTGGTAATTTTGTAGCCGCGATCTTCAAAGAAGGAATGCTCGAAGTAAAGAGGAAAGGTGTGAAAAGGGAAGACAGGCGCGAGAAAGGAAAAAGATTAAAGCGAGAGCACCGCGTAAAAATACGACAGGCTGGCGTGAGCCAGCCTGTATGAACCGAGCTGTACCTTCTGTATCTTCTTTTTTAGTACAGCACTCTGTACCTTCTTTTTAGTACAGCACCCTGTACCTTCTTTTTAGTACAGCACCGTGTGCCGCAGCTCTTAGCGTTAAAGCTCTTTAAGGTACAGCCTTAGAGCCTTGCTGCTAGAGCGGTACGTCGTGTGCGGACTAAGCCCGCCAAAATTACGCGACGCGACTGGAATATTGCGACAAGGTGGCCGAAGACTGAGGCTCAGTTTGCATGAAATCAATAAAATCACGCACGCCACGCTCGGCATCTTTTACTGAATCGAACGGGCCGATATCAATACCCTCGCGGGTTTTGTAGTAAAAGTAGCTGTCTTTCTCGAAAATTCGAGCGGATCGGTCTGGTGTTGGGCCAGAATCGCCAGTTCGTATATTAGCCATAGTGAAAACCTCTTTCATTGAATCTGCAACCGATTGGCTGGGTCAGTGCAGCTATGGGAGAATCATCTCCTCGCACAAATCCCTGTACAGCCGCCAAAACACCCGATTTACAAGTTCACCGCTCACGCTTTTTGCGTAACGCGGACACTCTGCAACGGCAATTGGCGCTCATCCATTGTCCCTGGAGACGTGAACCATAGCACAGACTTAGATCAAAACCCCACCGATTTACAAAGCTTGATTCTGTATGGTGCGTTTTACGGTATCAATGGAACCAAATACCGTGTAATAATCTAAAGCGATGTTTTATCTGCCAGTTCGCCTTTCAGGTTTTCTGCAAGTTGCCTGTCTTATCTGTCTTTAACAAGCGCTATCTTTATCAAACCTTATGGCCGTTGCTGAAACGTCCTGTTACTGCAGAGCGCTGGGTTTTGTCATCGCTTAACTGACAAACACCTAGTGATAAGTGTAGTCAGTTATTGATCGTCTGTATAATTTTTGTTCACGCTGTGAGCCAATAATTTACTCTTCATTACCAAACTTGGCGTTACTAACGTTATTCCTTCGTCTGTCATGATCTGCCAGTGCCTGTTGAGGGCCTCGATCGTCTCCTCGTAAGGGTGGCCAATCGCTACTGCCAATCCCTGTTGCTTGGCTTTTTTAGCAAGCACATGTAACTGGTTTTCGATCAGCAGCGGATCACGATAGTGGTCGAGAAATACGTCGCGTCGCCATGCGGTAACTTGATTATTTAGTGCCGTGGTTAAAGCGATACTCTCAGGGGTTGTACGGCTGTCGACAAAGAAAAGTTGCCTCTGTTTGAGCTGTTGCATCAGCCAGGTCATGGCCTCGGGCTTTTGCGTGAGCAAGCTGCCCATGTGGTTGTTGAGGCCGGTGGCCTCGGGCAATTCGGCCAGTTGTAACTCAAGTGCTTGATCAAATTCAGCGCGATTCATATCGCTGTGCAAACCGCCTGGATCGATGGCGCGGCCATCAATGCTCGACATGGGTGAGTGAATAATCACTTCTTTGCCGTGTTGCTTGGCCAGTTGGGCGATGGTCTGTGCGTGGGGGCTAAAAGGGATGATCGCTAGGGTCAGAGGAATGGGCAGCTCGGCAATGGCTTTGCCGGTGGCTAGGTCGTAGCCCAGATCATCGATGATGATAATCGCTGTTTGGCTGTGCGTATTGTGGCTCGTACAAAACAGCAAAAGGGCCAGAAAACTGGCCCTTAATGCGATTAAAAACAAGCGGCTTGCCCGATGGCGAGTGTGTTTGATGGGCTTCACGGCTCGACGTTGTTTTCGGCCATGTGTGTGGTTTCCACCGTTTTGCCATTGCGGGCAAAGATGTGAATGCCTTTAAGCAGATTTAAAGCTTCAAACAATTGGTTGTCGCTGGCCGCGATATTGGGGCGGCTCTTTTCGCGTTCCTCGCGTTTTTTGGTGCCGTTGGCTTCGCCGCCGTTGCCGTTATCGAGGCGACCCTGCAAATCGGCTTCGGTAAAGCTTTCGCCGGATTCCAGCGCGGTGATTTTAGCGCGCTCCACCAAAATATCGGGCGCGATGCCCTGGGCCTGAATGGAGCGGCCCTGCGGCGTAAAATACAGTGCGGTGGTGAGTTTAATGGCGCGGTCGTCGCTGATGGGAATTACCGTTTGTACCGAGCCTTTGCCGAAGCTTTCGGTGCCCATAATAATGGCGCGACCGTGATCCTGCAGCGCACCGGCTACAATCTCAGAAGCCGACGCCGAGCCCTGGTTGATCAGCACCACGAGCGGAATACCGTCGGCATGATCGCCTTTGGTGGCGTGGTATTTAACATCGGCGTTTTCCACCCGGCCATCGGTGTAAACCACCAGGCCGCCGTCCAAAAAGGCATCGGCCACTTTCACCGACGACTGCAAAATGCCGCCGGGGTTGTTGCGCAGATCCAACACCAAGCCTTTTAAGTTGGGTTCTTTAGCGCGCAGCTTGTCGATTTCGTCGATGAAATCTTCGCCGGTTTTTACCTGAAACTGAGCGATGCGCAGGTAACCGTAGCCGGGCTCTAATACGCGTGAGCGCACGCTGCGCACTTTGATGGTGTCGCGCACAATGCTCACATCAAACGGCTGTTCGATGCCGTCGCGCACCACGGTAATGTTAATTTCGGTGCCGACCGGGCCGCGCATAATATCGATGGCCTCGCCAAGCGACAGGCCCTTTACAGGTTTGTCGTCTAAGGTGATGATCAAATCGCCCGGCTGCAGACCCGCCTTGGCGGCAGGTGTGTCGTCGATGGGAGCGATGACCTTAACAAAGCCGTTTTCCATGCCCACTTCTATGCCTAAACCGCCGAATTCGCCGGTGGTGTGCACTTGTAGGTCGTCGAAGGAGCTGGCATCCAAATAGTTGGAGTGAGGGTCGAGTTCGCTCAACATGCCTTTAATGGCGTATTCCAGCAATTCTTTGTCGGAAACATCTTCCACATAAGTGGCGCGGATCTGGCTGTAAACCTTGGTAAAGGTGCGCAGATCATCCAGTGGCAACATTTCTTTTTCTTCCTCAGAGGTCGCCGCACTCTGTGCCCAACTGAAGGTGGCAGAGGCCAGCAAGACCACAGCGGCTGGCCAGTTACGGAATTTCATGGGCATTCTCCTGATCGGGGACTTTGCAGTAACAAATCGCATTCATTGTAGACTTAAGAGCGGACGAATAATTTCCATTCTAACGGTACCAATGTGGGGAGTAACGGACGGAAAGCAAGTTTTAACAGATAGAGTGCACCAATTTGCAATAAAATGGTGATTTTTAGCCACTCATCCAGCTTTTAGGATTGAGCGGTTGACTCTTATGGCGCAATTCAAAATATAGCCCGGCCTCGCTCTGACCGCCACTGGTTCCTGCCTGACCAATCACTTCGCCGGCGCTGACCCACTCGCCAACGTCTTTAAACAGGGTTTGATTGCGCCCGTATAAGCTCAAATAACCACCGCCGTGATCGATAATCAGCAGAAGACCCTGGCCGCGCAACCAATCGGAATACACCACGCGACCGCCGTGAATGGCTGTGACGGGCGTGCCTTCGGGGGCACTGAACAGCCAGCCGTCCCAGGTCAGCTTGCCGCCTGAGCGCGGCGTGCCAAAGTGGCGGGTAAGCTTGCCTTGAATGGGGTGGCGCAGCTTGCCCTTCAGGGTGGTGATGGGTTGCTGGTCGTCGGGAATGGGAATGTTGGCCAGCACCTGGGTGACTTCTTCTAACAAACGCTGCAACTGCGCGCGCTCGTCGATCAAGCCGGCCAGCTCCTGCTCGGCGCTGCGGCTCTCGGCGGCCAATTTGGCCAAGGTGCGTTGCCGCTGCTCATTGGCTTGTAGCAGGGCCGTTTGGCGCTGGCCGAGTTGTTCGCGTTGTTGGCTGAGGCGATTAGTGCGCGCCAGTATTTCAGGCTCGATGCGGTTTAATTCGGCCACGGTGGCGCGAAATTGCGCGATCTTCTCCTGACGTGCCTCAACAATGTAGCGGTGGTACTTGAGCACGCGTGAGACTTGTTGGGTGTCTTCCAGGTTGAGCAGGGCTTTTACTTGGCTGAGATTGCCCAGTTTGTAGGCCGAGACCATCTGTGCCGCCACCGCTCGACTCTGTTCGCGTTTTTCGGTTTGCAGTTGGTCGCGCTGCTCATGGAGCAGCGCTAGTTGCTTTTTTTCTTGGTCTAGCTCCCGCTCAAGGCGTTGAATTTTTTGGGTCAAATCGCCGATTTCGGTTTCCGAGTCGGCCAGCGCTTGGTTGAGGGCATCTTTATTGCTTTTGACTTCCTGTAATTGCCCCTGGAGCTGTTCGATGAGCGTTTTCAGCTCCGACAGCTTAGCTTGGTATTGCTCGGCGTCCTGACTGTAACCGACGCTGCTCGCTAGCAGCGCGGCGATGAATAACACGGCTCGTCGCATGGTAATTCTCGAATCAATAGAGTGGTGAGAGAGCAAACCAAAACTGGCTGTAAAAAACAATGGCCAGAGCGCCAAAGCCCGGCGTCGCACGTCTCAGATCGATGAAAAGTCACGGCTCGAATGGGGTATACTGCCGCCCGATCCGGCCCGGGGCCGGATGATGTGAATTTGGCATACCGGGAGAATCCGTGGAAAAGTACATTGCGTTTGTGATTGAACAATGGCTGTTAGTGAGCGTGTTGATTGCGCTGGTTGGTCTGTATTTTTGGAACGAGAAGCGCCGCAGTGGCCGCTCAATAACCACCCATGAAGCGACGCGACTGCTCAACGCAGAGAGTGCGGTACTCATCGATTTGCGCGAGAGCAAGGATTTTAAAAACGGCCACATCAGCAGCGCGGTGAATATTCCCTACGCCAAGCTTAATGAGCGCACCAGTGAGCTTGAGCAACACAAAGAAAAAACCGTGATTTTGGTGGACAAGATGGGCCAGCACACCGGTGCTGCCGGTCGCGAGCTGCTCAAACAAGGCTATCAGGTGGCCCGCTTAGATGGCGGAATGACAGAATGGTTAAATCAAAAGCTACCGATAGTGAAATAGAATTCTAATCCAATAAAGGAAAGCAATGTCAGTCGTAATCTATACCACGCTTTTTTGCCCTTTTTGCGTACGGGCCAAACATCTGCTCGACAGCAAAGGGGTGGACTTTCAGGAAATTTCCGTCGACGGCAAGCGCGCGCTGCGCCAGGAAATGGCCGCTAAAGCGGGCAAAACCTCTGTGCCGCAAATCTGGATTGGCGACTACCACGTGGGCGGCTGCGACGAGTTGTACCAGCTACAGCGAGCGGGCAAGCTCGATAGCTTGCTGCAAGAACAAGCCTAGCGAGAATTCAACGACTGCTTGAAATAACCTCTATGAGGCCCAACTAAAGCAGTCGCCTGGCGTGATAATTCGGTAATGGTTTGCTGCTAGCCTGCAGAGTTACCCGTTTGCGTCAGTTTTAATGGCCCGATTGGCAGTGCTTACTCGCCTGGCGAGTTGCACAAAATCTGGCGCATACGCAGTCCCTCCGCCGGTGGTGAAGGGTGTTTTAGTTTTTACACATAAATCGAAAAGGAAAATAGGCAGCATCATGGCTGAAGAACAAAACCCGGCCTCTAATGAGGCGAACCAAGCTGGCGACGGCGCACAGAAAGTCCAATTCGCCATTCAGCGCGTTTACCTAAAGGACTTGTCCTACGAAGCGCCACTGGGTGCCCAAGCATTTCGCAAGCAGTGGAAGCCGAGCATCAATCAAGAGCTGAACACCAAAGTATCGCGCATCGACGAAAACGATTTGTACGAAGTGGTATTAACACTCACTGTAACCGTTAAAGTCGACGATGAAACCGTTTTGTTGGTAGAAGTACAACAGGCCGGTGCATTTACCGTGTCTGGTTTGGAAAATCAGCAACTGACTCAAGCGTTGAACACTGCCTGCCCGCAGATTTTGTTCCCTTACGCGCGTGAAGCCATCGACAACGTGATTGTTAAAGGCAGCTTCCCGGCGATTATGTTGCCACCGGTTAACTTTGATGCCCTATTCGCTCAAGCGGTAGCGCAATCCAAGCAAAACGCCGAGCAACAACCCGCCAACTGATCGCTTCGGCCGTTCAGTGTTCGAGCGAGGGCTACTCCTCGCTCGCTTCCTCCCCGCTATCCACCATTCCCAATTCTTTCAGTTTACGCGTCAGCGTATTGCGCCCCCAACCCAATAAATTGGCGGCATCGCGCTTGCGACCGGCAGTGTGTTTGAGCGCGGTTTCGATGAGGGCTCGCTCAAAGATGGGTACGGCCTCCGAGAGAATATCCGACTGACCACGCGCCAGCGCTTGATCGGCCCAGTGGCGCAGGGCTTTGTTCCAGTCGCCGGAAGGCTCCACCTCGCGGCTGTGCTCCATGAGCTCGGGCGGTAAATCCTGTACGTGTACTTCCCGGCCCGAAGCCATAACGGTAATCCAGCGACAGGTGTTTTCCAGTTGTCGCACGTTGCCCGGCCAGGCGATGTTGCACAGGTATTTTTCGGTCTCGGGCGTTAATAATTTGGGCTCAACGCCCAGCTCCGAGGCGGCTTTTTGGAAAAAGTGCTTGGCCAGCTTAGGAATGTCTTCGCGACGATCCGACAGGCGCGGAATATGGATGCGAATTACGTTTAGGCGGTGGAATAAATCCTCGCGGAAGCGGTTTTCACGTACCAGTTCTTCCAAATTTTGGTGAGTGGCGGCGATGATGCGCACGTCCACTTTCACCGGTGTGTGGCCGCCCACGCGATAAAATTCGCCATCGGCTAACACGCGCAACAAGCGGGTTTGCGTATCGGCGGGCATATCGCCGATTTCATCCAAAAATAAGGTGCCGCCGTTGGCCTGCTCAAAGCGTCCTTGTCGCTGGCCGCCAGCACCGGTAAAAGCGCCTTTTTCGTGGCCAAACAGCTCGGATTCGATCAAATCTCGGGGAATGGCGGCCATGTTGAGGGCGATAAACGGCTGGCGACGGCGCGGGCTGTGTTCGTGCAGTGCGCGCGCCACCAATTCTTTACCCGTGCCGGATTCGCCGTTGATGAGCACGGTAATGTTGGATTGCGACAGCCGACCAATAGCGCGAAACACTTCCTGCATGGCCGGTGCTTCGCCGATGATATCGCCGCTGGCTTGAGCTTCTTTGGCCACGGATAAATCGGGTTCTTCTTCCTGGGTTTGCTCGGCGGCATGCGCCAGCGCCCGATGGGTGACGGCCAGGGCTTCGTCCACATCGAACGGCTTGGGCAAATACTCAAACGCGCCACTTTGGTAGGCCGCCACGGCGCTGTCCAGATCCGAGTGGGCGGTCATGATAATGATCGGCAGGCTGGGGTATTTGGCGTGCAGGCTCTCCAGCAGCGCCAGACCATCAATGCCGGGCATGCGGATGTCACTGAGTATGGCGTCGGGCTTGGTGCCACCGGTGGTGGCCGCCAGGGCGCTGTCGCCGGATTCGAAACAGCGTGTCTCTATGCCTGCCTGTTGCAGGGATTTTTCCAGTACCCATCGTATCGACTTGTCGTCGTCGATAATCCATACACTATTTGTTCTCTGCATGAGGTTGTTCCATCGGTAGGTAAATTGAAAAATTGGTGCTGCCGGGGCGACTGTCGCATTCCACCAGGCCGTTGTGCTGGTTGATCAGTTGCTGGGAAATGGCCAGGCCCAAGCCTGAGCCCTCGGCGCGCCCGGAGATCATGGGGTAAAAAATGTTTTCGATAATATCGGTGGGAATGCCCGGGCCGTTATCGTGCATATCAATGCGGCACACCAACGGATAATTGTGCCGGCCAATACTGAACTGGCGCTGGATGCGCGTGCGCAGTGTGAGTGTGGGCTTGTGGGTATCGGCTTCGGTCATCGCCTGCATGGCGTTGCGGGCAATGTTTAACAGCGATTGAATCAACAGCTCTGCATCGCCCGGCAAACTGGGAATGCTCGGGTCGTAGTCGCGATTGATGGTAATGCGGCCTTTGCTCTCGGCGCTGATCAGTGTGGCCACGCGCTCGATGACTTCGTGAATGTTCACCGCCGACCATTTAGGCAATTGCCGCGGGCCCATCATGCGATCGACCAAATTGCGTAGTCGGTCCGACTCGTCGATGATGACATCGGTGTACTCGCTCAATTGGTTATCGGGCAGCTCGCGCGATAACAACTGCGCCGCACCGCGAATACCGCCCAGTGGGTTTTTAATTTCGTGGGCCAGGCCGCGCACCAAATTGCGGGTGGTTTCCTGGGCCGAGACCACGGCTTCTTCGCGACTGATGCGCAATAGGCGATCCAAAGGCTGGATTTCGATGGCCAATCCCTGTGCTTCTAGCAGCGGCGTGACCGAATAATCCACGGTGATAGTGCGATTATTGTGCAGCCGCCATTTGGCTCGGCGCTTGGTGTAATGATGCTGCTGCTGAATGGCTGTCATTAAAGATTCCACTGCCGCCTCGGATTCCACAAAATAATTGGTAATCGCTGAGTTTTGGCTGCGCTCGCCAGAAATGGCCAGCAGGGATTCGGCCGCGGGGTTAAGGTAGCGGATTTCCAGCTTGGCCGAGACCACCACCACGGCGGTATTGAGGCTATCGAGTAGCTGTTTGTAGTTGGGGGCGAGGCTCATTACTTACCGGGTTGTTTCGTGGCTTTAGCGGCTTAAAAGCAAACTGCAGCAAAAACCGAACCAAAGAGGTGCATTGGCGGCGAGCGCGTACTTTTTGGGGCTTTGCCCGGTTATTTAGGGCGGAGTGAACCAAAATGGTTCACATAAATTTTCTAGGCACTAGTTTAGTACGGTGGGGCGAATAACGTGAATACTGACCGATTGCGAGGTGGCCAGTGTTTTGCCAGAGGGGTCGATGGCACGCAGTTGCAGTGTGTGCGTTCCGCGGTACAGCGGGGTGACGGTAAACGACGGTGAGCCGCCTTGGCCGTAGACTTGACCGTCGAACAGTAGCTCATAACTTACGCTTTGCTCGGGTTTTGGCGTCAGGTTGCCGGAGACGGATACCGACTGCTGGCCCGGTGTAATGGTGCTGTCGTGGACGGGCGAGGTCAGTTGCAGTTGGTAGTTGGGGCGGGCTTCGGGAGATTGACGCTTGTAAAAGCGGATATCCTGGTCGCTAGGTGGCGCCAGGGTGTTCGCCGGAGGCAGCTCCAGGGCTTCGTCGGAAGGATCCTTGGGAGAATCTGAGTAGTGCACTGTGCCGTCTTCATCCACATGCTTGTAGACTTTATCGCCGGCTAAGCTCGCGAATGCCAGAACCAGCAAAATAAAGAGCGACGTTGTTTTTACTGCAACCGAGAGAGCCGTGTTCATACTCAGTAATCCGCCAGGGCTAAAGGTTAATATCTAACAGAACTAATACCTAACAGAAAGTGTATCACGGGATTGGTTCCCCGAAGTCCCGGCTGACGAGGCTTTTGCGCTGTGACAAATTTGAGTGCACGGCTGGCGGCAGACAACTTGGGATTGCTCGCCAATTTTGGTGCACAAAAAAGCCCCAGCGCAAGCTGAGGCTTTTTGAGAACGGGCGCAAGCGCCCGCCTGGTGCATAGCTGAGTGATTAGCAGCTGTAGTACATAGAAAACTCAACAGGGTGAGTGGTCATGTTCAAGGTTTCTACTTCTTCTGCTTTCAACTCGATGTAAGCGTCGATCATGTCGTCGTCGAATACACCGCCTTCTTTCAAGAAATCGCGGTCGGCGTCGAGTGCGTCAAGGGCTTCTTGGAAAGAGGCACAGACGGTTGGGTACTCGGTTAGCTCTTCAGGTGGCAAATCGTACAAGTCTTTATCGGCAGAGTCGCCTGGGTGGATCTTGTTCTTAATGCCATCTAGGCCGGCCATCAACAAGGCCGCGAACGCCAAGTAAGGGTTGGCGGTAGAGTCTGGGAAGCGAGTTTCGATACGCTTACCTTTCGGCGAAGAAACGAAAGGAATACGGATAGACGCCGAACGGTTGCGAGCGGAGTAAGCCAAGATAACCGGAGCTTCGAAGCCAGGAACCAAACGCTTGTACGAGTTGGTGGAGGCGTTACAGAAGGCGTTCAATGCTTTAGCGTGCTTGATGATACCGCCAATGTAGAAAAGAGCAGTTTCAGACAGGCCAGCGTACACGTCACCCGCGAACTGGTTAACACCGTCTTTGGTGAACGATTGGTGAACGTGCATGCCGTTACCGTTATCACCCACCAATGGCTTAGGCATGAAAGTAGCGGTTTTGCCGTAGGCGTGAGCCACATTGTGCACGGCGTACTTCAAGATCTGAACTTCGTCCGCTTTTTTGGTTAGGGTGTTGGCGCCAACGCCGATTTCACACTGGCCCGCTGTACCCACTTCGTGGTGGTGTACTTCGATTTCCAAGCCCATGGCTTCCATGGCGTTACACATGGCAGCGCGGATATCGTGCAAAGAATCGACTGGTGGTACTGGGAAGTAACCGCCTTTAACGCCTGGGCGGTGGCCCATGTTGCCGTCTAGAATATCGCTGCCAGATTCCCAGGCTGCTTCTTCAGAGCTGATTTTGTAGAAAGCGCCAGACATGTCTGCGCCCCACTTGATGTCGTCGAATACGAAGAATTCAGGCTCTGGACCAAAGAAAGCGGTGTCGCCAAGGCCGGTGCTGGCCAAGTAAGCTTCGGCGCGCTGAGCGATGGAGCGTGGGTCGCGGTTGTAACCTTCGCCGGTCATAGGCTCAACGATTGAGCAGCGCAAGATGACGGTAGTTTCGTCGGTGAATGGATCTAAAAAGCTGGTTTCGTCGTCCGGCATCAAGATCATGTCGGATTCGTTAATGCCCTTCCAGCCAGCAATGGACGAACCGTCGAACATTTTCCCTTCGGTAAAGAAGTCTTCTTCGACTTCGGTTGAGGGAATGGTTACGTGTTGCTCTTTACCTTTGGTATCGGTGAAGCGCAAATCAACCCACTTGGCTTCGTTTTCTTTGATTAAGTTCAGAGTCTGCTCTGACATGTATTCCTCCAAAATGGCTGCGCCAGAAATAAATTTGCTTGGGATAAACGCTTTATCAGGGATGCGTTTTTACCCGGTTTTGTCCGTGATCTTCCCCCAGGTGTGCACCTCTATAACGGGGAGCAGCGGCGGGGGCCTCATAATAAGGCAATTCCTGTGCCATACAGACGAACAGGCTACCAATGAATAATATACTTATAAATCAATAGTTTGAAGACTTCGGTGGTGACAGGTGATGCTTTAAATCTGGGCGTAAAATCCAACTTTGCACCCAAGTTGTGCGATTCTAAGTCGGCCATGAGGTGGTTGCAAGCTGTCTGGAGGCTCGGCGACGGGCGATTTCGACTTTTAAATGCCAGCTACAAATCCCCTGGCACGTTCGATATATAATACCCTGTATTAACAGTTATTTTCCGCCCATTTGCGGTGAGCGATTTTAGTTTTATGCATTTTGTTATTAAGTTATTCCCAGAAATTACCATTAAAAGCACGCCGGTGCGCAAGCGTTTTACCCAGCAATTGCGCACCAACCTCAAGCAGCTCTGCAAACGCTTATCGCCCGATATCGTGGTCGTTCGCGACTGGGAGAAGTTGGAAGTACAGGGCCCCAGTGATCCTGAGCTGGAGGCAAAGATCTCGCAAATTCTCGCGCACACGCCGGGCATTGCTTTCTTTTACGCGGTGCAGGCGTTTGAATTTGAAACCATGCACGACATCTACGAGCGCACGGCGGAGATTTGGGGCGATCAGCTTGCGGGAAAAACCTTTTGTGTGCGGGTTAAGCGTCACGGTAAACAAGAGTTTTCCTCCATCGACGTCGAGCGTTACGTGGGCGGCGGTTTGCTAAAGCATTTTGATTCGGCGGGCGTCAAACTCAAAAATTCCGACGTTACCGTTAAGATGGAAATCAAAGACCAGCAATTGTTTGTGGTCACCCGCGAAGTACCGGGGCTGGGCGGTTTTCCGCTGGGCACACAGGATGCGGTGTTATCGCTGATCTCTGGCGGCTTTGATTCCACCGTGGCCAGTTACCTCACCACCAAGCGCGGTCTGCGCACTCATTATTGCTTCTTTAACTTGGGCGGCCGGGCGCACGAGCTGGGTTGCAAGGAGGTGGCCTACTATCTTTGGCAAAAGTACGGTGCCTCGCACCTGGTGAAGTTTGTCAGTGTGCCGTTTGAGGGCGTCGTGGCGGAGATTTTAACTCAAGTCTCGCAGGCCAACATGGGGGTGATTTTAAAACGCATGATGTTGCGCGCGGCCACCGACATTGCCGAGCAAATGAATATTCAAGCGTTGGTTACCGGCGAAAGTGTGGCTCAGGTGTCGTCGCAAACGCTGACCAATTTATCGGTAATCGATCAAGTTACCAATACTCTGGTGTTGCGACCGCTGGTGACTATGGATAAAGGCGACATCATTGATATTGCCCGAGCCATTGGCGCTGAAGACTTCGCCGCCAACATGCCCGAATATTGCGGTGTAATTTCCAAAAAGCCCACTACCAAAGCCAAAATGGATCGAGTGGTGTTTGAAGAAGAGCGCTTCGACTTCTCGGTGCTGGAAGCCGCCATTAGTCGCGCCAAAACGCAAAGTATTACTGAGGTGCTGGATGTGGACGACGAGGTGCTGGCCGACGAATTTGCCTACGTGCCCACCGATGCGGTGGTATTGGATATTCGCCACCCCGACGAACAAGAAGCCAAGCCGCTGCAATTGCAAAACACACCCATAAAGTTGGTGCCCTTTTATCAATTGGCTAACACCGTTAATCAATTGGATGCCAAACAACAGTATTTATTGTTTTGCGATCAAGGTGTTATGAGTCGGCTCCACGCCAGCCAGTTGTGCGAAGAGGGGCACACCAATATCGGCGTTTATCGGCCCGGTCGATAAGCGAGCGTTAACGAAAGGCAGCAAGTGCACCGAGATAGAAGCTGATTTCCAACTACACTTACCGCAGGTTACACCACATCCAAATTCAGACCTGCGGGAAGGCACATTGCTTACAAAACGATCTCAAGTATTGGTGATTATTATTTTTACGGTGTTGGTATTTGCCTCGATTGGTATTACTTCCATCACCATAATCAACATGCGCTCCTCCGGTGAGGGGCAGGGCAGTTATCGCAACGTTACCATGACCGACGCCTACGTCACCTGCGAGCAGCGATTAAAATCGGAGTTGGGCAGCAACCTCAGTAACTACTCGCCCGATAATCTTTCCACCCGTTACAGCCAAAAACGCGGGCGGTTTTTAATTTTCTTTCGCGCTCAACTCAAAGAATCTGGTGCTGGCTTGAGCGACAATTATGTCACCTGTGAAGTCAGTGGGTCCGGTAGTATCCAACAATTTCACATAGCGCTGGAAACCGAAGACGGTCAGCGAGTTAATCGCAAAAGCAAAAATCCGTTTGAGTACACGTTTTGAGACAGATTAGGGTTTGATGCGATCGAGTTGTCGATAGCCCAGCGCCTCGGCCAAATGATGACGCGATAGGTGGGTTTGATCGTTTAAGTCGGCGAGCGTGCGGGCTACGCGCAAAATGCGGTGATAGGCGCGCGCCGAGAGCCCCAGTTTATGAGTGGCAGTTTCCAGGAAATCCGCCAATTCGTTATTTAAAGGGCAGTGTTGCTGGATATCGGAGCCCGATAATTTAGCGTTAATCACGCCTTGTCTTTCCAGTTGACGGGCGCGGGCGTTTTGTACTCGCAGGCGAACCTGAGCACTGGTTTCACCCGAGGGTAATTCCTGTAAGCGACTGGGTTTTTGCGCACTCACTGGCACGTGCATATCGATGCGATCGAGCAGAGGGCCGGAGATTTTGCCGCGGTAACGCCTTACCTGATCGGGTGTGCACTGACAGCGAGCATCGGGAAAATGGCCGCAGGGACACGGGTTCATGGCAGCCAATAATTGAAATTCCGCGGGGTAAGAAACCCGATGATTGGCGCGAGAAATATCCACTCTGCCCGACTCCAAGGGTTCGCGTAAAACCTCCAACACTTGGCGCTGAAACTCGGGTAACTCGTCCAAAAAAAGCACGCCGCCGTGGGCCAGCGAAATCTCTCCGGGCCGAGGATGACTGCCACCGCCAACGATAGCCGGCGCGGAAGCGGTGTGGTGGGGTCGACGCAGCGGTGCCAGTTGGTGATCGGCTCGATCGATACCCGCAACCGAATAAACCGCAGCCACCGATATGGCCAGGGATTTCGACAAAGGCGGTAAAATACCCGGCAAACAACTCGCCAACAGGGTTTTACCTGTGCCAGGGGGGCCGTAGTAAAGAAGGTTGTGACCGCCGGCGGCGGCGACGGTTAATGCCCTTTTGGCCTGTTCCTGGCCTTTTACCTCAAAAAGATCTGGTCCGTTATCGAGTGGGTTTTCGATGGATTGGCGCTCTGGTCGTGGCAGTTGGTGCTGCTGTCGCAAATGGGCGCATAGGCTTAACAGGTCACCGGCAACACGACAGTGTTGGTTGTCGATGAGCGCCGCTTCGCCCTGATTGGCCGTGGGCAAAAATAGCGTACGCTCACTCTCTTGCACCGCGCTAATGGCAGAAATCACCCCCGTTACCGGCCGCAGCTCACCGCCCAGGGTTAACTCGCCCAAAAACTCCGCCCCTTCTACCGCTGCTGCTGGCAGTTGATTCGAAGCCACTAAAATGCCCAAGGCAATGGCCAAATCGTAGCGCCCGCCCTGTTTGGGTAAATCCGCGGGTGCCAAGTTAATGGTAATGCGTCGCGCAGGGTATTCAAAGTGGCAATTAATGAGCGCACTGCGCACACGCTCGCGGGATTCCTTGACGGCAGTCTCTGGCAGGCCAACCAGTGTGAGCCCTGGCAATCCGCCGGAGAGATGAACTTCCACCGTTACCGGTGGCGCATCAACGCCCATTAGGGCGCGGGTATGAACAATTGCAAGCGACATTGGGCGAGCGGTTAAGTCCTTTTAGAGTTGAGGCAAATTAGAGTAGAGACAAACACAAGGCACCTTTAGAGAATTAAAAGGGTTGTGCGCTAGCGGACTTAAAAGTACCTAAGATGGCCTTTAGCCTGGGAGTTTTGTCAGGTGTGGCAGTGCTGAGGTGGGGTTAACTGAGGCTCGGCTTAAAGAACAGAAAGGCGGAAGGAGGGCATAGCTTCTGCAAAGGCAAGAGTTCTAGCTCTCGGTAGGCAGCTAAGTTGAACGAGGTTGAAGAGAAGGAGTTGCGCCAAAAAAAGAGAATGGCGTGTTCCTCAAGGGTCTAATTCAGAATACGAGTTGTCTAAAGCTAGTGTATACAGGCTCTTGAATAAAAAGTAACCACTGACAATGACATCTGATATTTTAAAAACCTAAGTATTTTATTTATGAGCCAGATTTCCTAGCTTAACTTCACGCTGTTGATGGAAGGTTATCACATCAGGGTATATTATATTTTTATGTTATGCTTCTATTGATTCTCCGTGAGTTTAAAAAGAAATATATCTTTTTTGTTATTGTAAATCCCCTCAATGAGTGCGTCGTTCAAGGCGGCTTGGCATGATTTGATGGTCGTAACAGAATCGAGAAGGAAGTATGGAATAGGCCAAAAAGCTTTCTAGTATGTTGGCGTGTTTTATTGGTTGGTAGGGGCCATTCAAATTTTCTTTTTGCTTCGTCTACTTTATATCACGTCGCTGAGGTGGTCGCTAATAGAAATGCTGATTTAGTTCGATTTTGTATCGAAAGGGATATTGTATGAGTAATCACAAGAATGGAAGTAAAGTGGATCAGGTTCCAGACGAGGATAAAAATAATGCCCGAGTCGGGCGAGAGTCAGTTTCCAGAACAGAAAGTCCCGTTTCTGCTGCGGAATATTCAGCGGCGGAAAAACGTACCAACAAACTGGTGAGAAACTTGAATCCTTTTAGCGCTAAGAAATCGAAGCTGACAATATTTTATTCTATTTTCGCGGCTCTCCTACTTTGGGTGGTGCTTGTTCTTTTGTATGTTTATCAATTCGACGTGCTTTGTTGGAAGGATATTGGTAATGAACTTGGTGGCACCAATTCGTGTAGTGATCTGCAAATAAAGAGCTTTCAGCTATCAATTCTCGCGTCTGCGATAGAAGATACGATATTCTTTGCTATCGTTGGCTTTATTGCGCTGTACATTACTACGCGTAAGCCCGAAAGTGAGGAGATCGACAACAGAATAGGCTATTTGTTCAATGATAAAAGCAAAGCATCCAGAGATCATGCCAAGCACATCATCGAAACACTGGCGTGTTACAGCACTGTTTCAAAAGTTTACATAAATGTTGAAGCTTATGAGGAAGATATAGGTGCATTCCGTGTGAATACCGAGTGGGAATATCAGCTTCACAACATGTACAAGCATAAAGACTATAAGGATGATCATAGTTTCCACGTAGATCTTTGGATGGATGATGTTAATCCCTCAGCAGGTAAAGATTTTATCCGAGGGGAGGTAACGAGGATTCAGTCCATTCATTCAGACATCTCATCGATCCCAAACAGTTATATTGACGAGCCTCAACCCGTGACCGGGGAGTTCTATTCGAAAAAGGTTGAATTGGCGATAAAAGCAGATGAGAGTGTGTTGTTTCAAGTGGCATTCTGGATGTTATGTAAAGAAGGTGTTCCTTATGAACAGATGGTAAGGAGATTCACTGAAAGCTTTGAGGTTAGCGTGCATAATTCTTCCGGGGTGGATATAAACCTGACGTATACAGAGAAACATGATCCGCTTCGTCCAGAAAAGAAATGTGAAACCAAGACGACGTCCTTGCGCAAATACGACCATTTTAATTTGCCAACCATGGTGTTGATGACGCCGGCAGATAAAGCCTGGATTAAGTTTGAAAAGCAATAGTATGGAATATGAAAATATATTTTTATAGCTAAATAATCTTTGTTTTTGGCGATTTCACACTACATATCCATGATATTGCGATAATATGTTGATATAGAAGTACATTTTTTTTCTATGCACTGTCTATTAGAGTTACTTTGTTACTCTTAATTTGGAATGCTTCTAAAGTATATGAGAGGTGCTCTTAGAGTTAAGAGACGTTTATAAACTATATAAAGGGCGTTTTTATGAAACTTCTTTTTATCAAAATCAATAATTCTTCTGAGAGTGGAGCTCGGGGAGGGTAAGCATCATGCGCGCGCCCTTATAATCTTCTGCCTTCCATTTTTCCCTTTTGATCTAAAAATTAAGGTCTTTGTGAGTCAAAGGCCTTTTTTTAGATGCAAACTCTGGCCAGTTCTTCCTTTGCCTGTTTAGCGCCATTTCCCTACCGAAAATAGAGTATTCCCGGACAAAAATCAGAGTGGTTTGGTCTTCTAAAAAGATACTCTCCGTAAAAGAATATCCACTAGTTGGCTTGTTAGTCAACATTGATGTAATTCAGCAATCTAATGAAAATAAAGGGCGGGCAAAAGAGTTTGCGCTGTGAGGGGTAGAAGGGTTTAATGTGGCAGAATTATAGAAGGTTGTGACCGCCGGCGGCGGCGACGGTTAATGCCCTTTTGGCCTGTTCCTGGCCTTTTACCTCAAAAAGATCTGGTCCGTTATCGAGTGGGTTTTCGATGGATTGGCGCTCTGGTCGTGGCAGTTGGTGCTGCTGTCGCAAATGGGCGCATAGGCTTAACAGGTCACCGGCAACACGACAGTGTTGGTTGTCGATGAGCGCCGCTTCGCCCTGATTGGCCGTGGGCAAAAATAGCGTACGCTCACTCTCTTGCACCGCGCTAATGGCAGAAATCACCCCCGTTACCGGCCGCAGCTCACCGCCCAGGGTTAACTCGCCCAAAAACTCCGCCCCTTCTACCGCTGCTGCTGGCAGTTGATTCGAAGCCACTAAAATGCCCAAGGCAATGGCCAAATCGTAGCGCCCGCCCTGTTTGGGTAAATCCGCGGGTGCCAAGTTAATGGTAATGCGTCGCGCAGGGTATTCAAAGTGGCAATTAATGAGCGCACTGCGCACACGCTCGCGGGATTCCTTGACGGCAGTCTCTGGCAGGCCAACCAGTGTGAGCCCTGGCAATCCGCCGGAGAGATGAACTTCCACCGTTACCGGTGGCGCATCAACGCCCATTAGGGCGCGGGTATGAACAATTGCAAGCGACATTGGGCGAGCGGTTAAGTCCTTTTAGAGTTGAGGCAAATTAGAGTAGAGACAAACACAAGGCACCTTTAGAGAATTAAAAGGGTTGTGCGCTAGCGGACTTAAAAGTACCTAAGATGGCCTTTAGCCTGGGAGTTTTGTCAGGTGTGGCAGTGCTGAGGTTGCTTAATTATCGATGGAAGGGTTTTCGGCAGAGGAGTTTTCCTCGGAGGTGCTTGCTGGGGTGGCGTTAATTGAGGTGGGGTTAACTGAGGTGGCGTTATCTGAAGAAGAAACGGCCAGTTTTTCAAGCTCAGCCAATTGTTGTTCTAACTCCAAGATTCTGGTTTGGGATTGCTCCAGCAACTTACACTGCGCATCGAACTCTTCGCGAGTCACTAAATTGTATTTTTGCGCAAGCAGATCCACCAAAGTGGATGACAACAGGGATGATTTACTCATGAAGCACCGAAGTTATAAAAAGAGCTGTCTGACATTTGGCTTATAGGCAAGCAATGATAGTTTTTTCCGGTGCGATAGGAAACCACCCTAGTTATTTAAGGTAGTGAACCAACTTGGTGCTGCAGGTGCCCGGTGAGTATTGCTTGCACGAAAAACTCACACTTAAAATCCGGTGGGCAGATAAATTTTAGATAATAACCCTCACGGATAGACAGGTTTTTGTTTTTTTAGGTGTGTTTGGCTGGTGCTCTGTCGTGCAAAATCATCATTTTTCTAATTAACTTCCTCTGTTGATGAAAAAGTGTGCAATATTGGTGCGTTGCTTGTGGTGTGGCACCCGAATGAAACAGCAAGTGTCGTAAATGTTTTCATAAATCTGTAATCCTGGATCCTCCTAACTGCTTTAAGTTGTTGATAATTAAATAAAAAAATCATTTTGGCATGTCAAGTGCTAGTTTGGCGGGCGGGTTTGGGCATTACAAGGCCCCAGGCTCCCAAGAACAATTACAGAGCACACATTTGGAGATCAACGAATGAAATTAACTAAGACCTTAATCGCTTCCGCTATCGCTGCTGCAGCCATCAGCTCTGCTGCTCAAGCTGAAGTGAGCACCAACATTGCGGTATCCAGTGATTACGTTTGGCGCGGGGTAACGCAGACCGGTAACGGAGCTGCGGTTTCTGGTGGCATCGACTATAACCACGACAGTGGTTTCTATGCCGGCACCTGGATTTCAAATACCTCGTTTAATAGCTCTGAAACTGACCTCTACTTCGGTTACGGCGGCGAAGCGGGCGAATTCAGCTACAGCGTAGGTTACCTCTTGTACACTTACCCATCGACTAGCAGTTCTAATTTCGGCGAGATTGTTTTTGACGCCAGCGTCGGTTTATTTTCTTTCGGTTTGGCTTATACGGTTAACAGTGACGTAGCCGAGCCTGCACCATTCACAGAAGGCGACCTTTTCTATTACGTCGGCCTGGGTAGTGATTTGGGTAACGATTGGAGTCTAAGCGGAACCTTGGGATACTACGAATTTGACGATAGTGGTGATGAAGGTTTGGATAGCGATGGCGATGGTGTATTTGGTGACGACGTAAGCTACGGCTATGTGCAGGTTGACCTAAGCAAATCCTATGGAGACATGGGCGATATCACGCTTTCCGCAATCTTCGCCGGTGACGATGTGGAGACCTACACAGGTAATGGAACGGCCAATGATCCAATTGCTGTTATCAGTTGGTCCAAAGGCTTCTAAGTTTTTTCGTGCTTTTCAAATATTCGAGGCCCAGGTCTCGTATATTATGAATGGCTAATCTCAGACCAAAAATTTATCGGTGCCGAGTTTTCGGCCCCATAAAAAGCGGGCTGGGCAGTTGTGAATAACGACAGCGCCCAATCCAGTCGGCAAAAATAAGGGGGAAGGCATGAAGTTAGTTACAGCTGTAATCAAGCCATTTAAGTTAGATGCTGTTCGCGAAGCTCTGTCCGACATGGGCGTTCAGGGTATAACCGTCACTGAAGTCAAAGGCTTTGGTCGACAAAAAGGTCACACCGAGTTGTATCGTGGTGCGGAGTATGTGGTGGATTTTCTACCCAAAACCAAATTGGAAGTGGCCGTGGCCGACGACCAGTTGGAAGCGGTAGTGGATGCAGTCACCAAGGCATCGCACAGCGGTAAAATCGGCGATGGCAAAATCTTCGTGAGCAATCTTGAGCAAGTTATTCGAATTCGCACTGGCGAAACTGGAGAGGATGCTCTCTGAGCACCTACTCCCATTTTAAGAATTGTCGGATCAAACAATTTAAATCATAAAGTAGGAACCTTGGAGAGCCTCTATGGAACTTAATCATATCTTTGAGCTGCAATACGCCATGGATACCTTTTATTTCTTGGTATGCGGCGCACTTGTAATGTGGATGGCAGCGGGCTTTGCCATGCTGGAATCGGGCTTGGTGAGAGCCAAAAATACCACCGAAATTTTAACCAAAAACGTGGCCTTGTTTGCCATCGCTTGTACCATGTATTTAATTTGTGGTTACGAGTTTATGTATGGCGGAGGCTATTTCTTATCGGGCGTAACCACCACTGGTGGTATCGATGTAGAAGGTGTTTTAGCGGCATCTGCAGAGGCTGGCTTCGACGGCGATTCTGTTTATTCCGGTGCGTCTGACTTCTTCTTTCAGGTTGTGTTCGTAGCAACAGCCATGTCAATTGTTTCCGGTGCTGTTGCTGAGCGCATGAAATTGTGGGCCTTCCTGTTGTTCGCCGTTATTATGACCGGCCTTATCTATCCAATGGAAGGCGGCTGGACTTGGGGCGGCAACGAAGTATTTGGTCTGTTCGCGCTTGATTACAGCGACTACGCCGGTTCCGGTATTGTCCACATGGCTGGTGCTGCTGCTGCCCTTGCCGGTGTCTTGGTGCTGGGGCCTCGTAAAGGCAAATACGGCCCGAATGGCGAAATCAACGCAATTCCTGGTGCTAACCTGCCGCTAGCGACTTTGGGTATGTTCATCCTTTGGATGGGTTGGTTCGGTTTTAACGGTGGTTCTACGTTGAAGCTTGGCGGCATTGCCGTTGCGAACGAAGTGGCTAACGTATTTATGAATACCAACGCGGCTGCCGCCGGTGGCTTGATTGCTGCTCTAATCGTTGCGCGCATTCTGTTTGGTAAAGCCGACCTGACCATGTGTTTGAACGGTGCCTTGGCCGGTCTTGTTGCCATCACCGCCGACCCGGCTTCACCTTCTGCGGCTGGTGCCACCATTGTGGGTGCGTTGGGCGGTATCATCGTGGTATTCAGCATCTTGGCCCTAGACAAACTCAAAATCGACGATCCTGTTGGTGCCATTTCCGTGCACGGTGTGGTTGGTATCTTCGGTGTCTTAGCGGTTTGTGTCACTGGCGGTGCCAGCGTTGGTGGTCAGCTTGTCGGTCTGTTAACCATCTTTGTATGGGTATTCGTGACTAGCTTAATCGCTTGGTTGATTATCAAAGCCATCATCGGCGTTCGCGTTACCGAAGAAGAAGAATTCGACGGTGTGGATCTGTCCGAATGTGGTATGGAAGCCTACCCAGAATTTACCCCAGGTAAATAAGGCGCATTATAAAAAGCCCGCATCTCGCGGGCTTTTTATTGTTCTACTCCCCTCAGTAAATCAGTTTATCCAATGTCGACTAAAATAATGGCTGTGGTCCAAAGGGTTGTCGCTGTCATTAAATAAAACTTATGTTATGTTTAAGAGTGAGATCTCCTTCTCCGCTGGCGCTACAAGACAGCGTGACCAAAACTCTTACAACAAGCACTAAATAAAAAAGAAGGACGGGTTCATGAAATTAATCACCGCTGTTATTAAACCTTTTAAACTCGATGATGTGCGCAGTGCGCTATCGGAAGTGGGTGTGCAGGGCATGACGGTCACCGAAGTTAAAGGTTTTGGTCGCCAGATGGGGCATACCGAGCTCTACCGTGGCGCAGAATATGTTGTCGATTTCTTGCCAAAAGTTAAGATTGAATTGGCCGTCGACGAAGATGTGGTCGAGGATGGTACGGAGCGTTGGTTGGGAGTGATGGTTGTGTTTATGGATGTCCAAATTGTGCTAAAAGTGTTTTAAAGATTAATCCTTTCACTCAAGAAGTATCCACAATTGGGGATGTATCTCTAGAAAAATATAAGTGGTAAAATTGAAAGATAGATAGAAAAGAAAGAATATAAAATAAAATATTGTTGTTGTTATTATGTTGCAGGCATGGAGGTGCGGCCACTACGAATGGGGAAATG
>CAYFFE010000006.1:0-54308 GCA_964342265.1 uncultured Cellvibrionaceae bacterium | reverse complement strand
CAAATTAGGGTTTTATGTATCATCAAAACCCTAATTAATTTATCCCTTAAGCCCCACTACATTGCTGAGGGTATCGCCGGTACCTAGAAGGCCATCAAACAATCCGCCGTAGTCTTCTCCAACCTATCCTCCGCAGAGCAGGCCGATGGTGCCTATTGGTCCTACGAATTACCCGCCAATAAAACCGAGTGGCGCAAGTCCATGGCCGTTAAAGACTCCTGGAATGACAACGGCTACTATATTGAACACACCGTCGGTAAGGATGGAATAAAAGCCTGGCAAGGAAAAGCTGCGGGGCAAGAATACCAAAAACATAGATCAGAAGAATTTTATCTTGAAGGGGGTGGGGAGCAGATTTTTATAAGCCCCAATAGTTTTAAGACTTCAACCCCACAATTAACTGATTGGACCGAAGGATAACTCGTGAACGAAGAATTAAAAACTAAACTACTTACCCGAAAATTTTCCAGCACTAATTACATGGAAGAGCTACTCCTGAATTTTAGCCGCTGCCTCCATGCTCTTGAAGTATGCATAGAAGATTGGTACCAACATTGCGAGGGTGTAGTGGACACTAGCCAATGGAATCCTGCAGACACAGTGCAAGCTTGGGAGCAGCGCGCCTTACCAAACTATAAAAGCCTAAAATTGGGCATTGAGGAAGGTATTCGTAACTTTAAAAACGGAGACAATAACCGAATTTTAGGAGTTAGCAATGGGATTATGAACCTAACTAGAAACACGGATGTATTGGGCAACAAATGGTGGCACGAGATCGATCAAGAATTAGCAAGAAAACAAGGGCAAGCAGAAACTCAAGCTGAACAAATTGCCAGCAACATTTGGTACACAATTGGAGAATATTTTGACCCAGGGGAAATTTTAAACGAAAAAATTACCGGCCCAATAGACGAAAATGAATTACTAAACTATTTATTACCCGGCGAAAGCGCTAACGGTTAAAAACAAAAAATCTGGTCAGCACCCAAAGTTTTAAAATGGCCAGATTATAAATAAACCAGAGCCACCAACCTGATCGACTAAAAAGCAAAAAGATGCACTCCTACAACCCCGCCCGGTTGCGAAACCACCCTGTTAAGCTTTTGCGTAATTGTTTTGCCGGTAATACCTCATGGGCGAAGCATTCACTAAAAAACACGACCATGCGTCCCGCTTCTGGCAGCACTCTTAGTGCTTCTATTTGCTCGGATTGCTCCTGATAAATAATCAGTTCGCCGCCCAGTTTTGGGCTCCAACTTTCGTTAAGATACAGAATATTCGAAAGCTTGCGGTTGGATTGCCCACGAAAAGCGTCAAAGTGTTTTTGATAAAAACTACCCGGCTGGTATTGGGCTAAATGGCACTCGTAATCAAACAACCCCAAATAAAACTCGCGATTTATGGCCTCGCGCAGGGTTTCCATCGCTTGCCAATAGCGAGTTAAATGCTCCTCGCCATTGGTTAACCAATGAATTTTATCGCTGCGAATATCAGCGTGGGTTTGCGCTTGGCCTCGGCCAATGCCTGCAAGTTTGTAGTCGTTTTCGTTGAGTGTTTGCGCGTAGGCTTGGATGTCTAACAGGCATTCGCTAGAGAGTGCGTTGTCCACAACGGCATAGCCTTGCTCGTGCAGGCCGGATAAGATGGCTTGGGTATTTATTAATTGCGCGCTCACGTTAAGCCGACTCCCACAAATCGAGGTTTACCAACTCACTTTGCCGCGATTAGCTTTTATGTTGCCGCGTTTATTTTTTTGTTGCAGTCGCCGCTCTTTGGAGGCGCGGGTGGGCCGCGTGGTTAAACGTTTTTTTTGTACCTGGCTGGCGTCTTTTATTAGCGTTTGCAATCGTGTTAAGGCCGCGTGTTTGTTTTGCTCCTGAGTACGAAATTCCTGCGCTTTTAAAATGATAACGCCGTCTTTTGTAATGCGCTGATCCGATTGAGCTAACAGGCGATCTTTTATGGATTGCGGTAAAGAGGATGCACCAATATCAAAACGCAAATGTATGGCACTGGAGACTTTATTAACATTTTGGCCACCAGCGCCTTGCGCGCGAATAGCGCTGAGCTGAATTTGATCGAGCGGAATATCCACGCCCGGTTTTATGGGCACGCTGTGTTCAAATTCATCCATGATTAAACCCCTTCGTCGGGGTTGTTGGCTTTAAATTCGTACACGTTACCGGTATCGGATTTTTCTAAAATAATATCCACGGTTTTGGTGGGCTCGGGCCCACTGCCAGAAAACCAGCCGTAAAATAACACGCCCAACAGCGCTAGAAAGCTTGCCACGTAGGGAAACATCAGCGGTAAGCCCGCGCGCTGGTCAATTAAAATTAATGCAACAAAAAAAGCCGCCACCCAAATTAAATGCTGGTAATTAATGCGTTTAATGCGCTGGCGCCAAGGTATGCTCTGACGCTCACCGGGCATTAAAGCCACATCACAGTAGGGACAAATTAAGTTACGCTTATCGTCCATCCAGTTGTCGCACTTGGCTTGGCTTTCGGCGAAGACTTTGTGGCAATGTGCGCATTGATAATACATGGTGGCTGCTTTTTAAGTTTTGGTTTAGTTTTTGGCTTTTAGGTTTTTGGCCTTTAGGTTTTTGGCCTCTAGGTTTTTGGCCTCTAGGTTTTTGGTAAGGTAACGCCGGTTTGCCCTTGGTATTTACCTTGGCGATCTTTGTAGGATGTTGCGCAAACTTCGTCGGATTCAAAAAACAGCATTTGCGCCACACCTTCGTTGGCGTAGATTTTGGCAGGCAATGGGGTGGTGTTGGAGAACTCTAAAGTCACATGGCCTTCCCACTCGGGCTCCAACGGCGTTACGTTAACGATAATACCGCAACGCGCGTAGGTGGATTTGCCCAAACACACCGTAAGCACGTTGCGCGGAATGCGAAAGTACTCCACTGTGCGCGCCAGGGCAAACGAGTTGGGCGGAATCACGCACACTTCGCCAGTTACGTTAACAAAGCTGTTTTCATCGAAGTTTTTGGGATCGACAATGGCCGAGTGCACGTTAGTAAAGATTTTAAATTCGCTGGAGCAACGCACATCGTAGCCGTAACTGGAGGTGCCGTAGGAGATCAACCGGCGGCCGTCGGTGCTCTCGCGCACTTGGCCCGGTTCAAATGGCTCGATCATGCCGGTTTCTTGAGCCATGCGGCACATCCACTTGTCGGACTTAATACTCATAAGTTTTCTCGTTTTGTGTATCTTGGGCGCGCCATAATAACCGCCGAGACCCAATAGACCAAGGCGGTGTTTTCGAGCGACTAGTCATCGCTGATTTCGATGGTGGGGGCTGTGACTTTGCTGCTCTGCCACAATTGGGCACCGAGCTTGCGAGCCATTTGTCGATAGCGTTCGCTGATCTCGGAGTTAGGGTCGTCGATAAGCAGCGGCTTGCCCGCATCGCTGCCCTCGCGCACAGCCATGGCCAGCGGCAAGCTGCCCAATACCTGGGTGTGATAATCCTGGGCCACACGCTCACCGCCACCGGCACCAAAGATGTGTTCCTCGTGGCCGCAGCTGGAGCAAATGTGGGTGGACATATTCTCTACAATACCCAACACCGGCACGTTAACTTTCTCGAACATCTCAATACCTTTGCGGGCATCGAGCAGAGCTAAATCTTGCGGCGTGGTAACAATCACCGAGCCGCTTAACGGCACTTTTTGCGCCAGCGTAAGCTGAATATCGCCCGTGCCCGGTGGCATATCCACCAGCAAATATTCCAATTCGCCCCACTGGGTTTGGCCCAGCATCTGTTGCAGGGCACCGGCGGCCATGGGTCCGCGCCATACCATGGGGGTTTTTTCGGTGACTAAATACCCCATCGACATGGTTTTAATGCCAAACGCTTCAACGGGTATAAAGCTTTGGCCTTCGGTTTGCGGGCGCTGATCGCCCACACCCAGCAAATGGGGCTGACTGGGGCCGTAAATATCGGCGTCTAGTATGCCCACCAACGCGCCTTCGGCGGCCAGCGCCAAGGCCAAGTTAACGGTGGTGGTGGATTTACCCACACCGCCTTTGCCCGAAGCCACGGCAATTACGTGCTTAACGTTAGCCAGGTTGGGTAAATCGGCCGTTTTAGGGCCGTGGGGGATATCGGTGGTAATCTCTAGATTGACGTCTTCCACGCCATCCACACGCGATAACGATTGCCAAATGCCCTCGGCCAAAACCTCGTGAATACCCTCACAAGCAAAGCCCAAGCACAGATCGATATCCACTTTGCCGGCGTCGTCCACGGCCACACTGATGGCGGTTTCGAGCTGGCCCAGCGGCATGCCCGTGGTGGGCTCAATGGATTCAGCAACAATGCTCTCGATGGTGGCGATATCTGGCCGCATACGGTGTCTCCCTTAGAGTTGGCTTGGTTTTAATACCAAACAATACCCTGGTCTGTGAGTGGTTTAATCTCTGATTATACTGCATAACCGATGCCCCCTTGTGGTATATTCCCCGCCCTTAACGATCCTGTCTTTAGCGGTAATTGTTGGGAGCCCCATGTCCAAACGCCACATTCTTGTTACCAGTGCCCTGCCCTACGCCAACGGCCCTTTGCATCTCGGCCATTTGGTGGAAGCCATTCAAACTGATATTTGGGTGCGATTCCAAAAAATGCGCGGTCATCAATGCATTTATGTGTGCGCCGATGACGCTCACGGCACGGCCATTATGCTTAAAGCAGAACAATTGGGTTTAACCCCCGAGCAGCAGATTGATCAGGTTAAGGCCTCGCATCTGGCGGATTATCGCGGTTTTAATATCGAGTTTGATAACTACCACAGCACTCACTCGCCCGAGAACCAAGAGTTATCCAACCTGATTTACGAGCGGCTAAAAGCCAACGGCCACATCGCTTCGCGCACCATCGAACAGGCCTTCGACCCCGAAAAAAACCTGTTTCTAGCCGATCGCTACATTAAAGGCACCTGCCCCAAATGCGGCGCGGACGACCAATATGGCGACAACTGCGAAAAATGCGGCGCCACCTACAGCCCGGCCGACTTGGTTAATCCCAAATCCACCATCAGTGGCGCAACACCGATTAAAAAGGAATCCGAGCACTTCTTTTTTAAGCTGCCTGAGTTTGAAAACTTTCTAAAAACCTGGACGCGCGCGGGCCATTTGCAAGACGAAGTGGCCAACAAGCTCGCCGAGTGGCTGGATACCGGCCTGCAAGAATGGGACATCTCCCGCGATGCACCCTACTTTGGCTTTGAAATTCCCGGCGAGCCCGGCAAGTATTTTTACGTGTGGTTGGATGCGCCGGTGGGCTACATGGCCAGCTTTAAAAACCTGTGCGACCAACGCGACGACTTAAACTTCGACGATTTTTGGGGGCCAGAATCCACCGCCGAGCTGTACCATTTTATTGGCAAAGACATTGTTAACTTCCACGCGCTGTTTTGGCCATCCATGCTCACCTCGGCGGGATTTCGCACGCCAACGGCTGTGAACGTGCACGGCTTTGTAACGGTTAACGGCCAAAAGATGTCCAAATCGCGCGGCACCTTTATAAACGCGGCCAGCTACTTAGAAAACCTAGATGCCGACTATTTGCGCTACTACTTTGCCAGTAAGCTCACCAGTCGCGTGGACGACATCGATTTAAACTTTGAAGATTTCGTTCAAAAAGTGAATTCCGATTTGGTGGGCAAACTGGTTAACATTGCCAGCCGCACCGCCAAGTTTATTCAAAAATCGGGCGGCACTCTCGCCACAGAAATCGCCGATCAAACACTGTGGCAGCAATTTATCGACGCCCAAACCAGCATCATCGAAGGTTACGAGCAGCGCGAATACGCTAAAACTCTGCGCGAAATCATGGCGCTGGCCGATGCGGCCAACGAATACATAAACGCCAAAGAACCCTGGAAACTCGCCAAAGAAGACGGCAAAGCCCAAGAGGTGCTGGAGATTTGCACGCTCGGCATCAATATGTTCCGCGCGTTAATGACCTTCCTTAAACCCGTGGTGCCCGGCTTAGCGGAGCGGGCAGAATCCTTCCTGGGCGCGGAATTAACCTGGCAAACCGATCTTAAATTTATCGGTGGAGCGGCCATCAATCCGTTTAAAGCGCTGCTAACACGCATCGAAGACAAGCAAATCGCAGCCCTGCAAGCAGCCAATCAGGCAGAAGTTGAGGCAGCGAATCAATCTGCGCAAACCGCACCAGTTGCCGACGATTACGAGGCCATCGCCGAGACAATTCAGTTCGACGACTTCGCCAAAGTGGATTTGCGCATAGCACTAATCGTAAAAGCCGAACACGTACCCAAAGCCAACAAGCTGTTGCAGCTCACACTGGATATTGGCGATGGCCAAACCCGCAATGTGTTCTCGGGCATTAAAAGCGCTTACCAACCGGAAGATTTACAAGGCAAACTTACCGTCATGGTAGCCAACTTGGCACCGCGTAAAATGAAGTTTGGCCTCTCGGAAGGCATGGTATTGGCGGCGGGCCCCGGCGGCGAAGAAATCTATCTGCTGGAGCCTCACTCGGGCGCTAAACCCGGCCAGCGAGTGATGTAAGCATGAACATCGAACCAACAACACTGCAGCAAGACATCGAGCAAGCCGTGCGCATCGCTTTGGCCGAAGACATTGGCGATGGCGACATCACCGCCGGATTAATACCCGCCGACACCGAAGCCAAAGCCCGCATTATTACCCGCGACGATTGCGTATTGTGCGGCCAGCCCTGGGTGGAAGCCGTATTCAAGCAACTGGACCCCAGCGTGCAAATTACTTGGCACGGCAAAGACGGCGACCGCTTTAACGCCAACGACACCCTGTTTGAACTGGCCGGCAGCGCCCGCAGCCTGCTCACCGGTGAGCGAGTTGCCCTCAACTTTGTGCAACTGCTCTCGGCTACCGCTAGCAAAGCGGCGTTTTACGCCGAGTTGGTCAAAGGCACTGACGTAAAAATACTCGACACCCGCAAAACCATCCCAGGCCTGCGCACCGCGCAAAAATACGCCGTCACTTGCGGCGGCTGCTACAACCATCGCATCGGCCTGTTTGACGCCTTTCTCATCAAAGAAAACCACATCAGCGCCTGCGGCGGCATCGAACAAGCCATCACCACCGCCAAAACTCAAGCCCCGGGCAAACCGGTGGAAATAGAAGTCGAAAACCTCGCCGAGCTGGAGCAAGCCCTAGCGGCCAAAGCCGATATCATCATGCTGGATAACTTTAGTTTGGACGATATGCGAACTGCAGTGGCGCTCAACAAAGAAAAATACCAAGGCCAAGCCAAGCTGGAGGCCTCCGGCGGTATTAATGAGACTACTTTAAGGCCAATTGCCGAGACGGGCGTGGATTATATTTCGATTGGTGGGTTGACTAAGGATTGTAAAGCGGTGGATTTGTCTATGCGGATTGTTTGGTAGTTGAGCAATTCATCATATTTTTTATCTTTTTATCAGTAATTTTCTTTTATCGCGCGCTATTCGGCCAACTTCTTATTTATAACGTTCCATACACTATTGGTTTGTACAGCAAATAACACGACTATAAAGTGCCATTAACATAAATCTCCCGCCGACAAGCTAGTACCTTAACTCAAGCTGAGCTCCAAGCCACACATCGAACTAATATTAAAGGCTATTAATAAAAGGCCTGAATACAGCCAGGATATGACAATAATTGTCACTGTTTATCCAATATTGTCTCTACCAATTGACATTTAAATCTGCAATAAAAAACAAAACGAATAAAAATTTGCGTTCAAAACCCCTAACTCATTGTTTTTAAATAGATTTAATAATAAAAACCAAGCCAGCAAACATGGCACAACCTTTGATTAAATTAAAGTGTCGGATCAAAACAGCTTAAAGCAGCCGACACACAAATGTCGGCTACACTGGTTTGAAGTCCATTTGAATTTTTACTGTGTTGCACCTCTACTCTATTTATCCAGTTTGACAACGGAGACTTTTATGAAGAAGCAAGCTCAACAAGGTTTTACCTTAATCGAATTAATGATCGTAATCGCCATTATTGGTATTTTGGCTGCTGTTGCGATTCCTCAGTACCAAACCTATGTATTGCGTACCGATGTAACTAACACACTGGGTGCAGCTCGACCTGCTCAATTAGAAATTGCCGAGTACGCCGCACGCTTTGCTCAATTACCTCCAACTTGCGCCGATTTGACCAACTTTTCAGGTTTCTCTTGTACAGCAACCGATCACGCTTTAGGTGATGTAGCTTCTGTTGCAGTATCGGACGATGGTAATGCAGTAATCACTGTTACTTTGGACTCAGTAGCTAATGGTGTAGCCGCAGACATTGCTGATGAAACTTACACACTTAATCCCGCCCTTAACCCTGTAAATGGCGCCGTAGTTTGGGCAGCGAATGCTGACACCATGGACACCAAATACGTTCCACGACAGTAACTTTACAAGCACTGCTTAATGCATGACTGGGTAGAGCCAGTTGACTAACTCTGGCTCTACCCTCCTTAATAAGTAAAATAGCCAAATCCAGATAAATTAACGACTCTGTTAGGTGAAACCCATGGCTAACTTAAAAAAAATACAAATAAGTAGCAATAGTGGTTTTACTTTAATAGAACTGATGATTGTTATAGCAATCATTGGAGTTTTAGCTTCGATAGCTATTCCTTCTTACAGAGGATATATTATCCGTAGTCATGTGAATGACTCACTAGCACCGATTAGAAATGTACAATTAGAAATAGGTGAATATACAGCGCGATTTAACCGCCTTCCAGCTACACCTGCTGAGCTCAATAATTTTTCTGGAGTGTCGTTAGCACCTTTAGATCACGGTTTGGGTATCGTCGAATCCATAGAGATTATAAACGATGGCGGAATGCTAGTTACCTATTCCAACACAGTGGACATTCCCACCGAAATTCGAGGCAAAACCTTTACGATTACGTCTGAAGTCTTAGATGCCGGCCTAACCAGATTCACGGCTACGCCTGGCGGCCCCGATCCAGTAGAAGCAAAATACCTTCCTAAATTAAATTAAATAGCCAGCAGTATTAAAGTTTTACACTTCCGTTTTGTGCCTAAGTACCTAAATTTAATAGTTTTAAAAATTATCATTCACCGCTAGCCCCAATTTTTTGTAAAAAACCCATTCCTCCTAAACCTCTCTGACGCCAAATGTATTCAAACCACGCATTTAAAAAGATATTTTGATTAATCGCGACTCATCTGTTCATTAGTTTTCCTCGATACAGATTAGCCCTATGGTATCTTTCTTATTTCCCTCAATTGGTGCAACATCGTCTATTATTAAACTGAAGACTTCTACCGTATTACCGTGCAAAAATTAACATATCACTTTATAGTTGTATCTGAGAGCATACCTATACACTAATGTAAGATAATACCCTTAATACCAACTAAGGAGTTCCCTAATTGGGTTAGGCAGATCCATGCAGAGTGACGATTCAACCAATAAAACCATCCAACTCAGCGGCTTGGCTAAACGCTTAGTAAAGGACGGAAGATTAAGCGAAGAACAGGCGTCAGAAGCCCTAAGAAACGCTAAAAGCGATAAGATTCCTTTTGCATGGTATCTATCCAACTCTCAAATACTATCCTCGCATCATGTTGCCTTAGTCTCAGCCGATGAGTTTGGCACCCCTCTGTTTGATCTAGACGCCCTAAGAAGTGATCTAATACCCCGCAAATTGGTAGATCCAAAGTTAATACAGAAACACCACACAATCCCCCTGTTTAAAAGAGGGAACAGGCTGTTTATTGGAATTTCTGACCCAACAAACGTTCAGGCTATCGATGAGATTAAATTTAATACTGGGCTCAGTACCGATGCCATATTGGTGGAAGCAGACAAACTTCAAAAAGCAATAGAAAATTTCCTAACCGAAGAAGAGGAAACACTGGGCGACTCGCTGGGAGGGTTAGATGAAGACGGTCTTGAAGACCTAGACGTCCAAGCCGTAGATGATGATAGCCAAAATAGTGAGGACGATAACGAAGTTGACGAAGCCCCCATTGTTAGGTTTGTAAACAAAGTATTACTTGACGCGATTAAATCTGGGGCGTCGGATATCCATTTTGAGCCGTACGAAAAAGTTTATCGGGTGCGCTTTCGCCGCGATGGTATTCTAAACGAAGTTGCCAAACCACCATCTGCATTGGCAACCCGCATCTCCGCCCGCTTGAAGGTGATGTCGCAAATGGATATCAGCGAGCGACGGGTACCGCAGGATGGCCGGATTAAAATGAAGATTTCCAAAACACGCGCCATCGACTTCCGGGTTAACTCCCTACCAACTTTGTTCGGAGAAAAAATAGTCCTACGTATTCTCGACCCGAGCAGCGCCAAGCTGGGCATTGATGCCTTGGGTTACGAAGACAACCAAAAGAAGATTTACATGGATGCCCTGGCTCAGCCTCAAGGGATGATTTTGGTAACAGGCCCTACGGGTTCTGGTAAGACAGTTTCTTTGTATACAGGGCTGAATATTCTCAACACCGAAGAACGCAATATCTCCACCGCCGAGGACCCGGTTGAAATTAACCTGGAAGGCATTAACCAGGTTAATATGAACACCAAAGTCGGGCTTACCTTCGCCGAGGCTTTGCGCTCTTTCCTTCGCCAAGACCCTGATATTGTTATGGTGGGTGAGATCCGAGACCTGGAGACGGCAGAGATTGCCATTAAGGCCGCACAAACTGGCCACTTAGTATTATCAACGCTGCATACCAACAGCGCGCCCGAAACCCTGACCCGACTATTAAATATGGGCGTTCCCGCGTTCAACGTGGCCACCTCAGTGAGTGTGATTATTGCGCAGCGCCTAGCCAGGCGCTTATGCTCAAACTGTAAGAAACCAGCGGATGATATTCCAGATGAAATTTTAGCTGAGGAAGGTTTCGATAACACAGGAATTCCCCGAGAAGAGATTACTCTGTTTCATCCAGTGGGTTGTGACGCATGTAACAAAGGTTATAAAGGCAGGGTTGGTGTATATGAAGTTGTTCGCATCACAAATACAATTTCGAGGATTATAATGGAAGGAGGTAATGCCATACAGATTGCTGATCAAGCGCGAAAAGAAGGCTTTAACAACCTGCGCGTTTCAGCGTTAAGAAAAGCGGCAATGGGCATTACCAGTCTCGAAGAGGCAAACCGAGTCACCAAGGATTAATTGAATGGCAACTACAGCTCCCAGCGATTCCGTTTTTGTATACAAAGGGGTCGACAAGAAAGGCAACAAGATCCAGGGCGAACTAAAAGGTTCTAGCAGCGCGCTGGTTAAAGCCCAGCTTCGTAAAAAAGGCATTGTACCAGGGCAAGTAAAGAAAAAGGCGAAGCCCTTATTTGGCAGTAATAAAAAGCCTATCAAGCCTCAGGACATCGCTATATTCACCCGCCAAATGGCCACGATGATGAAAGCTGGTGTACCGTTAGTGCAAAGCTTTGAAATTGTTGCTGACGGCCTCGAAAACCCTACATTGAAAACGTTAGTTTTGGATATTCGTGATGACGTTGCGTCTGGTAATGGATTTGCTCCCTCATTGGAAAAACATCCGAAATACTTTGACGAACTATTCTGTAATCTGGTGGAAGCAGGGGAACAGTCCGGAGCTTTAGAAATAATGCTGGATAGGATCGCTACTTATAAAGAAAAAACAGAACAGATGAAGGCTAAAATTAAAAAAGCAATGACATACCCCGTTATTGTTGTAGTAGTCGCCATTATCGTAACAGGAGTGTTACTTGTTAAAGTTGTACCACAATTTGCAGAGACGTTTTCTAGCTTTGGCGCAGATTTACCAGCCTTTACTCTATTTGTATTGGGCCTATCAGAAGCCGTCCAGAAATGGTGGTTTATTATACTAATTGGGTTTACAGCATGCTTTTTCCTTTTCGTAGAATCTAAAAAACGATTTCCTCCCTTTAATCGAGCTATAGACAAGTATTCTCTTTCGATCCCTATATTAGGAAAAATACTTTTTGAATCGATTGTAGCTCGGTTCGCCCGTACCCTCTCTACTACCTTCGCAGCAGGCGTTCCTTTAATTGACGCACTGGAATCTGTAGCAGGAGCCACTGGCAATAAAATTTACGAAGAAACGACACGCCGTGTGAAAGATGAAGTCGCAACCGGCGTACAATTAAACGTGTCTATGCGTGCTACAAGCAAATTTCCTTCAATGCTGCTTCAAATGACCGCTATCGGGGAGGAGTCCGGAGCTTTAGACGATATGCTTGATAAAGTTGCTCAGTTTTACGAAGAGTCAGTAGATAATATGGTTGACAACTTAACAACGCTACTAGAGCCTCTGATTATGGTCGTTTTAGGCGTGCTAGTTGGCGGCTTGCTGGTAGCTATGTACATGCCGATTTTCCAAATTGGTAACGTACTATAGAGCTAAGACCGTGAACGAATTCCTCTCAAACCCACTGGCCTTGCTGCCAGTGGTTCTTGTTTTAGGGTTGGTAATTGGCAGCTTCCTAAACGTCGTTATCTATCGCTTACCCATCATGATGCACAATCAATGGCGAGCCGAGTGCTGCGAGTTTTTGGAGGTCGATAACGAAAACGCCCCCACCAAGCCTTTCAACCTCGTAGAGCCCAACTCCACCTGCCCGCACTGCCAACACGAAATCAAGCCCTGGGAAAACATTCCCATCATCAGCTACTTATTCCTTAAGGGTAAATGCGCCAGTTGCCGTCAGGCGATTTCGATGCGATACCCCATCATCGAGGCCGTTACCGGGCTGCTAAGCTTATACATTGCCTGGGTGAGCGGTTTTGGTCCGGAGCTTTTAGCCTTGCTGATTTTTACCTGGGCGTTGATTGCCTTAACCATGATCGATATCGATCATAAGCTGTTGCCGGATTCCATTACGCTGCCGTTAATGTGGTTGGGCTTGTTGGTGAATACTCAGGGCCTGATTACCGATCTGCACAGTGCCGTTATTGGCGCGGCATTGGGGTATATGTCGCTGTGGTCGGTGTATTGGGCTTTTAAGCTGCTCACCGGCAAGGAAGGCATGGGCTTTGGCGATTTTAAATTGCTTGCAGCCCTCGGCGCTTGGTTTGGCTGGCAGCTCTTGCCCATAACCATTATTTTGTCGTCGTTGGTGGGCGCTGTTTTGGGCGTTCTCATACTAACGCTGCAAAACAAAGAAAAATCCACGCCTATTCCCTTCGGCCCTTATTTGGCCATCGCCGGTTGGATTGCGATGTTTTGGGGGCACGATATCAATCGTCTGTATCTACAATTTGCTCTGGGGGCAACTCCCGCGCCATAATTAGCGCCTACACTTTCAACCCTGTTGGTATGCTATGAGTAAACTAGTGGTAGGTCTCACCGGCGGCATTGGCAGTGGCAAATCGGCAGCGACCAAACGCTTTGAAGAGTACGGCATCGAGATCGTTGATGCCGATCAGATTGCGCGCGATGTGGTGCAACCGGGCGAGCCGGCGCTGGAAGCCATTGCCGAACACTTTGGCCGTAAAATCCTTAACAGTGATGGCACGTTAAATCGCCAAGTACTGCGCGAGCGGATTTTTGAGCAACCAGTGGATAAAGAATGGCTGGAGGAGCTGCTCCACCCGTTGATACGCGAACGCATTGATCAACGCGTTCACGCAGCAACGAGCCCCTATGTGATTTTGGTGTCACCTCTGCTGGTCGAATCTGGCCAGTACAAAACCGTCGATCGCGTTATAGTTGTCGACGCTCCCGAATCCCTGCAAATTGAGCGAGTTCGCGCACGCGATAACAGCTCAGATGAGCTTATTCAGGCAATAATAGCCAACCAAGCCACTCGCAAAGAGCGAATTGATGTGGCCAACTACGTATTTACCAATGACGCCGACCTAACGACTCTGCACAAACAAGTGGACGCCGCGCATCAGTTACTGCTCTACCGATGCCGCCAGCTTCACTAAATTTTTTGATTTGAGATGAGCAATTTCCAGCGCTATGAATAAACCGGTAACCAAGCTGCAGTGTCCTACTTGCCAAAAAACCATTGAATGGAGCGAGCAATGGCCGGATCGGCCCTTTTGCAGTGAGCGGTGTAAATTAATTGATTTGGGAGAATGGGCAGCGGAGCGCAATAAAATCGCCGGCAATTCCCTTTACGATGAAATTTTGAGCGAGCAACTGGATCCATCCGCTTCGCCCAAAACCCATTAATCAGCTCAAGCTATCTAAGTTCTGCAGGTGATTAACGATTTCGATATTCGCTTTAGGGAACTCAACGGTGTGGAGAGACTGTACCGAAACCCACTGTAGGGGCTGACCTTCAACGCCGCGAGGCTCGCCAGAAAACCTTGGCACGAACCACACATCCAACAAAACGGATTTATCCGGGTAATTGTGCTCGATGGTTAGCAGTGGTTGGGATTGCTCAACCACAATCGATAACTCTTCTTGCAGCTCTCTCGACAACGCCTCGGCCACAGACTCGCCACTCTCCACCTTGCCGCCGGGGAATTCCCACAAGCCGCCCTGGTGTTGATGATCAGCTCGCCTAGCCAACAAAATTTGTTCGCCTTGGGCGATTACCCCCACCGCCACGTGAATGCGTTTAGGTTCGGTATTCGGCATTGATGGTTACGTATTCGTGAGAAAGATCACTGGTCCAAACAGTCTCTGTGGCAGAGCCCCGTCCCAATTCAATACGAATGGTAATGTACGACTCATCCATAACCGCCTGGCCCGCTTGCTCCGTGTAGCTCGCTGCCCGGCCACCTTGCGCGACAATTTGTACATCGCCCAGGTAAACATTCACTTGCTCGGCCACTAAGCCTTTTACACCGGCATAACCGATGGCCGCAACAATTCGCCCCCAGTTGGGATCACTGGCAAACAGCGCAGTTTTCACCAAAGGCGAATTGGCTACGGCATAAGCCACACGTAAACATTCTTTTTCACTCTCGCCCTGCTCTACAGTAATCGTTACAAATTTTGTGGCCCCTTCGGCATCGGCCACAATTGCTCGCGCCAACTGCTGCAGTACATCAGTTACCGCTGCGCGCAATTGCTCGAAGTGTTCACCACTGTCTTGGTTTATGGCCTGCGCCTGACTTTTGCCGGTTGCGATCAAAATGCAGGAATCGTTCGTGGAGGTGTCGCCATCGATCGTCACCCGATTAAGTGATTGGTCGCAAGCGTGTTGTAAAATTTGCTGCAAAATCGGCTGAGCCACAGCCGCATCGGTTGCAACGTAAGCCAGTAAGGTGGCCATATTGGGTTCGATCATACCGGAACCCTTCACAATGCCTGTAACGGTAACCGGTTTACCATCGATTTCAACGCTCACGCTGGCGCCTTTGGGGCGAGTATCGGTGGTCATGATTGCTCGCGCGGCCTTCGACCAGCCTTCTTCGGCGAGATTAGCACACGCCTTAGGGATAGCCGCCAAAAAGCTCGCTACAGGCAACGGCTGACCAATAACACCGGTGGAAAAAGGCATTACCGAATTCGCAGGGGTTTCCAGTTCGGAGGCAACCGCTTGGCAAACCGACTGAGCGTCGTTCATGCCCTGCTCGCCTGTGCAGGCGTTGGCGTTTCCCGAATTTACGACCAATGCACGAATTTCACCACCTAAATACTGCTTGCACAAAGTCACCGGTGCGGCACAAAACGCGTTTTGTGTAAAAACACCGGCCACATTGGCCCCAGAATCAATCGCCATAACCATAACGTCATCGCGAGTAATAACAGCGGGATTCTGCCCCTTGATATCGGCAAAAGCGCAGCCCAGCCTAACGCCGGTAATTGGTTTTAATTCGGGAAGAGGAAATTCGCCCACGGCCATAACGTCATTCGCCTTAAAAAACTCTAGAAAACTCTGATTAATTACCTCACCCGGGAGTGAATTGCTAAGCGTAGAATAACGCGCAATTGGGTGAAATAGTTTTTACAGCTCGGTTTTTTTGTTCAGCCCGAGCGATGTTAAATGCTCTTGGTTGCGCCCAGATTTAATGGATGCACACTCGTTTAAAAGGAGTGTACGCCCGTTAAATAGCCACAAGAATTTACTTACTAGCCACGAAGAAAATCGCCACGAATTAAACCGGTTCTAAAGCACCCGGTTTAATTCGCCCTAAAAAAAGATTACGCCAAGCGACCATGGCATTGCTTGTATTTTTTACCCGAGCCACACGGGCAAGGGTCGTTGCGACCGACTTTGGGTTCGCTGCGGCGGATAGGAGCCTGACCGGGCTGGGCATCGTCGCCCGCCTCGGTTGGGGCATCTGCCAAAGCGTTGGCCTCGGCGTGCTCCATCTTCAAGCGCATTTGTTCTTGCATTTCGCGCTGCTTGCGCTCCAGCTCATCCAACTGCTCCTGAGAAATGGGCTCGATACGCGCCAATGTTTTTACGACTTCGTGCTTTACATTGTTCAGTAAAGACTGGAACAACTCGAAGGATTCTCGCTTGTATTCTTGTTTGGGGTTTTTCTGAGCGTAGGCGCGCAATCCAATGCCCTGGCGCAAGTGATCCATTGTCGCCAAGTGCTCTTTCCAGAGGTTATCGAGCACCTGCAACATAATGCGTTTTTCCACTTCGGTAATCATCTCACCAAAGCGCTCGCGTTTTTGCACCCAGGCTTCGTCGGCGGCTTCGAGAATGCGCTTAAGTAGGGTTTCTTCGTGCAGTTGTTTGTCGTCGTCGAGCCATTGTTTTATCGGTAGAGTTAAGCCCAATTCGGATTCAAGGTGCTGCTCCAAGCCCGGCACATCCCATTGCTCTTCAACACTTTGTTGGGGAATAAAATTGTGGAACAAATCAGTGACCACGTCATGGCGAATCGCATTAATCGTGTCAGAAATTGAGTCCGACTCCAGCAATTCGTTGCGCTGTTGGTAAATTACCTGACGCTGATCGTTGGCTACATCATCGTATTCCAACAATTGCTTACGCATATCGAAGTTGCGACCTTCCACCTTGCGCTGGGCTTTCTCAATGGCGTTACTCACCATTTTGTGCTCTATAGCCTCGCCTTTTTCCATGCCCAACGCTTTCATAAAGTTGCGCACGCGATCCGAGGCGAAAATGCGCATTAGGTTGTCTTCCATCGACAAATAAAAGCGCGTGACCCCGGGGTCACCCTGGCGACCGGAACGACCGCGAAGCTGGTTATCAATACGACGAGATTCGTGACGCTCCGTACCAATAATGTGTAAACCGCCCGCCTCAATTACTGTGGCGTGGCGCTCCTTCCAAGCATCTTTAATGGCGGCGATTTGCTCGTCGGAGGGGTTTTCTAAATCGGCGATTTCGGATTCCCAATTACCACCGAGCACAATATCAGTACCACGACCCGCCATATTGGTGGCGATGGTAACGGTACCGGGGCGGCCCGCCTGAGCGATAATTTCGGCTTCTTTCTCGTGGAATTTGGCGTTGAGAACCTGGTGCTTAATGCCTGCTTGCTCAAATCGCTGGGACATAATTTCCGAGGTTTCAATCGACGCGGTACCCACCAAAACCGGTGCTTTTTTCTCTACGCAATGTTTTACATCTTCAACAATAGCGTCGTATTTTTCGGGCAACGATAAATAAATTAGATCGTTTAAGTCTTTTCGGGTAATGGGTTTGTTGGTTGGAATAACCACCACGTCCAAACCGTAAATTTGATGGAATTCCACCGCTTCGGTATCGGCCGTACCGGTCATGCCACTGAGTTTGTCGTACAAACGGAAGAAATTCTGGAAGGTGGTGGAAGCCATGGTTTGGCTTTCGCTTTGAATACTCAGGCCTTCTTTTGCCTCAATGGCTTGATGCAAACCTTCGGATAACCGGCGGCCCGGCATGGTGCGGCCTGTGTGTTCATCAATTAACATCACCTGATTTTGCTGCACAATGTAGTGCACATCGCGAACGAACAACTTATGCGCTCTTAATGCCGCAGTGAGGTGATGCAGTAACCCCAAATTGGTGGGTGAATACAGGCTGTCGTCTTCTTCCAACAAGCCGTTGGACACCAACAAATTTTCTACTTCCTGGTGGCCCAGTTCGGTGAGCTCCACCGCGCGGCTTTTTTCGTCTACCGTGTAATGGCCGACAATCTCTGGCGCTTCGTCGCCTTCTTCGGCTTCTGGCTGGGGCTTGAGCAGTGGAATGAGTTTATTGATGGATCGATAGAGTTCGGAGCTGTCTTGGGCAGCGCCAGAAATAATCAGCGGAGTTCGCGCCTCATCGATTAAGATCGAGTCCACTTCGTCGACAATCGCGAAGTTTAACGGGCGTTGAGCACGATCTTCTAAGCTAACCGCCATGTTGTCGCGCAAGTAATCGAAGCCAAATTCGTTGTTAGTGCCGTAGGTGATGTCTGACTCGTAAGCCTGCTTTTTAGTCACCGGGTCTTGCATGGAGTGGATAACACCCACTCGCATACCTAACGCAGAATACAGCGGCGCCATCCAGTGGGCATCTCGACTGGCCAGATAGTCATTCACCGTTACCACGTGCACGCCTTTGCCCGAAAGTGCATTCAAATACACCGGCAAGGTGGCCATTAGGGTTTTACCTTCACCGGTGCGCATTTCCGCAATGCGCCCTTCGTGCAGAGTAATCCCCCCGATCATTTGCACATCGAAGTGGCGCATGCCCAGCGATCGCTGGCCAGCTTCGCGCACCAAAGCAAATGCCTCACACAGCAAAGAATCTAGAGATTCGCCCTTTTCTTGCACCCGCGCTTTGAATTCTTCGGTTTTCTCTTTGATTTGTTCGTCGCTAAGGGCTTGGTAGGTTTCTTCTAAGGCGTTGATTTTGACTACCAAGCGGCGCATACGCTTGAGTTCACGGTCGTTTTTCGTGCCGAAAACGGCTTTTAACGCTTTGCCAATCATGATCTGGTCCGAAATTATTGTTGTAGACGTACAGCCCCCGAAATTTGGGGGCCAAGTAAACAGGAAGGCGTCGTCAGACGCAAGCCGGAGCGAGAACTATTTTCGGGGGGTGCGGTGGATGTAGGAGGACGGATCGACAGGTCGACCGTTTTTGTAAACTTCGAAGTGAACGTGGGGGCCAGTGGAACGACCACTGCTGCCCATTAAGGCAATTTGCTGGCCTTTTTTCACCACATCGCCCACTTTTACCAGATTTTCGCTGTTGTGGGCGTAACGGGTAGAGAATCCTGAACCGTGGTTAATCTCAACCATTTGGCCATAGCCGTAGCGCTCACCCGACCAAGTCACCACGCCAGAACCCACAGCGATGACTTCGGAATTCAGCTTGCCGGCAAAGTCCATACCGCCGTGCCAGGCTAAATTACCAGTGAACGGATCGGTTCGACGGCCGTAATGGGAGGAAATCCAGCCTTTTTTGATGGGCCGACCGGCAATATAAACGTCGTCTTGAATTTTACGATTAGCGATGAGCGTTTCTAACGTGTCGAGTTGCTGCTGGCGGTTTTCAATTTGCGCAGCCAGATCGTCGATAACTTCAACAAAACTGGGGGGTTGAAAATCGAGCAGTTCGCTTGGGTCTTCTGGGCCACCCAATGCGGGGGCCTGATCAAAATTAAATTCGCCAGAATCCAAGTTAGCCACGGTGGTTAAGCGTTCGCCCACCGCATCGATACGCAATATTTTGGCTTGTAATTCAGCTACGCGTAACGTTAAGGCAGCCAGTTCTTGCTCGGCTTTGAGTTTGGATTGCTGGACTTGTTGTTCTTGCTGGGCGAGGGATTCTTTCCAGGCTTTGGCGGTGTCGGAATCGACGAATTCTGGTTGGTCTTCGGAAACGAGTAAAGCGCCTAGACCGGTGCCGACGCCCAATGGCAAACCCAACAGGCATACGGATACAACAGCTTTAGTCCATCCACTAAAACTGTAGGTTTTCGATCCTCTGTGGCCTTTACCAATTACTATAATCTTCATATCTATCGCAACGCGCTAAGCCATCATATTGATTCAGTAGCGCATTAAGAATCTCGCGTACCATTTGCGTGTTATGGATGCTTTCGGCAATCAGCCATATTCCTAAAAGTTGGCGATTTACATCCTGCAAATTTCCAAAAACCTTGGTTTTGGCCAAAAAGCGTGGAAGATGATGCCAAATTGCACCATTTCTTACAACCTTTTACAGTCCATCGTTTGTGATCGGCAGCATAAATCCACAAAATAACTGCGTTTAAGACCGCCAATGGCGTGGTTTTGGCTTCGATCTTGGTAGGTTGTGTGTCGAACTAATTGTGTATCGATCTAATTGCGTGTCGATCTAATTGTGTCTCGACCTATTTGTGTATCGACCTTTGTTAAACCTTTGCGTCGACTTTTCCTCAATCACCTTCTCCCTAAGTTATTTTCTCCCTCAATCATTTTTTCCCTGAATTATTTTTCCATAACCACTGCCAATAACCTGCGCTTTGAGTATCGGCACTCAAGCGGGTTACCAAGTTGTCTACTGTTTATTGTATTTTAGTCAGCTATCGGCAGGAAGTACCGCATCTGCACATAATTTATGCAAATAATTGCGCCAAATCGGTCAGTTTGTGAACTTATCGAACAAAACAATAGGAACCTCTGACTAACTCAGGGATGAGTTAACCAGAGGTTCCAATAGACAGAACAAAAACACCCGCTAGTTTTACAGCGGGTGCTTTAAGAGGGGGGCGCGCTCTGTTGCAAGCTTTCTGGACTCGTTAAAGAATTAAAAAGCTGCGGCGACTATGGGTTTGATGTACGAAATAGGAGAAGCAGTAGTGTCCTTAAAGGTGACCACTTCCCAGGCGTCCTCTTGCGCAATAAGCTCGCGCAGTAGTTTGTTATTGAGCGCATGACCCGATTTATGGGCTCGGAATTCGCCAATTAAACTATTCCCAAGCAGGTACAAATCGCCAATGGCATCCAAAATTTTGTGTTTAACGAATTCATCTTCGTAACGCAGACCATCTTCGTTAAGAATGCGGTACTGATCCACCACAATAGCGTTGTCCACACTGCCGCCTTTGGCCAAGCCTTTCGAACGCAAATATTCGAAATCACTCATAAAACCAAAAGTACGCGCGCGACTGACTTCTTTTACAAAAGACGTACTGGAAAAATCCACTTCGGCTTTGGCGATGCGATCTTGAAAAACCGGGTGATCAAAATCGATGCTAAAGGAGACTTTAAAGCCGTCGAATGGCAGAAATTCAGCAACTTTGTCGCCCTCTTCCACCCGCACTTTACGCTTGATGCGAATAAACTTCTTCGCGGCATTTTGTTCTTCAATACCGGCGGATTGAATTAAAAACACAAACGGACCCGCACTGCCGTCCATAATAGGTACTTCGGCAGAACTGACCTCAACAATGGCGTTGTCGATACCTAAACCCGCCATGGCCGACAGTAAATGCTCAACCGTAGAGACACGCACATCTCCTTTCATCAGGGTAGTGGAGAGAGTTGTGTCCCCTACGTTTTGAGCCAAAGCCACAATATCAACACACGGTTGAATGTCTGTGCGACGAAAAATAATTCCCGTATCAACTGGGGCTGGTTTGAGTGTGAGAAAAACTTTCTCGCCCGTATGCAAGCCAACACCAGTGGCACGAATCGCATTTTTTAGCGTACGCTGTTTGATCATCGAATAGACAATTCCCCGAAAACTGACCGTCCCTAGCCAAAGTTACTTCATAAAAATTGGCCGCAATACTACCATAAAGTTTCTAAAGCGAAACCGATCTGTTTATAAATAGCAGAAAGCAGCCAACAAGCGAAACCCCTTTGACTCAAAATCGCCAGATAGGTTTACCGCCGATGGCCATTAATCCGCTTGTCGGCGTAAAAAGGCTGGAATATCCAAGTATTCTAGATCCTTTTCATCCATTGGTTTTGGCTCACGGACGTTGGGCTTTTTAGCGGCGACACCTTTATCTACTGATTGTGACACAGGTCGCACTGGCTGCGCTTTTCTCATCACCGTGGGGCGATCGAGACTGGCGTAATCTGGCTGACCACTCGCTGTTACCGCCGGTTTTTCTTTGTTTTGCGTACTAACAGCCGGCTTATCTGCACTGCCGTGCTGTTCGCTGCCTAACCCTGTGGCGACAACGGTTACGCGCAACTCACCAGACATATCCGGATCGATAACGGTACCAACAACAACAGTGGCATCGTTGGAAGCAAACTCTTCCACGGTATCACCCACATCGCTGAATTCACCCAAAGATAAATCCATACCCGCGGTGATATTCACCAAAATACCGCGCGCACCCTGCAGATTAATATCATCCAATAGCGGACTGCGAATAGCAGCTTCGGCCGCTTCACGCGCGCGATCTTCGCCTTTGGCCGTTCCCGTACCCATCATGGCCATGCCCATTTCAGACATCACAGTGCGCACATCGGCAAAGTCGACGTTGATCATGCCAGGGCGAATAATTAAATCGGCAATACCTTGTACCGCGCCCAACAACACGTTGTTGGCTTCTTTAAAGGCATCCAACAAAGATGTGGTGCTGCCCAAAACCGACAATAATTTTTCGTTGGGAATGGTGATTAATGAATCCACACGTTCCTGTAATTCGGCAATGCCCTGCTCCGCAATTTTCATGCGTTTTTTGCCTTCAAACGGAAACGGCTTGGTCACCACGGCCACGGTTAAAATACCCAAATCGCGTGCGATTTCGGCAACCACCGGCGCGCCACCTGTACCCGTACCGCCGCCCATGCCGGCAGTAATAAATACCATATCGGCACCGGATAAAACCTCGGCAATGCGCTCGCGATCTTCCATAGCGGCCTGACGACCAACATCTGGATTTGCGCCCGCACCTAAGCCTTTGGTCATACCTTGGCCCAGTTGCAACACAGTGCGTGTCTCAATATCTTTGAGTGCCTGTGCATCGGTGTTGGCGCAAACAAACTCTACGCCTTCTACGTTACTGTCGATCATGTGCTTAACGGCATTACCGCCACCGCCGCCCACTCCGACAACTTTAATTACTGCATTTTGAGGAATGCTGTCGACCAGCTCAAACATAATACCCTCTCCAAATAGTTGTTACTTTATTTACCCTGATGAAATCTTTAATTAACTAACGCTTGCTAAAACCGTTACATATTCGATTCGAACCATTTTTTGATTCGCCCCCAAAAACTGTCGTCTTCCAGGCTTGCGTTTTTACGGCTGCCTTCTCGACTTTGTTGCAACCCATACAACAACAAGCCCACGCCGGTGGAATAAATCGGATTATTTACAATGTCTTTTAAACCACGCACGCCTTGAGGAACACCTAAACGAACGGGCATATGAAAAATTTCTTCGGCCAGCTCAACCACGCCTTCCATTTTTGACGTGCCACCGGTTAACACAATGCCCGCGGCTATTAAATCTTCAAAACCGCTGCGACGCAGCTCAGCTTGCACCAGCGTGAACAATTCGTCGTAGCGTGGTTCAACGACTTCGGCTAAAGCTTGGCGAGATAAATCTCGCGGTTGGCGATCGCCAACGCTCGGCACCTTAATGCTTTCGTCGTCGCCCGTTAGCTTTGCCAGAGCACAAGCGTATTTAATTTTAATTTCTTCGGCGTGGGGCGTTGGTGTACGCAACGCCATGGCAATATCGTTAGTAACCTGATCGCCTGCGATAGGAATCACACCCGTATGACGAATAGCCCCTTCGCTAAACACGGCAATATCCGTTGTACCGCCGCCGATATCCACCAAACACACACCCAGTTCTTTTTCGTCTTCGGTTAATACCGAATAACTGGAGGCCAACTGCTCCAAAATAACATCTTCAACTTCGAGTCCGCAGCGACGAATGCATTTTTCGATATTTTGTGCAGCGTTAACGGCACAGGTAACCAAATGAACTTTGGCCTCTAAGCGCACACCCGACATTCCCAAAGGCTCTTTAACACCTTCTTGGTCGTCGATTAAATATTCCTGCGGCAAAATATGTAAAATTTTCTGGTCCGCGGGTATAGCCACTGCCTGGGCAGCGTCAATGACTCGCTCCAAATCTTGATCTAACACTTCGCGATCTTTAATAGCCACAATACCGTGAGAATTTAAGCTGCTGATGTGACTACCGGCAATTCCCACATAGACTGTTTCAATATGACAGCCTGCCATTAATTCGGCTTCTTCTATCGCGCGTTGAATCGACTGCACGGTCGATTCAATATTAACCACCACACCTTTTTTTAGGCCGGATGATTTGTGTGAGCCAATGCCTATAATTTCCAGCTCACCCTCTGGTGAAAACTCGCCCACGATGGCAACCACTTTCGAAGTGCCAATATCCAGACCTACAATAATGCGGTTATCGTGCGCATTTGCCATTGCCAATTCCTTGTATAATTTGGCCTGTATGAATTTCTTTTAATTTAGTGAACTAACAGCTTGGGACTGCCAACGCACAGCCAATCCATTGCGGTATCGTAAATCGATGGATTGTATATCGGCTAACTTCGGTTCTAAAGTGTTGTGATAAACACCGGTAAAACGCTCTATTTTTTCTAAAATTTGATCTCTGCCTAATTTTAGTACTAAACCGTTATTTAAGCTCACCTGCCAAGACAAATCTTCGGATAATTTTAGTTGCCATACCGATAAGTTCAGTGGCTTAACCAAGTTATTTATCTCAACAAATTTTCTCGCCACTGTTATCTCGCTGCCATCCGGCCCGCTAAGTTTGGGCAAATTATCTAACGTGCTGTTGTTTTCCAACTCAATATTTTTACCGGCTTGGTTTAAAAAACCGGTATTTTGCCAACGGGCAATTGCCGTTTCCTCTTTTAAAGATACAAGCAAGCGATCTGGCCACTGGCGACTTAAACTCACCTCCGCAATCCAGGGATGGGCTTCCAATGAACTCTTAATAGTTTCCAAATTAATACTTAAAAAGGGCCGTGTTACCAGAGGCTCCAAAACACCTTGCAGTTCGTTCATGGAGACTTTTTCTAACTCGCTGTCCACTTCAACCGCGGCCACTGGTCGGTTGGCAATATTTTTAAATGCCGCATGAATATGGCTGCCCAAAAATGACACACCAACACCCACCAAAACTGCGGCGAAACACGCAGTAAACCATCGCCCTAACCGTTTTGAGCGGGTTTTGCTCGGCGCAATCTTTTGATTGCGACGATTGAGGTGGTTGGCTTGTCGTTTTTTATCAGGCCGCATTATTAATGGCTCTCTTTATCCACTGTCAATTCCAAAATATTTAAACACAAACTACCAAAATCCAAGCCCGCTGCGGCCGCTGCCATGGGCACCAAGCTGTGATCCGTCATACCGGGTACCGTATTGACTTCCAGCGCATAAAAATTTCCGCTGTTATCCGCCATAAAATCCACTCGCCCCCAACCTTCGCAACCTAACGCATTAAAACTCTGCAAGGCCAATTGCTGAAGTTGCTGTTCGCGATCCTCCGACAAACCACAAGGACAATGGTATTGGGTTTGATTTGAGATGTATTTTGCTTCGTAATCGTAAAACGGATTATCGGTTTCCAAGCGAATCGCGGGCAAACATCGATCCCCTAAAATAGCGACTGTATATTCACTGCCAACGATTAATTCTTCAGCAAACACCGAGCGATCGTATTGTCGGGCTAGGTGATAAGCTTTTTCTAACTCCTCGGCACTCGCCACTTTACTCATGCCAATGCTTGAACCTTCGTGGGCCGGTTTTACAAACGCAGCGCCCCCTAGACGGGTTAGCACAGCTTGCCAGTCGCAGTTTTCCAGTAAAATTTCGAACTTTGGTGTATCAACACCGCAACTTTGCAAAATATATTTACTTTTTAATTTATCCATTGCCAGGGCAGATGCCTGTACACCGCTGCCGGTAAAAGGTATTCCCAAAATACTCAGCAATGCTTGCATGGTTCCATCTTCACCACCCGGACCGTGCAAGGCGATAAACGCTAAATCCAATTCAGCAGCCTGAATAGCCGCTAATGGGTGTTCATCCAATAATACCGGCACCACATTAATACCCGTCTGTCGCAAGGCGTTTAATACGGCTTTACCACTTTTTAACGAGATTTCTCGCTCAGCGGAACAACCACCAAACAAAATACCCACTCGGCCCAGTTTTTTATCCAATCTAGAACTCATCGACAACCAATACCGTTATTGCAATTTGCGCTTGGCTAATTCTTTGGCCAAGGTTCCAATATTGCCCGCGCCCTGTGTAATCACAATATCGCCGGGCTTAACAACGTCTCTCACCACTTCCGGTACAGCCTCAATGCCTTCAACAAAAATTGGATCGACTTGTCCTCGATTGCGAATACTGCGACTCAGTTGGCGACCATCGGCTCCCGGAATAGGTGATTCACCCGCACTGTACACCTCTAATAAAATCAACTGATCCACCATGGATAACACATCCACGAAATCCTCGAATAAATCGCGTGTTCGTGTGTATCGGTGTGGCTGATAAATCATAACCAAACGGCGATCCGGCCAACCCGTGCGTACGGCTTTAATAGTGGCGGCCACTTCGCGAGGGTGATGACCATAATCATCCACCAACATAGCCACACCACTGCCAACACTCATGTCCCCATAAACTTGGAAGCGCCGGCCAACGCCTAAAAATTCGGCCAAACCCGATTGAATGGCAAAATCGTCAATGCCTTCGTCTGCGGCTACCGCAATGGCCGCCAACGCGTTTAACACATTGTGAATACCCGGCATATTTAAAAACATTTCTAGCGGCTCTTTGCGTTCGGGCAACAAAACTTTAAAGCGACTGTGCATGCCCTCTTGCCGCACATCGATAGCGCGCACATCGCAGTCTTCACCTAAGCCGTACGTTAAAACAGGGCGAGAAATTTCTGGCCGAATTTCGTTAATCACATCGTCGTCACCGCACACAACCGCCAAACCGTAAAACGGCAGGTTATGCAAAAATTCGATAAAGGTTTTTTTCACCCGAGCAAAATCACCTTCGTAGGTTTCCATATGATCGGCATCAATATTGGTGACGATGGCGACCATGGGTTGTAAATGCAAAAACGATGCGTCGCTTTCGTCGGCCTCGGCAATTAAATAGCGGCTCTTACCCAACTGCGCGTGACTGCCGGCACTGTTTAACAAACCACCAATAACAAATGTGGGATCTCGTCCTGCGCTGGCAAAAATGGACGCTAGCAAACTCGTCGTAGTGGTTTTGCCGTGTGTTCCCGCAACAGCAATGCCATGACGGTAGCGCATTAATTCACCGAGCATTTCGGCTCGCCGCACAATGGGAATTCGGTACTCGCGCGCGCTAATCAATTCTGGATTGCTTAAATCAATCGCCGTGGAATTAACCACCACATCGGCGCCGACCACATTGGCTCCGTGGTGGCCGATAAAAATCTTTACGCCCAAATCCGCCAATCGCTGCGTAACGTCCGACGCACGTAAATCTGACCCGGAAATTTGATAGCCCTGGTTAAGCAGCACTTCGGCAATGCCCGACATACCCGCACCACCCACACCAATAAAGTGGATGCGACGAATGCGGCGCATTTCCGGCACTTGATTAATTAATGATTGATTAGTGTCCACTGCTCATTACCTCAACACATTTCTCGGCGACTTTTTCTGCGGCATCAACTTGCGCCAAGTCTCTGGCTTTATTGGCCATGGTTAAAACATTTTCTCGCTGGTTAACAGCAAACAATAATTCATCGACCAAGCGCTCCAGAGACAAATCCTTTTGCTGGCATACTCTGGCTGCACCTTGATCGACCAACCACATCGCATTGTGTGTTTGATGATCGTCTATGGCATAAGGATAAGGCACCATTAGCGATGCACATCCAGCCGCGGCAATCTCCGAAACCGTTAACGCGCCAGCTCTGCAAATCACAAAATGCGCCTCTGCATAGGCAGAGGCCATATCCTCAACATACGGTTTTACTTGAATAAACTCATCGTCGAAGTTTAATCCGCTTTGCTGGTACGCTCTCTGAGTCGCTTCTATATTTTTTTTACCGCACTGATGCAACACTCGAAGATTAATATCTTGCCTCGCTCTTATGGCTGCAATCGCCTGCGGCACTAACGCGTTTAAAGCCGCGGCACCTAAACTGCCACCCAACACCAATAATTTAAAGGGTTGATTGCCCGAGGAGCCAGCTTCTGCTGTTGTCGGCTGCCAACGATCACTGGGATTAGGTAAATTCACAATCTCTTTGCGTACGGGATTACCAACAACTAGCGCACCTTTAAATACACTAGGAAACGCACTAAACACGTGATTCGCTATTTTAGCCAACAGCTTATTGGTGGTACCCGCAATAGCGTTTTGTTCGTGAACAATTAACGGTAAGCCACACAATTTAGCAGCCACGCCGCCCGGCCCGGCGACAAAACCGCCAAAACCAACTACCACCTGCGCGCGTCGTTGTTTAATAATTCGTCTTGCTTGACTTATGGCTCCGGTTAGTAAAATCGGAGCTTTTAATAAAGATTTCCAGCCTTTACCACGCACACCTTCGATATCGATGTAGTCAATTTCGATACCGGCATTAGGCACTAACTGCGCCTCCAGGCCTTTGCGTGTTCCCAACCAAGAAACGGCAACGCCCTGTTTTTTTAATTCTTCGGCCACGGCGAGTGCCGGGTAAATATGCCCCCCGGTACCACCAGCCATAATAATTACGTGAGGTTTATTCATGATTTAACCTCTCGATGGGCTTGAGCGTTATTTGCAACTCCTTTTGTACTCGAATGAGCAACCCCATCATCATCATAGTGACCAATAAACTGCTGCCACCGTAACTGATGAACGGCAACGTCAAGCCTTTTGTAGGCAATAATCCCGAAGCCACACCAATATTAATAAATACTTGGCAAGCGAGCATTACACCCACGCCATAGGAAACAAAGCAAGCAAAATCGTTATCCTGATAGATAGCTTTTTTGGCTAGCATAAACGCTTTAGTGATCAATCCCACAAAAAGGCCTATAACCACCAGCGCACCGATAAAACCAAATTCTTCGGCTATAACCGCGAAAACAAAATCGGTATGAGCTTCGGGTAAAAAAAACAATTTTTGTATACTATTGCCCAAGCCCAAGCCAAGCCATTCGCCTCGACCGAAGCCGATTAAAGACTGCACTAATTGATACGCAGATCCAAACTGGTGCTGCCAGGGATCGAGAAAAGCCTCGATACGTGTTGAGCGGAAGGATACTTGGTAAATTAATACGTACAATCCCCCGCCCGCCAAACTCATTAATGCCAAGCACTGCCAGAGTTTTATACCAGCAATAAACAACATGGAACCCAGAGTTATTGCCAAAACAACGGTGGAGCCCAAATCGGGTTCCATTAAAATTAACGCAAGGATAACCGCCAAAATTGCCAGCGGCTTTAAAATTGCGGTGTTACTTTGCTTTATTTGTTGATGCCATTTGGATAAATAACTGGCAAAAAACACGATACAGCAAAATTTCGCGAGCTCTGATGCCTGTAAATTAATCGAACCCACACGCAACCAACGCCGACTCCCTTTAACCTCTGTGCCAACACCCGGAATCAATACCAATACCAAAACAACAATTGCGGCGAGCAATAACCCCCAGCCGTAATTGCGCCATATAACCAATGGCGTACAAGCCACCACCGCACAAGCCACAAGGCTCAACAGCAAAAATACCAAATGACGACGCGCAAAATACCAAGCATCGCCATAACCATCACCTGGTAACGCGGCGACACTCACCGACGAAGACGCAACCATTACAACTCCCAGCGATAACAAGGTGGCAATTAAAATTAACAACCCCTTGTCGGCCAGCAAGCCACTGAACAACTGATCCCGCCAGGGATAATCTCTCCAATCATTGAGCATCATTCGGCAATGGCCTCCACTGCCGACATAAATACTCGACCACGCTCTTCGTAGCCAGAAAACATATCAAAGCTCGCGCAGGCCGGAGACAAAAGCACATAATCGCCGGACTTAGCAAAAGTAAAAGCAGATTGCACCGCGCTGTTTAAATCTTGAACTTTTTCTATTTGCAGCTCTCTGGCTTGGTCATTGTTAGCATTGACCAATGTGTCATGAATAATTTCAGCGTCTTCGCCGTAAATCTGTACGCTCGCCACTTTGCTTTTTAAGGCAGGCAACAACTCGTTAAAGTCACCGCCTTTACTTTGCCCACCTAAAATAAGATGCACAGCATTTTTATCGGCAAGCTCGTTGGTTAGCCCTTGCACTGCAGCAATAGTGGCCCCTACATTGGTGGCTTTGGAGTCGTTAAAAAAGGTTACGCCTGACTTCTTAGCCACCCACTGGCAACGGTGATCGATACCGGTAAAATTCGATAAATAGCTAAGCGCAGCTTGATTTAGCCCACCCATCAAATCGACTAAAGCCATAGCGGCCAGTGCGTTGCTGAGGTTGTGCGAGCCGTGTAATTTAACTTCTGCCACCGGCAACAACGCGTCCAAACCTTTGGCCAAATAGCGTTCGGACTCATGCTCGATAATTCCGAAGTCTTTTAAATCGGGAACATTCAAGCCAAAACTGATTTGGTTAACGTCCTGGCTGATTGGCCCACGCGTTAGCAAATCCTGGCGATTGACCACAACATTTTTCGCCCCAAACAAAATTCGCATTTTGGCTCTGTGGTAAGCCATAAAACTCGAATATCGATCCAAATGATCTTTGGTAACATTTAATACCGTGGCAGCAAACGCATTTAAGTGCTGCGTGGTTTCCAATTGAAAACTCGACAGTTCCAATACATAAAAATTAGGCGTGGGCTCGGCGAGCAAGTCCAACGCGGGCGTGCCAATATTACCGCCCACCAACACATTCAATCCTGCGGCCTTTGCCATACCGCCCACTAAAGTCGTGACCGTAGTTTTACCGTTGGAACCGGTAATGGCCACAATGGGCGCATTGGCATGGCGCGCAAACAATTCGATATCACCGATCACCTCGACGCCGGCTTGCTCCGCGGCTTGAATTTCCGGCATATTTTTAGCAAGCCCTGGGCTTAGGATTATTTGCGCAACGGAATTCAGAGTTTCGCTGTTGAGCGGGCCACATTCCGGTGTTATGTCGGGAAATTCTTTTAAAAATGCATCCAGCAGCGGCGGCTTCGATCGCGTATCCAACAACACAAATGGCTTTCCTTCACGCGCAAGAAAACGCGCCGTGGCTAATCCGGATGCTCCCAGACCCACCACAGCGGCTACTCGACTTGTCGCGATTAAATCAGCCATTAAATTTACCTAAGTTTGAGCGTTGCCAATCCGAACAACACCAGCATTACCGTAATAATCCAAAACCGAACAATGACACGAGGTTCTGGCCAGCCTTTTAATTCAAAATGGTGATGCAGCGGCGCCATGCGAAATATTCGCCGACCAGTGAGCTTGTAAGAACCCACTTGCAGTATCACCGAGACGGTTTCCATAACAAAAACACCGCTCATAATAAAAAATACAATTTCGTGGCGAACAATAACGGCAATGGTTCCCAACGCCGCTCCCAATGCGAGAGCCCCCACATCGCCCATAAAAACTTGCGCGGGATAGGTGTTAAACCATAAAAAGCCCAACCCCGAACCCGCGAGCGCCGCACAAAATACCGAAAGCTCGCCTGTGCCTGGAATGTTGTGAATGTGCAAATAGCTGGCAAATTCATTGTGACCAACCAAGTAGGCCAGAATCCCTAGCGCCGATCCCACCATTACCGACGGCATAATGGCCAAGCCATCCAAGCCATCGGTTAAATTCACCGCATTGCTACTGCCAACAATAACGAAATAGGTAAATACGATATAAAAGAGCCCCATCTCTAAGGCCACACTTTTAAAAAACGGTACAAACAGCTGCGTCTCAGCAGGAACTTCTGCGGTGTAATACAAAAATACGGCAGCGCCAATTCCGGCAAACGATTGCCAGAAGTATTTCCATTTTGCTGGCAGCCCGCGTGAATTTTTTTCTACAACCTTGCGGTAGTCATCCACCCAGCCCACAGCGGCAAACACGGCGGTTACAATTAGAACAACCCACACGTAGCGATTGCTTAAATCCGACCACAACAACGAGCTGATAAATATCGCCGCTAAAATGAGCGTGCCGCCCATGGTGGGTGTGCCACTTTTGCTTAAGTGACTTTGTGGCCCATCGTCACGCACAGCTTGACCAATCTGTAATTGGTTGAGCCTGCGAATCATCCAAGGGCCAAATACCATTGAGATAACCAGCGCAGTCAGCACGCCCATAATCGCTCGCAGGGTGATGTACTGAAATACAGCAAAACCACTGATGTATTCTTGTAAATACTGCGCCAGCCAAACCAACATTAGATTGTCTCTCCATCCTTAATTATGGCTCGCACAACCGATTCCATACCGGCACTACGGGAACCTTTTACTAAAACCACCACGTCTTTGGCCAAGACTTTTTTTAAGGCTTCAGCCAGTTCTAAATTATTAACAAAATGTGTAGCACCGTCGCTAAACTCTGTGCAGGTATGCTTACTGAGCGGGCCAACCGTGAGCACTTGATCCACACATTCTGTTTTTGCATAGCGACCCACTTCGCGATGCTCTGCTTGGGCCTCTGCACCTAATTCGCCCATATCACCTAATGCCAGTATTTTTTTCCCAGAAAATTCCGCCAATACATCGATGGCCGCTTTTACACTGCCTGGATTGGCGTTGTAGCTATCGTCGATCACCCAACTGCCGTTGATACCTTCTTGTACTTGCAACCGTCCGGGTACACCCCGAAAATTTTCCAATCCGGATTTAATTTGTTCGAGCGTCGCTTCCAACTGAACGGTACATGCCGCTGCCGCCAAGGCATTGGCTACATTGGCCCGGCCCAAAACATTTAATTGCACGGCGATGGTGCCCACTTTGGAACACAGGTTAAAACCCGCGCAACCGCGCTGATCAATTTCGATATCCGTTGCATAAAGATCCGCTTCGTGATCTTTAACACTAAAACCCAACCAATTGCGCTCGCCAATTTCATTTAGCCATTGCCCAGCGTAACGATCGTCTAAATTAATAATGGCCGTACCGTCATCACTTAAACCAGAGTATATTTCGCCTTTGGCCGTAGCGATGGCATCGACCGAGCCAAATCCCTCCAGGTGTGCGGGCACCACATTATTAATCAATGCCACCTGGGGCTTGGCTAAATGGGTGAGATAATTAATTTCACCCAGAGCACTGGCACCCATTTCGATTACGGCATAATCACATTCAGGATTGAGCTGCATTAGTGTTTTGGGTACGCCAATGTGATTATTTAAATTGCCTCGCGTCGCCAGCGTATTACCAAGCTCAGATAAAATAGACGCAACCATGCCTTTAACGGTGGTTTTACCGCAGCTACCCGTAATGGCCACTAAAGGTTTATTCCACTGCTTGCGCACCCAGTGGCTAATTACACCCAACGCTTCGGTGGTGTCACCCACCACTACTTGACTCGCGGGAAAATTAACTTGCTCGCGATTCACCAATACCGCCATGGCTCCGTGTTCAAGGGACTCTGCGGCGTATTCGTTGCCGTCGAAATAATCACCCTGCAACGCCACAAATAAATCGCCGTGGCTAATATTTCGGCTGTCTGTACTAATGGACGTAACAACTGCGTCCTCGCCTAATAATTGACCGCCGGTAATTTTGGCTATCTCGCTCAAGCTAATTGCAATCACAATGTTTGCCCCCGCTGTGCTAGAACCTTTGAACAGATTTGATAATCGCAGTGATCTAATCGCTGGTTGCCGATAAGTTGATAACTTTCATGACCTTTACCGGCTACCAACAAACAATCGTTTTCACCCGCCTGATTAATGGCCCACTCAATGGCCTGCCCACGATCCAATAAAACTTTAACGTTCTCTGGTTTTTTAAAGCCTTGCATTATTTGCTCGGCAATGTCCTCGGGCTGCTCTGAGCGAGGGTTATCGTTAGTAACCACGATGCTATCTGCTATAGACTCAGACACCGCGGCCATTTGCGGTCGCTTACCAGTATCTCGATCACCGCCGCAACCAAAAATACACCACAGCTGGCCCTGGCAATGCTGACGCAAAGCCGTTAACGCGTGCTGCAAACCATCCGGCGTGTGGGCAAAATCAATGACCACATGCGGCTGCCCTGCTTTTTTTGGCAGCGACTGCATACGCCCGGCAATGGGTTTTATTGCGGCAAGCTCAGGAGCCAATTTTTCGAGCGCTACGCCCTCGGCCAACAATACCGTGAGTACGCCCAGTAAATTACTCAAATTAAATGCACCCATTAATGGGCTCTGAATTTCAGTATTGCCCCAAGGGGTTGTTAAACGTGCGTTAACACCTTGGTCGTGATAGCGAATTTCGCTGGCAAACACATCCGCCTGTGCATTCTCAATTGAGTAACTGTACGTCGATACTTGGCTACTTAAGCGCGACAACCACTGTCGACCGTAATCATCATCCCAATTAATCACCGCGATTTTTAATTCGCCGCGATCAAATAACTGCCATTTACTTTGCGCGTACGATTCCATATCGCCGTGATAATCCAAATGGTCACGGCTTAAATTGGTGTACAACGCCGACGATATAGGCACGGCGTTGAGCCTTCCCTGATCTAAACTGTGCGATGAAGCCTCGACGGACAAAAAATCCACACTGTGGTCATTTAATTCGCTCAATATTTTTTGTAAATAGATGGCATCGGGCGTGGTGTAGCCGGTTTCGTTTAACGGCTCGCCGTACACGCCATAACCCAATGTGCCAACAACGCCAACACGATCGCCCAACCGCTGCCGCAAATTAGCGTATAAATGACTGCAAGTGGTTTTTCCGTTAGTACCGGTTACAGCAAAGCCGTGTAAGCTGTTCGCAGGGCAACCGTAAAATTGCGCGGCCATGTGCGAGAGCTTTTGGGTTAAATGCGGTAAAAATAAAACCGCCACATCGCCGCGCCATTCTTCTTTAATTAAATCGCCTTTAATTAAGGCGTCTTTTATTGGACTTCCTTGAATCGAATCGCTTTCTGCAAAAACCAAACTGGCACCATTGGCAATGGCGCTGTCGATAAATTCACGACCATCGCGCTGGCTGCCTTTTAACGCTACAAATACATCGCCCGGCTGCACCGCTCTGCTGTCGAGCACCAAATGATTGGGCTGAATCGTGGCCCAAGCTTCATTTAATGGCGCGCTCGGGCAAAATTGCAGTAATTCGGCAACGGTTGTCACTGTGCACCTCCGGCGACCTGATGTTTTATCAGCTCGGCATCAGGCGGTACTTCCAACAATCTCAGTGCCGCCTCGGTAACATTGGCAAATACCGGTGCGGCCACTTCGCCGCCGTAATATTTTCCGGTTTTCGGCTCGGAAATAACGGCCACCACCACCACTTCGGGATTATCGAGTGGTGCAAAGCCTGCAAACAATGATCGGTAGCGATCATCGGCATAACCGTGCTCACCAATCAAATGCGCCGTTCCCGATTTACCCGCCGTGGCGTAGTGAGCTAATTGAGCTCGAACACCGGTACCGCCTTTTTGCGTTACCGTGGCGAGCATGGCTTTCATGGCACGCGCGATGGACTCGCTCACAACTCGTTGCTCGGGCGCTTTCTCTTCGCGCTTAAGCAGCGACACGGGCTTTTTAATGCCGTCGTTGGCGATTACGGCATAGGCCTGCGCCAACTGCAAAACACTGGTGGTAAAACCGTAACCAAAGGCGTAGTTGGCGATGGTTACCGAGGGCCAGCGTTCGTATTCGGGCAATACGCCCACGCTCTCACCGGGAAAACCCGTACCCGGAGCCTGGCCCAAACCCACGCGATAATACATATCGCGAATGGCCTGCGGTCCAGTTTTTAAAGCCAGCTTGGTGGTGCCCACTTGGCTAGATTTTTTTATAATCGAGGTCACATCCAATTCGCCGTAATTCACGGGATCCAAAAATGTTTTACCGCCCACATGCACATAGCCTGGGCTGGTATCGATAATTGTGTCGCGCCGAGCCACGCCCTGCTCCAACGCCGCCATAATGCTAAATGGCTTAATCGTTGAGCCCGGCTCTAACTGATCCACCAACGCTCGGTTGCGCACGCCATCGCGCTGCAAATTTAAACGGCTGCGGTCGTTGGGGTTAAACGATGGCTGGTTAACCAGCGCCAACACCTCGCCGGATTTTGCATCCAACACAATCACCGAGCCGGATTCCGCCTGATTGAGCGCCACCGCAGCTTTTAATTCTCGGTAGGCCATGTACTGCAAACGCAAATCGATGGACAGCGCCAGATTGTTGCCCGGGCTGGCCGCCTCAGTGATGCCCACGTTGCGAATGATGTTGCCTTTTTCGTCTTTTAACACGGTGCGGCTGCCGGGCGAGCCCTGCAGCCAGTCGTCGTACGCCAACTCAATGCCTTCCTGCCCCTCGTCGCGAATACTGGTAAACCCCAATAGTTGCGCACTCACTTCCGCCGACGGGTAATAGCGCTGGTATTCGGTTTCGTAATACAGCCCGGCAATGTTCAATTGTTTAATTTGCTCCACCTGTTCTGGCGGTAAACGCGGCTTAAGCGACATGTACGAGCGATTACTAAAGCGCTTTAGTTTGGCTTTTAGTTCACCCACATTTAATTCCGCCAATTCGGCCAAGCGAGGCAGCTGCTCGTGCTCGGTAGTGACCAGTTGCGGGTCTAAATAAACCGAAATCAACGGCGTACTCACCGCCAACGGCTCGCCGTATCGATCGGAAATGACACCGCGATAGCCCGCAATAGTTTGCGAGCGCAAAGTGCGATTCTCGCCGGCCTCGCGCAAAAACTCGGCACCGCGATCAGCTCCCGGCACCACCTGCAACCTGGCCAGCTGAACCACAAGCGCTATCCCCATAGCAGCCAGCACCACACTAACAAAGTAAAAACGCCAGCGCGGCACGATGACCGGTGCGGCCAACTTACTGTTGCCGGCGGCTTTTCCCGGTTGTTTGCGCGCGCGACTCATTGTTCTACCACCACAATGTGTTCAGCTTGAGGCAAAGTCATGTGCAATTGTTCTGCGGCCAAGGTTTCCACCCGGCTATAAGCCCCCCAGGCGCTGCGTTCCAACAAATACTGGCCACGCTGTACTTGCAGTCGAGCCGACTCCGCCTCGGCGGCCGCCAATTGATTGGTTAGCAATCGGGCCTGATGGGTGCTGTACACCACCGCCAACGCCGACACCAAAACCGTTAGCCATAAAACGACAGACACCAGCCAGAGCATCCCTTGGGGCGCTCGCTGGTGTTTTAGCTGGGCTCGATCCGTCGTTAACACTGCCATGGAACTGGCTCTTTACCTCTGCAAAGGGTTGGGAATAACCCGGTTTATTTGAGCTTTTCTGCCACGCGCATAACCGCACTGCGTGAACGAACATTTTCTTTTAATTCTTGTTCTCCGGCCTTTTGCGCCTTACTCAACGACCGCAAGCGTTTGTTGAGTGCGCTTTCGGTGACTGGCAAACCTTTGGGTAGTGGATCGCCGCGCTCGTGGCGACGAATAAATTGCTTCACCAAGCGATCTTCCAACGAGTGAAAACTGATCACCACTAAACGGCCACCCACCGTTAACATTTCCAACGCTGCCGCCAGGGCGGTTTGCAAATCGTCTAATTCGTTATTAACCTGCATGCGAATGGCCTGAAACGCTCGAGTTGCCGGATTTTTGCCCTTTTCCCAAGCGGGATTGGCCTCGGCTACCACTTTGGCCAACTGCGCTGTGCGCTCAAAAGGCTCTGTGGCACGATGAGTTACAATCGCTCGGGCCATTCGTTTGGCGAATCGCTCTTCGCCGTAATTCTTTAACACCCAAATAATGTCTTGCTCGGATGCCCGATTAACCCACTCGGCGGCGCTCTCGCCACGACTGGTATCCATGCGCATATCCAATGGGCCATCGTGCTGAAAACTAAAGCCGCGCTCGGCTTGATCCAACTGGGGCGAAGACACCCCCAAATCCAGCAACACACCGGTTACCTGGCCCATCAAACCTCGCTCAACCACTAAACGCTCCATCTCGGCAAAGGAGGCATGAGCGATAGAAAACCGACTGTCGGCGGCAGCTAACTCGTTGCCAACCGCAATGGCCTCGGGGTCTTTATCGATTGCCAGCAAGCGCCCTTTATTGGAGAGCCTGCCCAGAATGGCTCGACTGTGACCACCACGACCAAAAGTGCCATCGATGTAAAAGCCATCTTCATCAAATGTTAATTCGGTAACCGACTCTTCCAGCAGCACCGAGTAGTGAACATCACCTGTCATAAGCGCTGGCTCTAAAAATCCAGCTCGGCCAGTTCATCTGGCATGGTTTCTTCGTCGTCATCTTCTTCAATCCAGGCTTTGAACTTGTCTTCGCACCAGATTTCGAGCTTTTTGCCCTGGCCGACAATAATCAGTTTTTTATCCAAGCCCGCATAGTCGCGCAGCGTGGGTGGAATCAAGATGCGGCCATTAGCATCCACTTCCATTTCATTGGCATATCCCAACATCAGCAGCTTGGTGCGGCGTACAAATTTGCTCTTGCGCGAAGGCAAGGATTCAATCTTTGGCGCAATCTCGTCCCACTCGGGTTTCGGGTAGAGGATCAAACATTTATCTTCTGTGGAGGCGGTGAGCACAATGTGGTTGTTGCAATGGCCGCTCAGCAAATCACGCACACGCGTGGGGATCGCAACGCGCCCCTTCGCATCCATCGTGATTGAGTGACTGCCGAGAAACATTTTCCACCTTGGAGGCCATTTGACCCACTAATATCCACTTAAATCCACTTTATACCACTAATGCACACTATATGTGGCATCAAGCCAAAGTCAAGGACGGAAAATTGATTTAGAGCGTTGATCTACAAGGAAAAATTAAGAAGAGAGAGGGAAACCAGAAAAAGATCAGGCACAGCCGACCTGATTAGAAATCAACCAAAGACACAAACCTGTTGTAAAACAGGAACCTAGGAGGGTTTATGAGAATTTGCCTGAACTCTTAGACTTTTTTCTATTAAAAAATCTAACAGTTAGAGTCAAATGTAAATTTATGGTAAACGAGCGAGGCGAAGTTTTGCGGCAAACAAAGAAAACGGGCGAACATTCCAGTAACAAGCAGGAATTGACCACCAAATTTTAAGAAAAAATACCGAAGTCGACCTATAAGCCGGGTTCTGTCGAGGACAATCATTCATCTGGGATGCTCGTCACCGAGCACCTCAAGCAACCTACCCGCCTTCAGCGCGGGTCACGCCATAGAAGGCCTATTTGGTCTTGCTCCGAGCGGGGTTTACCATGCCACAAACTGTTACCAGCTGCGCGGTGCGCTCTTACCGCACCCTTTCACCCTTACCGGCTACAACGTAGCTTAGGCGGTCTACTCTCTGCTGCACTGGCCGTAGGCTTACGCCTCCCAGACGTTATCTGGCGCTCTACCCTATGGAGCCCGGACTTTCCTCCCTACCTAAAAGGCAGAGCGACTGTCCGGTCGACTTCGGACTGGAGAGATTAGCGCAACTTACTCGCCAGAGCCAGATTTAGTTAATGTGCTCGCGAAATCTTGGAGCAGATTATTTCTGCTCCAATCCCCACTGGTAAAGCAGATTCTTTTTAATGCCGGTGTGTTCCGCAACAATACTGGCGGCCTGCTTAAGCGGCATATGAGGAATGAGACTGGCCATTAATTTTTGGCTGGCCGTATCGATGGCAAGGTCGCGTTGTTCGGCGCCTGCCACCATAATTACAATCTCGCCGCGCTGCTGGTTACTGTCGGCGGCGACTTGCTCGCGCACTTCGGCGATAGAGCCGCACAGAAAGGTCTCGAAGGTTTTACTGATCTCGCGAGCAACCACCATTCGCCGCTCTGTGCCAAAAACCGTTTGAATGTCGTCCAAACTGGCCAGCAATCGGTGCGGCGCTTCATAAAATACGAGCGTTGCTGGATCATCCTTGAGCCCGGTTAACATTTTTTGTCGAGCCGTGGTTTTGGGCGGCAAAAATCCATCGAACCGAAAGCGATCGGTGGCCAACCCCGAGGCAGAAAGCGCCGCGGTAATGGCGCTGGCACCGGGAATGGGCGTGACTGCAATGCCGTGTTTGCGGGCTTCGGCCACCAATCGATAGCCGGGATCGGAAATGAGCGGTGTGCCGGCGTCGGAAATCAGCGCAATTTTGGAACCCGCCTGCATTTTGTCGATCAATTGTTGCACTTTGCGATCGTCGGAATGATCGTGATAGGCCACCATGGGCGTTTTTATATCAAAATGCGCCATTAACGGCGCACTGTGGCGCGTATCTTCTGCGGCGATTAAATCTGCCGTTTGGAGAGTTTCAACCGCACGGGGTACCATATCGGCCAAATTACCAATGGGTGTGGCAACCACAAACAGTTGCCCCTGAGAAAGCGTTGGCGGCATTGAATCACCTGGATTAAAAAATTAATGGCAATTTTAAAGCAAATCGTTGGGCAATACGTTAACCGAGTGAATCGAAAACCGCTCAAACGATCTCGATTAGCACCGTTTGGCAGAAGTTCAAAGTCTTCAAGCTTGATGCATCCAACCTCGTTACGCTTAACCTTCATGCGCTCTGCATTCATCAGTGCGCTGGTTGTTGCATTGGCGAGTTGCGGCTCCAACCCCACCAAACCCAGCGAGCAGACGATAACGCCCGCCGAAACCAGTCGCCAGGATGTGGAGACGCTGTTGTCTAACGCCGAGCGATTGCAAGCGTTGGGCGACCAAGCCGGAGCCGCCGAGGCCAAACTCGAGGCCGGCCAGTTGATGGTGGAATTTGGCGAATTTAATACCGCCAGCCGAGTATTCGCCGATATCGATTATCAACAGTTACCCCCTCACGCCGCCGTGAACTACACCCTGGCCTACAGCGACCTTTGCCTGCGACTCGGCGACTATTTTGTTGCCAAGCGCATTCTTGGGCAATTCGACCTCAACGCCCTGCAACACACGCTAACCGTTGATCAAGAATTGCACTGGCGCGGCAACATTGCCCGAGTTTACGAAGTCACCGACGACCCAGTGTTGGCAATCAAAGAATACCTGGCGCTCGCCCCGTTGTTATTGAGCGATACAGCCACCGTGGCCAATAACGAGCGGATTTGGCGATTGTTATCTGGCTTGCCGCAATCAACATTAAACGCCTTGAGCGAAAATGAGCCTTCACAGTTGTTGCGCGGTTGGTATTCACTGGCGGCCATCAGCAAAAACAACCAGTACAACATCGAACAACAACTGCAGCAAATCCGCTTTTGGCAGCAAACCTGGCCTCAACACCCGGCCAGCCAATCCTTGCCTCAAGATTTGCAGTTATTGCAGCAACTGGTGCTCAATCAGCCCAAGCAGGTGGCGCTGTTACTGCCACTCACCGGTAAATTTGGCAATGCTGGCAATGCGGTGCGCGAAGGGTTTATGTCGGCTTACTATGCTGCGGCGCAATCCGGGCATGAAGTGCCTCGTGTGCAGTTGTACAACACCGATGGAGCGAACATTAATTTGCTCTACGACCAAGCCGTTGCTGAAGGCGCCGAAACCGTCATTGGGCCACTGCAAAAAGCCCCGTTGGACGAACTCAACCTGCGCCCCGCTCTGCCGGTGCCGACGCTTGCATTAAATTACATCGTGGGCGAATCGCTGGTGACCGATAACCTATACCAGTTTGGCTTGGCGGTAGAAGACGAAGCCCGGCAAATAGCCGAGCGCGCTTGGCGCGATGGCCACCGCCGAGCCATGATTTTGTCGTCCGATCGCGATTGGGGTGATCGATCTGCCGATGCCTTTGCCTTGGCCTGGACGGAATTGGGCGGCAGCTTGGCGGTAGCCAGTGAGTTTGCCCAGCAGGGGTTGTTTTCGCAAATCGTCGAGCAGTCGCTGTTGGTTGATCGCAGCAAACAGCGCGGGCGCAAATTGGAACAGTTACTAGGCATGAATCTCGAAACTGAACCGCGCTCACGGCAAGACATCGACATGATTTTTATGGTCGCCAACCCAGAAGATGCCCGCCAACTGAAGCCTATTTTAGAATTTCACTACGCGGCCAATATTCCCGTGTACGCCACCGGGCATATTTATGATCCCAACGCGCGCACAGCCGATAACAACGATTTAAACGGCATTCGCTTTACCACCTTGCCCTGGTATTTTGGTTTTTCTAAGCCCGAACGCACTCTGCTCGACGACTACGTGAGCCATCAAAAACATTTGCAAAGTATTCACGCACTGGGCGTGGATGCTTATCGACTGTACCCGCGTCTGCTGCAATTTCAAAACGCCAACAACACCCGCTACTACGGCGCAACCGGTGAGTTATTCCTCACCAGTCGAGGTCGTATCGCGCGCGAACAAAGTTTGGCCATTATCAGTGGCGGCAAAGCTTTAGTGGTGCCCACCGTGGCCGATGGCACGGTCATTAACTGATTGTATGTTTAATCGCCAACGCCACAGCCAAACGGCGCAAACCGGAGCCAAAGCGGAGGCCGATGCCGAACAATACCTAAAGCAACACAAGCTTAAATCGGTGGCCAATAATTATCGGTGCCGTTATGGCGAAATCGATTTGGTCATGAAAAACGACAACACGCTGGTGTTTGTGGAAGTAAAATTTCGCCGCTCACATTCTCACGGCTACGCCGAGGAAATGGTAACTGCCGCCAAGCAACAAAAAATTATCGCCGCCGCCGAGCATTTTTTAAGCAACCACAGCCAATATCAACAATACAATTGCCGATTTGATGTTGTGGCTGTGGCGTACGATAATTCGCAACAACACATTAATTGGATAAAAGACGCATTTGTTGCGTATTAAGCGCACAGCTAACCATAGGATTTAACCCGCCCGCCCATGAATCAACCGCCTCAGGAAAACACCGACCTAGAAGAACGGGTCATCAGTTTGTTTCACAAAAGTCTGGAAGCCAAAATGGTCTCCGGCGAATTATTGGCACCCGGGTTGGTTCACGCCAGTGAATGCATTGTGGCGGCACTGTTAAACGAAAATAAAATTTTTGTCGCGGGTAATGGTAATTCTGCGGCCAATTCACAAGTTTTGGTGAATTGTTTAACCAATCGTTTCGAGCGCGAGCGACCGGGTTTTGCCGCCTACGCATTGGCCACCAATCCCACAGCCATTACCGCGTTTGCCAGCGACAACAGCTTTAACGACATTTTCTCTAAACAAATTATGGCGCTCGGCCAAGATGGCGATGTGTTGGTATTATTCACCACCAGCGGTAATCCCAGCAATTTAATACAGGCCGTGGCCAGCGCCCACGATCGAAATATGTCGGTCATCGCCTTTACCGGCCGCGATGGCGGAAACATTCCGGCCCTGTTGGATGTCCATGACATGGAATTACGCGCACCGATTGATTCCCGGGCGCGCGTTCACGAAGTTCACTTATTATCTATTTTTTGCCTATGCGATTTAATCGATTATCAATTGTTTGGCCCGCTCGAACACGACTAACCTTCCCCTCGGCCGTTAATGGCTTTAATACCGCCAAATGCACGCTGTTGTCACTGTTAGCACTATTGCTGTTAAGTGGCGTAACGGGCTGCACGACTTTTGTGGGAGCCACCACCGACGAGCCCATCACACCCGATCCCACCAAGCGCACGTTTGGCACCTATTTAGATGACGAACAGTTGGAAACCATCGCTACGGTTAATCTCAATAAAACCAGCGATGCCTTAAAAGAAGCCAATATCAAAGTGACCGTGTACAACGGTGTGGCCCTATTAACCGGCCAGGTGCCCAACAAAGAATTGCGAAATCAAGCCGCCGAAGTGGTGCGCGAACTGGATCGAGTACGACAAGTGCACAACGAACTGGAAATTCGCAGCAACGCTACCTTTTGGATGAATCGTGGCGACGGCTGGATTGCTACCAAAGTGCGCACCAAATTACTGACCAGCCCCGATGTCAAAAGCAGCCGTGTAAAAATGGAAGTGGAAAATGGCGTTGTTTATTTAATTGGTTTAATGACGCGCGTACAGGCCGAAAAAGCCAGCACATTGGCGGCATCGGTGGGCCGAGTGACTAAAGTAGTCCGCGTTATTGAATACATCGATTAATTTGAGCAAAAAACAAACATAAAAAAAGCGCATGAGTTGCGCTTTTTACTTTGTTGCGTCGTTTCTTTGTTATTTTATTAGCGTTACGAGGGCCAGCTAATCAATAATTAACTGGCCCCGCAAGCAAATACTACTGAAACGAATCGTGTTAGCTTGAACGTAGCTTTTTCGTGTTTTTATCGCTTAAAAAATTAAGCTCTTTCTACACCGACCGCAATACCTTCACCACCACCAATGCAAAGCGCAGCGATACCGGTTTTCTTATCGTAGGTTTCCATGGCCGACAACAGGGTAACCAAAATTCGCGCACCAGAAGCACCAATGGGGTGACCCAACGCACAAGCACCGCCGTGAACGTTAACCTTGGCGTGATCCAATTCAAATTCGCGCATGGCGGCCATGGTTACTACCGCAAAAGCTTCGTTGATTTCGAACAGATCCACATCGTTAACCGACCAGCTGGCTTCCTCAACCACTTTTTTGATCGCGCCCACCGGTGCTGTGGTAAACCACTCAGGCTCCTGACCGTACTCACCGCGACCCACAAGTTTGGCAATAGGCTTAAGACCGCGCTTGTTGGCTTCGGATTCGCTCATCAATACCAACGCGGCTGCACCGTCGGAAATCGAACTGGCGTTAGCGGCAGTGACAGTACCTTCTTTATCGAAAGCCGGTTTTAGCGAAGGAATTTTTTCCGGGCGAGCCTTAGGTGGCTGCTCGTCGGTATCGACCACGGTATCGCCTTTGCGACCTTTAATGGTAACCGGCGCAATTTCGCGATTGAATTTACCGGTTTCGATGGCTTCGTTGGCGCGACGCAGAGATTCAATCGCAAAAGCGTCTTGCTCTTCGCGGGAAAATTCGTACTTACCCGCACACTTCTCAGCAAACGCGCCCATTAATGAATCGTCGTAGGCGTTTTGCAATCCATCGTAGAACATGTGATCAAGAATTTGACCGTGACCAATACGAAAACCTTTGCGGCCCTCTTTGATCATGTAAGGCGCGGCCGACATATTCTCCAAACCACCGGCAACCACAACGGAAGCACGACCCGCTTGAATCATATCGGCGGCCATGCACACGGTTTTCATGCCGGAGCCACACACCTTGTTAACCGTGGCGATGGTCACGCCCAGTGGCAAGCCTGCGCCCAGCGCCGCTTGGCGTGCCGGTGATTGACCCAGCCCTGCAGACAACACACAGCCCATCAATACAGAATCCACATCATTGCCAACGATATTGGCATCCGCCAGAGCGGCTTTAATTGCAATACTGCCTAATTCAGTTGCGGGAACATCGCTGAGGGCCCCTAACATTCCCCCCATTGGGGTACGGGCCATACCAACGATAACTACTGCATCACTCATGTTTGCCTCCAGAAAGGTACATTTGATTAGTGGGTGCTTGTTGCGCGCAGGAATATGTGACGATATTTGTTATATTTGTCCATGCAATGTATCAATTTACGCCGCAACAGAAAAGATTCACCCGTAGGATATGGTGCCAAGCTTGTTTAAAAGCCTCGCACCACGATCATATACCAATAAACGATGCCTTCAACACTGTGAAAGAGGCAATTTTGCTTAGGATTTGATATGGATATTTCAACCATCGTCACTCTAGTGATTTTAATTGGCTTATTTCTTTATATCGTTAACATTTACAACCAACTCGTCACGTTAAAAAATCGATTCGAAAACGCGTTTTCGCAAATCGAAGTACAACTCAAGCGCCGCTACGATTTAATTCCCAATCTAGTGGAAACCGCCAAAGGCTATTTAAAACACGAGCGCGAAACCCTAGAGGCCGTAGTCAGTGCCCGCAACCAAGCGCTCTCGCAGTTGAGTGCTGCCGCTCAAAATCCCGGCGATCCAAATGCTGTCGCCAACCTAGCCTCTGCCGAGAGTATGTTGGGCGCGGCGCTGGGCAAGTTGAATGTGGTGGTGGAAGCCTACCCGGATCTAAAAGCCGACGCCTCCATGGCGCAGGTCTCCGAGGAATTAATTTCCACCGAAAACAAGGTCTCTTTTGCTCGCCAAGCCTTTAACGATGCGGTAACTCACTACAACAGTTACAAGCAAAGCTTTCCGCCAGTCATGCTAGCCGGCGCGTTTGGTCATGGTAAAGACGCCAGTTTATTGGAGTTTGAAGACAGCGCCGCCATTCAAGCCGCACCAAAAGTCAGTTTCTGATCGGCAATAACGCGCTTATTGGAGCGACTTCGCATGGATTTTTTTCACCAGCAGGATCTGGCCAAACGCAACACCAAATTACTGGTGGGATTATTAATACTCGCGGTGATCGTTTTAATAGCGATTACCACGGTATTTACCGCGATTTTTATTCACTATTTTCATTTAGGGACGGGAGTGCACTTACAAGCTGCGGAACAAAACACCAGTTTACTGCACGCTTGGCTCTCTAATCTAAGTTGGGATTTGTTGCTAAAGGTCAGCGCGGTTATTGTCGCGACCGTGGTGGGGGCCAGTTTATTTCGCGCGTTTCAACTAAAGCGCGGGGGCGAGGCGGTAGCCTCCTCGTTAAACGGCCAATTACTCAACGCCGATAACGCCAATGCACAACAAAAGGTGTTATTGAATGTGGTGGAAGAAATGGCCATTGCCTCGGGCATGCCAGTGCCCACAGTTTATGTGTTCGATCAACCCGGCATTAACGCCTTTGCCGCGGGTTATCAGCCGACCGACGCGGTTATCGGTATTACTCAAGGCGCGCTGGATTCCCTCAATCGGGAGCAATTACAAGGCGTTATCGCCCACGAATTCAGCCATATTCTGCACGGTGATATGCGATTGAATTTAAAAATGGTGAGCTTGTTAAACGGTATTTTGATAATTGGCTTAATTGGCCAGATGATTTTACGCGGGTCTCACACGGGCTATCGCTCCAGCTCATCACGCCGCAACGGTGGTAGAGCTGCGTTGTTGGGGTTGGGTTTTATCATTATCGGCTACGTGGGCACCTTATTTGGCAAAATTATTGCCGCGGCAACCAGTCGCCAACGTGAATTTTTAGCCGACGCCTCCGCCGTACAATATACCCGCAACCCTAACGGCATAGCCGGGGCACTGGATGCCATTGCCCATCAATCGAGTATGAGCAGCAGTCGATGGCAGCACAAAAATGCCGCAGAATTCAGCCATATGTTTTTTAGCATGGGCATTAGCAACAAACTGGGAAGGCTGTTTGCTACGCACCCGCCCATTCAGGAGCGAATCACTCGTGTTGCTCCCAGGTTTGTGCCCAGCCCGCGCACCAAAAATCAAAGCAACGAGCGCGATAGTACGTTTTCTGACGCTGCACCGAACACCTCATCCAACTCCGCATCCAATGCCGAAACCACCAGCAGCTTTGCCAATGCGGTTAACAGCGAAGCCGATGTCTCCGCATTAAATAACGAGCCGGTAATAGCGGGCTTAAACGAAATCACACCACAAGCGCTGAACACCGCTCATATGCAGTTACAAGCCCTTCCCATGGTTCTTGCCGAAGCCTGCCACAATATTTTTTCTGCAAGAGCCATTATCTACGGCCTGCTGTTGCATTCGGCCACACCCGCCGAGCGCGAAAAGATGATGGAATACTTGGCCGATAAAAGCCACCCGGCGGTGTTTAAACAACTGCAAAAACTGGCCGAACAAACCGCTAATTTATCGCCAGACAATCAATGGCTATTGCTGTTAAAAAGTTTGCCACAACTGCGACAGCTATCCGTTAACCAACAGCGTATTTTTGTTACCAACGTTAAGCAACTCATCGAGCAAGACAAACAGGTTACCGTGTTTGAATGGTGTTTGTTTACACTCATCAAACAAACCATCAGCCCCTCTCAAGCGAATTCAAAAAACTTGAGCACTGCGCAATTGCATAAAGAGATCTCTGAACTTTTATCGTTTGTGCTTTACCAAAATAATGCGGCTCAAATCGATTACCAAGGCGCATTTAACAGCGCCACCCAAGCACTTAAACATTGCCAATTGCTTGATCGATCCTCAGTGAGCTTAATCGCCCTCTCTAAAAGCCTGCGCAAATTACAAAATTTGGCCCCATTAGAAAAGCCCAAATTATTAAAAGCTGTGGCGGAACTGATGCACGCGGACAACAACCTCTGCAATGACGAAATGCTCATGCTAAAAACCCTGGCCCTTTGCTTAGATACACCGCCTCCTATGGTGGAGGGTTTATTAATTGAGGAACACAAAACAACGGCTTAATCATTTAAAAGTTTTAGCCCATAAAAAGCCAATTAATAATAGACTAATGATCTAATTATTTAGCTGCGGTTTTACCGCTTAATTGTTCACGCAAATCTTGTTCGATTTGTCCGTGTAATTCCAACAGACTTTCAAAGGGGTTCAACGCCTCTTTGTATCGACCAATTCTATGCTTAAAATTATGCATTTCCTGATTAAGCGCAAAAGCACCATCAGCAAAATGGGCTGAATATTGGCCTGGCTTAAACAAGGTGAGTAACCCGGTTGCTATGGCCGACAAACCACCCAACCAAGGCACAAGTGCTTGCATAAGGGTAAAATCGCTGGTGGTCACCCCAGTAATCGCCACACCACAGACCAACGCTACAAGTTGCAAACCATAATACATTACTTTGTAGCGCGCACTTTTGTCGCGATACAGGCGAATACTCGGTTCCAGTTTTTGCTCTAAATATTCAGCTTGTTCTGCCGGCAAGTTAAGACCGTCGTCCAACCTCTCGTACATTTGCTCGAAGCGCTGTTTGTTTACCGCCCAGCCACGGCCACCGTTGGGCCGATCGAATAGCAAATAATCGCCCGCGTGGTAAGCCGATGAACCTTCTATGGTTTCGATCACCCCCTCCTGCTCGGCAACCTCAGCCCACACCTCACCGATTTTTTGATAGGCTCCCGGACGCACTGCCACGTAATTGTTGCGAAAATATTCGTCCTGAACGGTGTACACATCCCCGCCGTTATCCACCAACCAGTCGTTGCGCTCGCATTTTTGGTTAGCGCCCCATTTGGTGTAGGAAAAACCCGCAAAATCCATAGACAATTGCACAGCAGACACTAAAGAATCGCTGTTTTTTCGGTACTTTAAACGTTCAGCCATACTACTTTACACCTTATTGGAAACTCTGATTAACGCATTCCTGAGTTAATACTCGAGTCTACGACTCTCGCCCTTATAGGCCAGCGGAGCTATTCTCTTCGCTTAGCTGCGAGTCGTCGCACGGTAATTGAAATATGTTATTGGATAAGCCACTTTCTTGTGGCTTACTTTTTTGGCTTCCTTTTCGAGCTGCCAAGCATTCTAAAAGTGCTCCCGGCACTTTTATCCAGTTACCTTCCAAAATCAATAGCTTACGCACATCGATTTTGCCTGCACGTTATCGCTATGGATGGCGTGTATGTAGACTTCTCGGGCCCACCCAAATCCGGCACAACAATCAATTTAAAAAACACAAGAAAACACAATACACGCCAAAGCAGGCAAAACTCATGCAAAACACCGCCGACTTTGCCCGACTCACTGGACAAATGTAAAAAGAAATTATTAATCTCTCATCGAAATAATTACTGTTGGGGCCATTAAAATGTCGGATGTGTTTATCAGCTACTCTCGCAAAGATCAAGAAATGGTCTCGCGCATTATCGATGCGCTGCAACGTCGCAGGGTAGATATTTGGATCGACCAAGAAGACATCGGCACTGGCTCGCGCTGGGACACGCAAATTCAAGAAGGCATTGCCAACAGCGAAAAAGTTTTGGTTATGCTCTCTAAATCGTCCACTGCCTCCACCAATGTGGGAGATGAATGGAGCTATGCCCTCGACAAAGGCAAGCACATCATTCCGGTTTTGTTGGAAGAATGCGATGTTCCCATGCGCATCGCCAGCCTACAACGAGTAGAGTTTACCCAAGGTTACGAACAAGGCCTGGAAAAGCTTATTGAAGAAATTCGTGGCGACAATTTAACTCGAACTGGTACCACTCAAAAAACCCTGGCATCGCTATCAATTAATTTACCCAAACCCGTCAAAAAAGCCTTTTGGTACGCAGCACCTGCCGTGTTACTGGCCATTTTGGGCAGCGTGTTTTATGTTAATTATCAGGTTAATGTGCCTTCATTAAAAGGCTTGGACAGTAGCGTCGCCAAAACTGTATTAAAATCGCACTTTTTGTCTTTGGGCAATATCATCCACGAATACAGTGACAACGACGCTGACCCCGCAGGCCGTGTATTTAAAACCGACCCTGTTCAGGCTAAATTATTTTCGCCTATTAATATTTACGTTGCCAAAGAAAAAATCACTATGCCCGACCTGTACGGCATGCGCAAAGACCAAGCTTTAGAGTTACTTAAGGCGCTTAACCTCGAAAAGCCTGAAATAGAAATCGCCGCGGCCGAAGGAAAAGAACAAACCATTTTTAACCAACAACCCAATCCAGGCACCCGTTTAAAAGCCGGTGCACCAGTAAAGATTTATTTGGTGCAAGAAAAAATTGCGGTTCCCGATGTATTGAACCTAAACCTAGAGGCTGCAAAAAATCAGCTAGACGCTGTAAACCTTCATTTTAAAGTGGTGCACTCGGTAACACATTGGGATAAACCATACGGCACAATCATCAAAACCATTCCAACAGCGGGCACCAAAGTCACCAATAACGAGACAGTGGAAATTATTTTAGCGGCAAAAGGTGGATGGATTTATCTACAGAAAGGCCACCAAGGCGAAATTATTACCATTACTCAATGGTTACAACTTGCGTAACGATGCGGATTCGTCCACGCCCAAAACCATTATCGGCAAGCTTTCTAAAGGCTCACTTGTAAAAATACTGGATGTCAAAGCCAATGGTTGGCGCCTAGTGAGGTTGTACGAACCCCGCGATGAAGAAGAACTTATCGGCGAAATTTAATGGGTATGCATTCGTAGCTAAAAGCTTTTTAGATAGTGATCGCAGTTTCGGATCATTAACGTTCGGTTCAAATTATGGTTGAATTTACATCTAGACCGAAAAATTCACGCACTCCTTCCAGGGTTTTACAGGCACATGTACACCATTTTTTTATTTAACGGCGCAGCACTTTAAATATTCCATTGTTCCGCAATTAAAAGTACAGCACTGCCATTTGTGTATTATATTTTCCAATCCCGCCTTTCTCAAAATATTGAATATATTAGCTAATTAAATTCCCTTATTTATAAGTGGTTTTACTGCGATATCTATCAGTAACTTTTCTTTCATATAAGTAAGTTAGTCTCCCGAGGTTATTACTAACTTGATGTATAAAAAGGAGAATTGGATGTTTTTGAAAAAAACGATGATGGTATCTAGCTTGGCGTTGGCCGTAGCTTTAGCAGGTTGTGACGGTGACGATGGCCGTGACGGTTCAACCGGTGCAGCGGGTGCTCCTGGCATGGACGGCAATCCTGGTATGGACGGAATGGATGCTAACCCAACCACTATCGCCCTTTCCTTCCTTGGCCGCTACGAAAGCGGCGAATTCGACGAGTCTGCCGCAGAAATCGTTGATTTCGATCCTGCTACCCAAAGCACTTTTGTTGTCAATGCCAACTCTGGCCAAGTAGACATCATCAACTCTAGCTCTCCATCTACCCCAACACTGACAACCTCTTTGGATGTTGCTGCCGATATCGCCGCTGCCATGAGCATCGACGCTGCTGACGTAGGCGAGGCCAACAGCCTTAGCGTTTCTGGCAATACCGTAGCCGTTGCTGTTGCAGCCGACGACACACAAGCCAATGGCTTTGTGGCTTTCTATCAAACCGATGGAACCTTCTTAAGCGTAGTAGAGGCCGGCGCACTGCCCGATATGGTGACCTTCACTCCAGACGGCAACACCGTGCTGGTTGCCAACGAAGGCGAGCCTAGCGATGACTACTCCAACGATCCAGAAGGTAGCGTAACCGTAATTGATGTATCTGGCGGTGCAGGTGCATTAACCGCCGCTAACGTTACTCAAGTTAACTTCCAAGCCTTTAACGATGGCGGCACCGAGTCTTTAACTGGCCCTGTGCGTGTATCTGCTTTTGCGGCGTCTGTTGCGGCCGATCTTGAGCCAGAATACATCGTTGTATCCGGCGATAGCGCCACTGCTTACGTAATCCTGCAAGAAAACAACGCCATCGCCACTTTGGACGTTGCTTCTGCCACCATTACCGCTGTAACCGGCTTGGGTTACAAAGACCACAGCATTCCTGGTAACGAATTAGATGCCAGCGACCGCGACAACGGCATTAACATCCAAACCGCTCCTGTATTGGGTGTTTACATGCCAGACGGTGCCGACGCCTACGACTTTAACGGCGTAACCTACGTTGTTACCGCTAACGAAGGCGATGGTCGCGAATACGTAACCGATGCTGACGATGATGCCGACTGTACTGCACAAGGCGGTTTTGATTTCGATGATGGCGACTGCTTCCACTACCTAGACGAAATCCGCATCGAAGACATCACTGGCACTGGTGCCACCTTCAGTGACGACTTCTTGGCTCGAGCCGGTGCTGACTTCGCTGACGAAGAAAACCTAGGCCGTTTAATTGCGGTTACCGATCTAGGCCTTTCTGGCGAGTGCGCGAGTTTAGCCACTACGGGTCAGCCAAGCGATGGTTGTGAATACGAAGCCCTTTACTCTCAAGGCGCCCGCTCGTTCACCATCTGGAACACCGAAACCTTCCAGCCAGTTTTCGATTCAGGCAACGACTTTGAAGTAATCACCGCCAACCGTTTGGGTGAAAACTTCAACAACGATAACGACGAAAACGATGGTGATTCGCGCTCAGACGCCAAAGGTCCTGAGCCAGAAGCAATCGAAATCGCCCAGCTTGCGGGTCGCACTTACGCCTTTATTGGTTTAGAGCGTGTGGGTGGCATTATGGTGTACAACATCACCAACCCAGAGACCGCCGAGTTCGTTCAATACATTAACACACGCGACTTTACTGTTGACGATGTCGAAGCAACTCCGGAATTAGCTGGCGACCTTGGCCCTGAATCCATTCGATTTGTTGCTGAAGCCGATAGCCCTACCGGTCAGCCTTTGTTGATTGTGGGTAACGAAGTATCCGGCACTACCGCGTTCTTTAACATCAGCGTTGTGACTCAGTAAGTCACCAACCGGGTATTTTTGATACGCGAAACCCTAAAACCCGCCTAGCGATAGGCGGGTTTTTTAGTCTTTATAAACTTGTAAACCTGCAAGAAACAAGTGGCACAAGCCTGGTAATTCGAGCCCCTGTGTTTAAAAGCCGCTAACGTAGCGCCTCTATTACGGATGCTTCAGACTTATACTGGCCTCCGTGTTCGTAGTGTTTTTTGTAATAATCTGCAATTTCCGGGTCGACAAATGACTTCTGTTGCTTTCTGTGCTGAATGTACAGCGTGGATTGCAAGCCGGTTTTTCGCTTGAAGTGTTTACAAAAATGCGATTGATCCACAAAGCCCGCCTCCACGGCTGCCTCGGAAAACGATTTACCGTGCGCAGTAGACAGCAAATAACAGTGCATTAAATGCCGATTGCGAAAACTTTTAAACGTTGTGCCCAATTGTTCGCGAAACAACTGCCCTAATCGAGGAACGGATAAACCAATGGCCTGTGCCGCGTCTTGAACTTTGCAATTGCGATGCAGCTCGCCCACTAAATATTGATTGATAAGCGCTCTTAATCTTCGATCGGGTACGGTACAAAAATTGGCGATCGAATGATGCTTTAAGCCCAGAAAGGTGATCAGCTTACCTGCCGACTCAATACCTAAGGCGCGGGCATTTAGCTCGCCAATTAATTGAACAACTTGGCTTTCAAGCTGCTCATCAAAACCGTAGTAGATGCCACGATCGCAATGATCAGCTTTTTTCGACAACGACAAAAAATCGCGCCCAAAATAATCCAGATATAAGACTGCAATTTTTTGGTCGTTGGCGTTGATAGAAAACGATTTAGACGGTGTCAGCAAGGAAATTCGTGCAGAGACAGATTGACCGTCAGTACTGCTAATATAAAAATTCTGCTCTAAGCCAATTAATAAAATCGCCGCATCGTATTGACGTTGTCGAGCATGATAACTCGGCCCAATGTACAAGGTACGCTGATGCCATAAATACAATAAATTGTCTAATTGTTGTAACATTATTATTTATTATTCGTCGTTTATTATTTTTTAAAAAGCCTCCAGCGCATTAGGAGACTTTTAACATAAGGGTTTATAGGAACCTCTGATTTACTCGGAGGTTCCTCCTGCACTGCCACAGACTTTTG
>CAYFFE010000005.1:0-61959 GCA_964342265.1 uncultured Cellvibrionaceae bacterium | reverse complement strand
TGCGCTATGCCAGCTCCATTGCCACGGATCAATGGCTGAACCAAGCGCCCGATCCAGAATTACAATCACCTAAGCTGTTGGTTGTGGCCAATCCTACACCGAATAATTCGAATTCGAATGCGATTGCAGCTAATCACACGTCGACCCACCAAGCTTCTGAAAACCCAAGAACCGATGACCCGCTCACCAGTAACCAAGCAGCGTTAGTCCCGATCCAGCGCTTTGGCGGCCGCCAAGGAATTCCGGGGGCGGATCGGGAAGCACACGCGTTAATTGATTTATGGCAGCAGCGTTACCAACAGGGACAGTCGCAATTGCTGCGCGGCAGCCAAGCGACCAAGCAATCGTTATTGGCCGAACCGCTGGATCAATACCAGATTCTGCATTTTGCCACCCACGCCGAGGTGGATTGGGATAACCCGCAGCTCAGTGCTATTCAGTTAGCGAGGAACGCCGAGCAAGAGCTTTTGCTAGACACACCGCATTTATCCGTAGGCGAAATCAGTCAACTCGAATTGAATGCCGCACTGGTGGTGCTCAGCGCCTGCGATACCGCCAGCGGTAAATTAATTACCGGCGAAGGCCCTATTGGGCTATCGCGCGCATTTATCGAGGCCGGTGCCAAGCGGGTATTATCTACGCTTTGGCCGGTGGACGACGAGGCCACCGCCTTATTGCAGGAAAAGTTTTACCAGGGTTTACTGAAAGATAACCTCACCCCGGCCGAGGCCCTCAGACAGGCTCAATTATTTATTCGCAACCAACCGCAATACCAACATCCGTATTTTTGGGCGGGGTTTATGTTTATTGGTAAGGCCGATACTTGGTGAGGTGTGGTGAGGTCAGTCTTGTTTGGTTAATTCTAGGGTTCCGGCTATGAGCGTTTCCGATAAGCTGCCGTAACCCGCTAAGTTACCGTGCATTTTTTTGGGAAAATCGCCCAATATTAAGAACAACGAGCCGAAGTCGATGGCGCTCTCGCTTTCGCCAAATGCGGTGTAATTGAGCCGCAAATAGCGATTGTGATAGAAGGCACCTTGTATTTTAAATTCGAATTTACTGTTGTCTTCGACCCACATTTTTCCGGTTACCTGACGGCGGCCGGCCTGTATCTCTAAATGAATGTTGATGGTTGTAGCGGGGCGGTTTAGGCTGGCTTGCTGATGGAACTCACCAACCCAGTGGCCTTCCATTGCGCGGCGGCGAGATGCTTCAATTTTTGGCAGGCTGCGTTTGTCGAGCGTTCGAGTGAGGTAGTAGCCCCAGAAGGAACCTACAACCGTCATTGCGATGGAAAAGATAACCTGGGTTAATTCCATGGAAAATCCGGATGTGGTTAAGGGTATTGGCTATTAAAGTCGTTGTTGGGGCTTTATTCAAGTAAAGATTATTCCGGTTTCGCCGCACCGGAATAATCTTTCGCTAGCAATAAATAACGTTCGAGGAAGGTAAGCGATTAGCTGAGTGAGAAATCGATTAACTTAATTGCTGTTCAATGGCTTCTAACAATAACGGATGATCGGGAGCCAAATCTGGCGAGAAATGGGCAACGATTTCGCCCTTGCCATTTACCAAGAATTTTTCAAAATTCCAGGCGATGTCGCCGTCGTTAATGGGCACACCAAAACCTGTCATTTTTTCTACGAAATTGCTGTCCGGTGCGGCAGTGCGCGTAGGAATGGCAGCCAGAAGTTGTTGGTAAAGGGGATGACGGTTTTCGCCGTTAACATCAATTTTGCTGAACATCGGAAATTGCACACCGAATTTACTGGAGCAAAACGATTGTATTTCGGCCTCTGTACCTGGCTCTTGCGCACCAAACTGGTTGCAGGGAAAACCCAGTATTTCTAATCCTTGATCTTTTTTCTGCTCGTACAGCGCTTGCAGGCCTTCGTACTGCGGCGTTAAACCACATTCGGAGGCGACGTTTACGATCAATAGCGTTTTACCGGCGTATTCGGCCAGTGTTTGTGTGCTGCCGTCGATCGTGGTGACTTCGATGTCGTGAACGTTGCTCATGATGACTCCCGTTCGTTTTGGGGTAAGTTAGGTGTTTTGCTGCGATTCGGTGTTGTTTTAATCGTTTTCTTGGCTGCTTTGCTGCAACAACTGCACTAGTTTTTTAACATCGCCGGTTAACTGGCCGAGCCAATTGGCCTCGGCACCCACATGACAAAATAGCAGTTGAGGCACCTTTTGTGCGTCTTTTTTAAGCGCTAAACCTTGCTCGGTGAGCTCAATATCCACTCGCCGCTCGTCTATTTCGCTGCGCTTGCGCGTAACGAGACCGTTGGCTTCCATGCGCTTGAGCATTGGCGTGAGTGTGCCGGTATCCAAGTGTAAACGAGAACCCAGTTTGCCCACAGAGACTCTGTTTTCCTCCCACAGGACCAGCATAACCAGATACTGAGGGTAGGTGAGACCCAACGGCTTTAACAATGGCCGATACGCTCTGATGATGAGGTTAGAAGCCGCGTAGAGCGGAAAACACACCTGCTCATCGAGCTTGAGGAAATCGTCAGGGTTTTGCGCCAGTTCGGCCATGGTCACTCCTTAAGCTTGAAGCAATTGTATTGTACACAATATTAATATCAAGTACGCAAGCTTTTTACTCGCGTTGTATTTTTATTCATTCGTCCATCCAGGTTTCTATTACCCGGTTTTGGTTATCCAATAACACCCTGTTGGCACAATATCCTGGCTTGAGTTTGCCCAGGTTCGATAAGCCCAAAAACTCCGCCGGCGTGGTAGACGCCATGGTAAGGCTCTCGGCCAAACTCAAGCCACACAGCCCAATCGCGTTTTGCACGGCTTTTTCCATGGTTAATGCGCTGCCCGCCAGTCTACCGTCTTTGTTGGTGAGCTTACCGTTGTGGTTGCAGATTACACTGTTTTCAAACTCTAAACAGTCGATATCCGTACCCACATGAGCCATTGCATCGGTTACCAGGCACAGTTTCTTGATGCCCTTTGCGTTTATTGCCGCTCGAACCGATAGGGGATGCACATGGAAACCATCGACAATAACGCCACTGGTCATTCGTGGGTCCGCTAAAATAGCACCCACCATACCAGGGAAACGACTGTTAAACGGTGACATAGCGTTGAATAAATGCGTGGCTCCGCGCGCGCCGGCATCCACCGCTGCCAGTACTTGCTCGGCAATGGCATTAGAGTGGCCCAGGCTCACCGTTACACCGTGTTCTGTAAGCTCTTTGATGAGCGAGGGTTCTACAACTTCGGGCGCGAGGGTGACTAGCACTTTACCGAGATCTTTGCGGGTATAAAGCGCTAGATGCGCGTCGGTGAGCGGTTGAAATTTTGAGGGGTTATGAATTCCGGCGCGTTCTTTACTTAAATGGGGTCCTTCAAAATGAATGCCTAAAATTCCGGATTGCGGTTGTTGCAAATAGTCGGCTACGGCATTGGCGGCGGTTTGCATCACCGACCAATCACTGGTAATTAACGTGGGTAACAGGTGAGTGGTGCCAAAGGTTCGATGCGCCTGCAGCATTGTTGCGAGTGTTTCGACTGTGGGCTGCTGGCAAAATAATACGCCACCACCACCATTAACTTGCAGATCGATAAATCCGGGCACCAAGCAACCGCGAATAAATTCCACCGAAGAGTCTTCGCTTATTTCGCGAAGCGATTCAACCACGCCATTATCGATTACGAGTTCGGCGTTTTTATAAAAACGATCCCCGTCAAAACACTGCTCTACGTAAATGCGTTGCATAAATTTAAGCGCCCAACGTTGCAAATTTTTGCCTGGCCAGCAACGCGGCACCTTGCAACGGCGTTAATTGTGCCGGGCAAAGCCGGTTTTTTATCGCTTTAGGTAAGTAGTCAGTTAATGAGTTTGCCAAACCACCTACGACGGCAATGTTGGTTGTGTTGTTTTGACTCAACTGTTCAACGAGTTGCTGTAAATATTCCGTGGCTTGAGTCACCAAGGACAAGGCTACCGGGTTTTGCGCCTCAGCCAATTCCATTACCGTTGGTGCCAAGCGGGCAAATTCGGCCGGTTTAGCGGCGTAAAAAATTTCGGCTAAATCCATTGCATTGTTGGCATCAGCCGCTTTCAGTATTGCCTGTTGAAAAGGTTCGTTAGCGATTAATTGATCGCACAGCAGCAAACATTGTTGTACCGCCGATAAACCCAACCAAGCACCACTGGCCTGATCGCCAATGGGAAAACCGTAACCGCCGAGCGCTTGTTGTTGATCGCCCCTGCAGCGGATGGCCGACGAACCGGTACCAACAATGATGATGGCACCGTCTTGTCCAGCGTGAGCGCCTACACAAGCGATGTGCATGTCGGTGGTGATGAGGGTATCGGCAAACGGCGAATGCCAGGATTCCATGGTGATTTTACCGGCTGGAAGATTGTAGCCGGCCAAGCCCAGAACCGCGTACACCTGTTCAGGATGGTTTGATAGATGAGCCGCCGACAGCGCTTCGTCTGTTGCCAATGCGATATTCGTTTTGGCCGTTGCCGGGCTTGTTGCGACGTTGGCCGGGCCAGCGTGGCCCACACCCAGCAATTCGCCCGAGGCGTTCTCTAAGCGAGCCCGACAATGGCTGCCGCCGCCGTCTATTCCTAAGAAATAGCTGTTCATAATCATTCTAGGCAATCAATGTGGGGGGTATTTTATAGGCAATGGCTTGGAAAAGCTTGTGCACTCAAAACATGCGCTTGTTTAGTTTGCAGAGTAGTTTGAATTATTCCTCAAACCAACGAATATCCAGGCCGTTCAGTGCTTGTAAGTATTCGTCACGATTCAACAGGCTTACACTGGTTTTTGGACCGATGTCGTTCAGTTGGCCTGAGGCTAATTTGCGCGTTAACACGATAGCCGGAATGCACGGAATTAAGGGCCCATCACCACTGAGGGCTATTAAATAGAAGGTTAGCTTTTTATTGTCGCCGGCTAAGGATTTACCGGCAAACGTTATATGAAAGCCACTTTTATCCGTACCCAGCCGATCAAACAGAAACGAGAGTTTTAATAATATGCCAGCTAACGGCTGAAGATTACCGATTAATCGAATTCTGACCAACCATGACAGCGCCCACAGCGTAAAGTGAATGAAGGGCAGCTCCAAACCAGCGTAAAATCGAATGCTGCGAATGTTTGGGTATTTACGTGGAAAAAGCTCTAAATCCGTTACATTGCAATAGCCCAGCAATCGCCAACCCAAGCCGGGATAGCGCTTAGCTCGCAGATCCTGCCAGCCAAACACCCTCTGGCATTTGCCGTTTATTTGAGTTGTAAACGCTTTCCCCGTATACGATAAAATGGCCGCTGTTGTGGCCAATCCACGAGTGGTTTTTTGCGCGGTGGTAATGCCGTAATCGATCGATTCTATTGACGAAAATTGTGATTGATAAAAATCCACCAGTGCCGACGTTAAACAGGGTACCGAGCTCGCTCCGCTGATAATTAATACACCGGCTTGGCGAGCTTGTTCGTTTAATTCGGTAATACCGGCTACAAATTCGCGTGCATCAGCCAAATCTATATAATGCGCTCCCACCTCGATACACGCTTTGGCCACGTGGTAGCCCTGCGTTTGAAAAGGGCCGGATGTGTGTATCACAATGTGCGGTTTGATCGTCAGCAGATTTTGTTTTAAATCTTGGTGAATATCCAGAACGTTCGATTCTGCATTAAGTTCATCGGCTAATTTTTTGGCTTTTTCTTGATTGCGCCCGGCAATAATCAAATTAATATTTTCATCGCCAGCCAAGCTTTTGGCTATGTATCGGCCAAAATTGCCGTAGCCACCAATAATTAATACGCGTTTCATGTACACACCTTAAATCGTCCGCGATATTCGTACACCTTACCCCACAGGGGATGAGTAATGTGTGTGAACATGTCAAAGGTGTTGTCGTCGATGGCGTGCTCTTCGGCGTAACCGGCACCCATGAGCAATGTAAGCGGCAGTGGAATATAATGGCCAAACAAATTTAAAACATACCCCAAATGAGACAGCACAATTTTTTGCCCATCCCATTCGCAGCGTAATTTCCAACCCAAACCAAACCGCATCAATTCTATAATTTGATTGTCTTTTATCGGTACCATGGTAGAGCGGAAGACATAGGGTTTTTTATCGACCAAATAAAACGTGCGATTAAAGCGAAATGCTCTGCTGTTTGGATCGCTTTCGAAGTTAACCGTAACCGGTACATTCGTTTCATTACAAGTGGGTATTTGACCCAATAGGCGCATAACAGGTGCCAGCCACATTAAAGGCGGTTTACATTCAATAGTTAGCGTGCCTTCTACGCTGTATTTTTCTGTTGTGTAAGGTCGATTGGCGTAGTGTTTTTTAAAGACCGGGGGCAACTCATCCCAGTAATCGCCAAAAATGGGCTTAAATATGGGCTCTTTTTTTTGCTGCAAGTTGTCGATTTTACCAATTCTCTTGTGGTGCAACAGCGCATTGCGTGTACCTCGCATCCATGGGTACAGCAAGCGAGCAATGGCATCGGACCAAAACAGTATTTTAAATGAACCTGTCATAAAGCTGGAGCTTCGACCAAATTGAGCCATAAATTTAAGCGCGTCTTTACCGTGGTAAAATTCTCCGTTGCGGTAAATGACCATGCCCTCGTCTAGATCGTAGCCCAACTGATTGATGGCATTAAGCAATGGATCTGTCACGCTTCGCCGGGCATCGAGTGTATGTAATTCACCATACCGTGCTTTAATTTTTAACGCCTTCGACGCTTGGGTACATATGGGGCAATCGCCATCATAAACGAACCACACACCCTTTTTTTCAGCCAATTCTGACGACATAATGTGTTCATTTTGTGGTGTTTGGTTTATTTGTCTTGTATGTTTTAAAGAAGTCGATTTCATTGCGGTTTTACGACCATTAAATAGAAAATAATCAAAAGGCTGATAAACGCCGGCCAACCAAGAATAAACCAAACCCTTAACCATCGATAATACTCATTGGGTAAGGTTTCATTCTTTTTTAACGCGTTAGCCGATAATTTTTTTAACTGAATTTGAATCCAAACCACCGGAAGCCAACACAACCCGGCAACACCAAAGGCAATGTAAGTGGCAATTAGCCACGGAGCTGTGGGGTTGTGTCCCGCCAAGCTGATTAAAACAATACCGGTAATAGGCTGGATAATGACCGCCGGTAACGTAAAACAGTAGTCCGCCAAAACCGTAGTGGCTGCTGTATAACTTTGTTGATAAATATTCCCACCTCGACTGGCACGAAACATAAAAAAAGCAATGCCGAGGCCCGTGCCCAACAATACTGTAGCACTAAGCAGATGAAGTATTTTAATTAAATAAAACCAGTCGAGTTGCGTCATATTGTTAGTTTATTTAAATGGACTACTGCTAGCCATAGAAGGCAGTAATCAATGGGCATTTGTTGCTATCTTATCGACTTATCGAACAATAACACTTAGTGTATTCGATTACTTTTCAACTCGTATAAAATTCTTGTACAATCGGTGATACTCCTCACCCTGCATATGTACTAACTCCATGAAACAGCCTATTGTTATCGGTTTAGTCGCACTTTTAGCCGGTTGTGCTGGTCAACCAGCGAGCGAACAAGCCCCCGCTGCTAGCGCACTCGACTCCTCCGAACACCCCAAGCAATATGTTGAACAAGCTTACCAATTTATTGCCGATAAAAACCACCGTGAGGCGTTGAATGCACTCAATAAGGCCGTAGAGCTCTGTTCGGATTATTACAATGATCCGCAGCAAACGGTTTATGCGGCGCGTACCACGAGCGAAAACCTACTTTATTTACTGCAAGCGGCGAGCAAGGAACAACAAGCCATTACAGTGGGTACCACCTGTTCCGACGCGCTTTACCTAAAAGGTTTTACCTCTCTCAATTTCGGCAAGATTGAAGAGGCCGAAGAACTGGTAAAACGCGCGATTGATATGGCGCCCGCGAATGCTCTGTATTTGGCGGAACTTGGCCACATTCTACACGTTAAAAAACAGTGGCAGGAAGCGTTGGCGATATTCACGCAGGCCGAAGAAGCCGCAGAAAGTTTTTCACCACAGGAAGTTCAAGCCGTTGAATTAACCCGCGCTAAGCGCGGCATTGGCTTTAGCTTGATTGAGCTTAACCGACTGGATGAAGCAGAAGCAAAATTTAAGGAGTGTTTAGAGATCGACCCCAAAGACGAAGGGGCACTTCGCGAGTTAGAGTACATCGAACATCTTCGCCAGAGCCAGCAGTAGCTCTGCGAAAATGTTCGATCGGTAGGTTTTAATGTGTAATTTATTGAGTGTATATAATTCAAACGTTAGTTAAGATCCAGAGCTGTCGCTATTTATATCGTCTTTTAATTGTTGATACTTGTCTTTGGTTTTATCAACCGCTGATTCCGTGTTTTCTTTCAGCTCATCCACACTTTGTTGAGCCTTTTCAGATAATTCTTCGGCTTTTTGCTTGGCCTTCTCTACGGTTTCTTCTGCTTTTTCTTCCAGTTTTTGTGTTTTTTCTTGCACTGTCTCAACGGTTTCATCAACTTTTTCGCCGACGGTTTCAGGTTCTTCTTTATTATCACAACCTGCAAGTGCGATAGTTAGAATAGCGGGTACTAAATAGTACGAAAAACTTTTCATGAATAGACCTCTTGGTTGATTGAAAAAAGGGTTTATGCGTTGATAATAAACCGATACATAAATGTGAGTTACATTCGCCAGAATACTCAAACTATGAATGATCCAGGATGACGTTTTATTTAACTACTGCTGGCTTTTCACTCATTTTCTCTGTCGTCAACTGTTAATGGTTGGTACGACTTGTTCATTATCAAGGTCAACACAAGGATAATTTGTAAAATTCTAAATAATTGTACGTATTTTTTTTAAGTATTCAGCGTAACCGTTCAATTTGTTGCTTTAACTTAGGTAATGATCTAAACGGAACTTTTGGTAGCGCAAAACGATATATAGCGAGCGGTAAACTACCCGCAGGATCCAAAAACTGTCTCCATTCTAAACGAGTAGTGGATTCGTCAATTTTAGTGAGTTTAAATTGACCATAAGCATCATGAATACGCACATAGTTAGATTGGTTGATCACCTTGCATGGTTCTGTGACATTTGATTTACAGTAATTGGGCTCAGACTGTATATTTATTTCTACAATATTCCCGCGCTGTTTGCGTAGTATTTTAGCCCGCAGGATTAAATCGCGGTTGGTAACAAGCGGCAGGCGCGAAACTTGGTAAATATAAAACACGTTTTTATTGGACTGGTTGATTATTTCACTGCTTGCACAGCCGTATAACCATTTTGGATGGTGGGTAAAGTCTTCTAAATAGTTTGATACTTGGTTGATGGGTGCATCAATCGTTATCGTAGCTTTAAATTCAGGCAGGGACTTAATGTGGCTGTCGCGAGTATAGTAATCAACGTTTTCAGTACTTTGCTCTAGAAACCATTCTTGTTTTTTGGTGGCGCAACCGGTAAAAAATAGCGTTAACGATAGCAAAAATACTACAAAGCCGGTTCTCGCGCGCATCGATTTATCTCTACAAACGCTTTATTTTGATACCAGATAGAGTAGTCGAACGAACTAAAATAGTCGAACGCGATTAAATAGCCGAACACGCCAGAAGAAGCGAACGTTATAAAAAACCAACTAAAGCGCTAAGGCGTTTTTATACTTTTGGCTGTTACGGTTTATTTTTTATGGATATTTCGTTCATTAAAAGACTTTACAAATTTACTCTACAGTCACCGACTTCGCTAAATTTCTCGGTTGATCCACATCCGTGCCTTTGTTAACCGCTGTGTGGTAAGAAAGCAGTTGTAACGGCAGAGTGTAAATAATGGGTTCGATTGAGTAGGGGCAATAGGGTACTTTAATTACGGTGGTTTGTTCGTCGTTTTTAAATCCTGCGTTTTCGTCGGCGAACACATAGAGCTTACCGCCACGGGCGGCGACTTCTTCTAAGTTGGATTTTATTTTTTCTAATAGATCTCCGCTGGGTGCAACGGCCACTACGGGCATGTCGCTGTCGACCAAGGCAAGGGGCCCGTGTTTGAGTTCACCGGACGGGTAGGCTTCGGCGTGAATGTAAGAAATTTCTTTTATTTTTAAGGCGCCTTCCAGTGCAATGGGGTACTGCACGCCTCGACCCAAAAACAAGCAATGGTGTTTTTCGGTAAAGTTTTCGGCGATATTTTTTAGTGAGTTATTGATTTGTAATACCGCCGCCGCATAAACCGGCAGATCCATTAACGCCGTGATTAATTCTTTTTCGCGCTGCTCGGTAATACCGGTACGCCTTGCCAATGCTATTGCCAGTAATTGCAATGCTACTAGCTGAGTCGTAAATGCTTTAGTGGAGGCAACGCCAATTTCGATGCCCGCTTGGGTTAAAAATACTAAGTCGGATTCTCTTACCAAAGTGCTGTTAGCGACGTTACAAATCGCCAGTGATGCTAAATAACCGCTTTGTTTTGCTTTGTTAAGAGCCGCTAAGGTATCGGCGGTTTGGCCCGACTGCGAGATGGCGACAAACAGGGTATTGGGCAGGGCTACGGTTTTGCGATAGCGATATTCACTGGCAACTTCTACATTACAGGGAATGCCGGCCCATTCTTCGAGCCAGTATTTTGCAACTATTCCGGCGTGATAGCTGGTACCGCAAGCAACTATTTGTACGGCTTTTACTTGGTCGAATATTTCACTGGCGTCGGCACCAAATGCTTGTTCCAGTACTTTGTCTTCACCTATGCGACCTTGCAGGGTATTTTTGAGGGCTTTGGGCTGCTCAAAGATTTCTTTCAGCATAAAGTGCCGAAAGCTGCCTTTGTCGCTGTTTTCCAATAAATCGGTGGCTTGCTCGATGTCTCGCTCCACCGGGTTTTGCTGGCGATCGACGATGCTAAATCCGTCGACGTTTATCTCGGCGCTTTCGCCGTCTTCTAAAAAAACAAATCGATCGGTCACCTGGCGAAGCGCTAAGGGATCAGATGCTACGTAAATTTCATCGATACCCACACCAATTACTAAAGGGCTGTCTTTGCGCGCGACCAGTAACGTATCAGGTTGCAGACTGGAAATAACCGCCAACGCATAGGCCCCTTTTAATTGCTCGGTAGCCGCGTTTAAAGCCTGTTTTAAATTGCCGCAGCGCTTAAATTCACTGTGAATTAAATGGGCAATTACTTCGGAATCGGTTTGTGAAACAAAACGATAGCCCGCTTTGGTAAGCGATTGTTTAATAGCTTGGTAATTTTCGATGATGCCGTTGTGCACTACGGCAATGTGATCGCTGGTATGTGGGTGGGCGTTTTCTTGGTTGGGTTTGCCGTGTGTGGCCCAGCGAGTGTGAGCAATACCAATATTGCCGTTGAGGTTTTTGCTGGCGTCTTCCAGGCCCGCTACCTTGCCTACTACTTTGCTGAGTTGCAGTTGATGGCCATCCGGATCGATGAGGGCGATGCCCGCAGAATCGTATCCACGGTATTCTAATCGTTTAAGCCCTTCCACCAAAATAGTGGTCACGTTTCTTTTCGCTACCGCAGCAACAATGCCACACATAAAATTACCTAAAATTCTCTGATAAAGGGACTATTTCTTTTTGGGTCTCTGCCAATCTTTTTTTGTAATTTGCGGGGGTCGCGTCAGTGCCAGGCTGTCATCGGGTACGTTTTCACAAATGGTGGATCCCGCAGCGACGGTTGCATTGCTGCCAATTTTTACCGGCGCGACTAAGGCAGAATTGGAGCCGATGAAGGCACCGTCTTTGATTGTCGTTTTGTGTTTGTTAGCACCGTCATAATTGCACGTAATGGTTCCTGCACCCACGTTAACTTGTTCACCCACATCGGTGTCGCCCAAATACGATAAGTGGTTCACTTTACTGTGGTCGCCAATGGTGCAGTTTTTTGTTTCGACAAAATTGCCTACTTTCACGTTGCGATCTAATCGGGTGCCCGGCCTTAATCGTGCGTAGGGTCCGATTTCGCAACCTTCGTTAATCACTGCGTCTTCGATGTGGCTAAACGCTTTTATGTGGCAGCCGTCGGCAATAATACAGTTTTTTAATACACAGTGGCTTTCGATAATCACCTGATTGCCAATATCGATTTTACCTTCGAAAACACAGTTTACATCGATATACACATCGGTGCCGTGATCAATTTGTCCACGAACATCCACGCGCGTTGGGTCTACCAATCGAACGCCGTTGTGCATTAAATGCTGCGCTACGTGTTCTTGATAAACGCGCTCTAAATGAGCTTGTTGCAATCGATCGTTAACACCCAGAATTTCGTACACCGATTGCGGTTCTACGGTGCGAATTTCTTTACCCGAGGCCACCGCCATTTGAATAATATCGGTTAAGTAGTATTCGCCCTGGACGTTGCTGTTGGATAAACTCGGCAACCACTGTTCTAAATCTTCGTTTCTTACCGCCAGAATGCCCGTGTTAACTTCTTGAATGGTTAGCTGACTTTCGCTGGCGTCTTTTTGTTCGACAATTTCGGTTACGCGTTCATTTTTATCGCGCACAATGCGACCGTAGCCGTAGGGGTCTTCCAATTCGGTGGTGAGTAGGCTCATCCCGCTTTCGTCTACCATGCTGATCATTTGTTTTAGTGTCAGCAGCGAAATTAACGGCACATCGCCGTAGAGAATTAAACTGATACCGTATTTTTGCACATGGGGCAGTGCGGTTGTCACTGCGTGGCCAGTGCCCAATTGCACTTCTTGTACGATTTGATTAACCGGGTAGCGCTGCAGTACTTCGCAAACCAGCTCCGATTGATGACCCACCACCACATGAATTTTCGCGCTGTCGATCTGCAGCGCTGTGTTTACGACGTGTTCAATTAAAGGTACACCCGCCACGGTCTGCAAGACTTTGGGGAGTTTTGACTTCATGCGCGTGCCTTTGCCAGCCGCAAGAATAATGACGTCGATCATTGAAAACAGTGCACCTTGTAGATTGAGTGAATTATTAGAACGCTTTGTCTAAAAATGGTAATTGGCATTGTACCTTAAGGGCAATGCACGCGCTAAAAGTCGTTGTTGTTTAAACTCGTTGCGTGATTTACGACACCATCTTAAGCGTGTTAATTCGGTTTAATTGGCACAATTTAGTTCTAATTAAATAACACCGGAGGGAAATTGCGGCTTTAAAGATGGTTAACCCGATAGTGCGCAAAAAGCGCGAAATAACAGCGCAACAAAAAAAGGCAGCCGAAGCTGCCTTTTTAAAAAGTAATGGAACCGTATTAGTGGCCCATTTTCTTTTTAATGGCTTGTATAGTACGCAACTGAGCAGCTGCTTCTGCCAACTGAGAGGCCGCCAGTGAGTAGTCGAGATCACTGGATTGATTGGCCAATGCGGCTTCGGCTTCTTTTTGAGCTTGCAGGGCAGCGGCTTCGTCCATATCGTCGGCACGCAAGGCAGTATCTGCCAATACGATAACCACCGATGGTTGAACTTCCAGATAGCCGCCAGAAAGGTAAAAAATCTCTTCCTCACCGCCTTGCTTAATTACACGGACTGGTCCGGGTTTTAAAGCAGTCAGCAGCGGTGCGTGGCCGTAGGCAATACCTACGTCACCTTCGCTACCGGCGGCAATGATCATTTCCACCAATCCAGAATAGATGGCTTCCTCAGCGCTTACTATGTCACAGTGCACGGTCATAGCCATGATTGTGCCTCTTGATGTCTGGCATGGTGCGATGGCTAGGCCATCGCAGGTTTAAGCGAAAAAGCTGGGTTAATGAAGTGTTACTTCATTTTGTTGGCTTTTTCTACGGCTTCGTCGATGGTACCTACCATGTAGAAAGCCTGCTCTGGCAAGCTGTCGTAATCGCCCGCCAAAATACCCTGGAAGCCGCGAATCGTTTCTTTCAAAGAAACGTAAACACCGGGCGAACCAGTAAATACTTCGGCAACGTGGAAAGGCTGAGACAAGAAGCGTTCAATCTTACGCGCGCGCGCAACGATTTGCTTGTCTTCTTCCGACAGCTCGTCCATACCCAAAATGGCGATGATGTCTTTCAGCTCTTTGTAGCGCTGAAGTACCGTCTGAACACCGCGAGCGGTTTCGTAATGCTCGTTACCAATGATCAATGGATCCAACTGACGAGACGTGGAGTCCAGTGGATCTACCGCTGGGTAAATACCTTTCGCCGCGATATCACGCGAAAGTACAACGGTTGAGTCCAAGTGAGCAAAGGTGGTTGCCGGGCTTGGGTCAGTCAAGTCATCCGCCGGTACGTATACAGCCTGTACCGAGGTGATCGAACCGGTTTTGGTAGAAGTGATACGTTCTTGTAGAACACCCATTTCTTCCGCCAAGGTTGGCTGATAACCTACCGCCGATGGCATACGACCCAACAGGGCCGATACTTCGGTTCCCGCTAGGGTGTAACGATAGATGTTATCAACGAACAAGAGTACGTCTTTACCTTCGTCACGGAATTTCTCCGCCATGGTCAAACCGGTAAGCGCAACGCGCAAACGGTTACCGGGGGGCTCATTCATCTGGCCGTAAACCATGGCAGCTTTAGATAGTACGTTGGATTCTTTCATCTCGTAGTAGAAGTCGTTACCTTCACGAGTTCGCTCACCCACACCGGCAAACACAGACAAACCACTGTGCTCTTTTGCGATGTTGTTGATCAGCTCCATCATGTTTACGGTTTTACCAACACCGGCACCACCGAACAAACCGACTTTACCACCCTTAGCGAATGGACAAACCAAGTCGATAACTTTAATACCGGTTTCTAACAATTCTGCCGAAGCTGCCAGTTCATCGTAAGCAGGTGCTTTACGGTGAATGGGCATACGATCTTTTTCGCCAATCTCGCCCGCTTCGTCGATGGGGTTACCCAAGACGTCCATAATTCGGCCAAGTGTTTCAGTACCGACTGGCACGCTAACCGGTGCGCCGGTGTTGGCTACTGCCAAACCGCGGCTAATGCCCTCGGAGGATCCCATGGCGATGGTTCGTACCACTCCGTCGCCCAACTGCTGTTGTACTTCCAAGGTCAAACCCTTGTCGGCAACAGTCAAAGCGTCGTAAACCTTTGGTACGGAATCCCGGGGAAACTCGACGTCGATAACGGCACCGATGATCTGCACAATGCGTCCGCTACTCATTTCCGATTCCTCTTAAAAATTTAAAATAAAAAAGCGTAAATTCTGAACTAAACTCGACGCAATTAAACCGCAGCCGCACCACCCACGATTTCCGACAACTCTTGGGTAATCGCTGCCTGTCGAGCTTTGTTGTAAGCCAACTGTAAATCGTCGATCAAATCACCGGCGTTATCGGTTGCGTTTTTCATGGCAATCATTCGCGCTGCCTGTTCGCACGCGGCGTTTTCAACCACCGCCTGATACACCTGTGATTCCACGTAGCGGGTTAATAAACCTTCTAACAGGCCTTCTGCATCCGGCTCGTAGAGGTAATCCCAGTGGTGTTTAAGTTCTTCGTTTTCTTCGGGTTCCAGCGGCAATAATTGGCTCACAAAAGGGCTTTGCGTCATGGTGTTAACGAAGTCGTTACCCACCAAGAATAAGCGATCAATTTTGCCATCGGCGTAAGCATCAAGCATGACTTTAACACTGCCAATCAGGCTCGCGATGCTGGGCGATTCGCCCAAATCGCGTACCTGTGCCACCACATTGCCACCCACACTTTTAAAAAAGGCGGAGGCCTTGGCGCCGATCAGTGCAAAGTCGACCTCGATGTTTTGGTCTGCCCACTCTTTGCTGGAAGCCAACGCTTTTTTGAAAACATTAATGTTTAGGCCACCACAAAGGCCGCGATCACTGGAAACAATGATAAAACCCACTCGTTTTACCTCGCGCACTTGCATGTACATGTGCTGGTATTCCGGGTTGGCGTTGGCAATGTGACCTACTACTGCGCGCATGCGCTGTGCGTAGGGTTTGCCGGTTTCCATGCGATCTTGCGCTTTACGCATTTTACTCGCCGCGACCATTTCCATCGCGGAGGTAATTTTTTGCGTACCTTTGATGCTGGTAATCTGCGTTCGTATTTCTTTTCCGACTGCCATAACTGGCCCTCGAATAATTAACGTGAATTCCTTGCTTTACCGGTCAAAAAATTATTCGTCCTGAATAACTTTTTAGGTCGCCCATCGTGTCACTGCGCATTTGCTTGGCAAAGCTTGTGTTACTTGGGTTCCGTGAACTTAAAGCTCACGCAAGCACATCCTTGTGCTTTACCTTTCGATAAACGGCGGTAAAGCAGTTAACCTGTTTTACCAGGTTTGAGTAGCTTTAAATTTCTCGATGGCTTCTTTAAAGCTCGCGGCGATTTCGTCGTTATAAGCACCGGTGGCGACGATGTTGTTCATCAAATCGCTGAATTCGGCGTTCATAAAGGCGATTAAAGCCGACTCGAAAGAGCCAATTTTCGCTACTTCAACGTCTTTTAGGTAACCTTCGTTAGCCGCGAACAACAGCACGCCCATTTCCGCGATGGAAAGTGGCTGATACTGCTTTTGCTTCATGAGTTCGGTTACGCGCTCACCGTGATCCAACTGGGCTTTGGTGGCTTCGTCCAGATCGGAAGCGAACTGAGAGAACGCCGCCAATTCGCGGTACTGAGCCAAGGCTGTACGAATACCGCCAGAAAGCTTTTTAATGATCTTGGTTTGAGCAGAACCACCCACACGCGATACCGAAATACCGGCGTTCATGGCAGGTCGGATACCGGCGTTAAACATGTCGGTTTCCAAGAAGATCTGACCATCGGTAATGGAGATTACGTTAGTTGGTACAAACGCAGAGACGTCACCGGCCTGAGTTTCGATAATCGGCAGAGCGGTTAAGGAACCGGTTTGACCTTTAACTTCACCGTTGGTGTATTTTTCTACGTAGTCGGCGTTAACACGCGCGGCACGCTCCAATAAACGAGAGTGCAAGTAGAAAACATCACCCGGGTAAGCTTCACGGCCCGGCGGACGACGCAACAATAGGGAAATTTGACGATAAGCCCAAGCTTGCTTGGTTAAATCATCGTACACGATCAAGGCGTCTTCGCCGCGATCGCGGAAGTATTCACCCATGGTACAACCGGCAAACGGAGCCAAAAACTGCATGGCGGCTGGATCGGAAGCCGTCGCGGCAACCACAATGGTGTGATCCATCGCGCCGTGCTCTTCGAGCTTGCGCACTACCGCGGCAATCGATGAGGCTTTCTGGCCTACGGCCACGTACACACATTTAATGCCGGAGTTTTTCTGGTTGATGATGGCGTCAACCGCAACTGCGGTTTTACCGATCTGGCGGTCGCCAATGATCAACTCACGCTGACCACGACCTACTGGCACCATGGCATCAATGGCTTTAATACCGAATTGTACTGGCTGATCTACACCCTGGCGGGCAATAACGCCCGGGGCGATTTTTTCGATAGCGTCGGTGGTTTTACTTTCTAATGGGCCTTTGCCGTCGATGGGGTTACCCAAAGCGTCGACAACACGACCTAAAAGCTCGTTACCTACCGGTACTTCTAAAATACGGCCTGTACATTTACAGGTTTGACCTTCGGCAACACCTTGGTAGTCGCCCAAGATCACCGCACCTACGGAGTCTTGTTCTAGGTTAAGTGCCAAACCGTAGACACCACCTTCAAACTCAATCATCTCACCGTACATGGCGTCAGCCAGACCGTGAATACGAATAATACCGTCGGTTACGGAAACCACCGTGCCCTCGTTTTGGGCTTCGGCTTTGACATCAAGGGAGTCGATGCGACTCTTGATGATTTCACTGATTTCTGAAGGGTTCAGTTGCTGCATGCTAGTTCCTACCCTATGAATTAGGCGTTCATGGCTTCGGCGAGTTTGGCAAGACGGCCTTTAACCGAATCGTCGATGACGGTATCGCCGGCGCGAATAACTACGCCGCCTAACAAGTCGGCATTAACCGAACTGTTGATACTTACATCGCGACCCAGCTTGGATTTAAGTGCTGTCGCCAAGGTGTTTAAGGTTTGCTCGGGCAGTTCGTAAGCGCTGGTAAGTTCCACTTCTACGGATTTTTCCAACTGCGCTTTAAAATCTTCAAATAACGAACTGATGGCCGGTAACAAGCCTAAACGTTTGTTCGCCGCCAAATTGCGGATAAAATTTTGACCCTGAGCATTGAGTGCGTCGCCGCAAACAGTAACAAAGGATTCGCCTTTTTGCGCTGCGGTAAGCTTCGGTGAGGCTAGCATCTTGGCGACGGCTTCCGATTGCGAAACCGCGGCTGCAACCGACAACTGTTCTGCCCAAACGGCCAATGCGTCGGCTTTTTTAGCGTATTCAAACGCCGCCTTGGCATAGGGACGGGCGAGTGTTGTTAGTTCTGCCATAGTGTCCTCACTTAAAGTTCAGCGGCGAGCCGATTTACCAATTCGGTATTGGCGGCCTGATCGATGTTTTTTTGCAGTACCTGAGAGGCACCGGCAATAGCCAGAGCAGCGACCTTGCCACGCAATTCTTCTTTCGCGCGGTTAACCATTTGCTCCACTTCCGCATTGGCTGCGGCTTTGATGCGATCGGCGTCGGTGGTTGCCTGTTGCTTGGCTTCTTCGATGATCTGATTCGCGCGCTTGTTGGCGGATTCGATAATCTCTGCGGCCTGTTGCTTGGCGTCGTGCAATTCAGAAGCGGCTTTCTTTTTAGCCAATTCCAAATCTTTATCGGCGCGCTCGGCAGCTTCTAATCCGGCAGCGATTTTGTCTTCGCGCTCTTTCATTACGCCGATAAGCGCAGGCCATACGAACTTCCAACAAAATGCAATAAAAATGAAGAAAGTGATCGACTGACCGATGAGCGTTAAGTTGATATTCATATCAACACCTCTTGCTTAATTGATGGATGGATTTAATCAATCGCGTTCAATTAACCCGCAAGACCCGGTGCAACAACGAAGATCAAGTACATGCCGATACCAACACCGATCATCGGTACCGCATCCAAAAGACCGGCCATCAAGAACATTTTACCTTGCAGAGCAGGGCCTTGTTCTGGTTGACGGGCAGAACCTTCAAGCAATTTACCGCCCAGAGAACCGAAACCAATCGCTGTACCCAAGGCACCTAGACCGATCAACAGAGCTGCTGCAACGTATACCAAACCTAATGCTTCCATTGTTTTCTCCTACTTTTAAGTTTAAAAAATGAAAAAATAAAACCGTTTAGCGCAACTGGGCCGAGCAACCTGTGCTCGGCCCAGTTACAAGAAAATTTAAATTAGTGATCTTCGCCCGTATCGTGCGCCATGGCCATGTACACGGTGGTTAACACCATGAATACAAACGCCTGCAGGGTAATTACCAAGATATGGAATACCGCCCAGGCCCACTGTAAAACACCACCGAATACACCCAAAATCAAACCGGCGCTGAACATTAGGGCAATCAAGATAAAGATCATTTCACCGGCGTATAGGTTACCGAACAATCGCAAACCCAAAGAAATCGGCTTGGCGACCAGTGAAACGGTTTCCAAAATCAAGTTGATGGGGATTAGGAAAATATCCACATACCATTTGCCGGAGTGGAACGGGTGCAGGGTTAATTCTTTGATAAAACCAATCAGGCCTTTTTCTTTGATGCTGAAGAAGATCATCAAGCCAAACACACTGAAGGCCATACCCAGGGTAGCATTGGGATCGGTGGTGGGTACCACTTTAAAGAAGAAGTGATCGTCGCCGGCGATTTTCGCGGCCGCCAGTGGCAACCAGTCTACCGGAATCAAATCCATGAGGTTCATAAAGAACACCCACACAAAGATAGTGAGGGCCATGGGGCCGATCATACGATTTTTATGGTGGAAGATGTCTTCAACGGTGCTGTTGACGAAGCTGACGATCAACTCCACAAAGCTTTGCATACCGCGCGGCGTACCAGTAGAGGCTTTAGCCGCAACGCGGGCGAAGATAAAGCAGAACACGGCACCCAAAAACAGCGACCAACCTAAGGTATCCAAGTGCACGGCGGAGAAACCCATGTCGGCGGCCTCTTGAGAGGAATGCGCCAGAGTCCACTTAGCCTGTTCGAGGACGTGTTCGTGTCCGTGAGAATCCACTCGCACATAACCTTCGGGCAATTTGCCGAAAGTTAGGTTTTGCAAGTGATGCTGGATATATCCAGTAGAAGTTTGAGCTTCGCTAGCCATAGTAACATCACACCTAAAAGTTTAATTAATTCATTACTGGTTCGTGCGCCGCCAGTGCATTTTCCCGACTGATACTCTACGGGACACATTAACGGACTATGTTAGCCGACACAGTCCAATGCACTATTGTCATCGCGGCAAAGGCGCCGAACAGGGCTGCACTGTGCAACGGCTTGACGAGCAGAAACACCAGGGCGAACCCGACGAGTGTGAGCGTAAATTTACCCATCTCACCTCGATACATTTGTTGTAGGGCTGATTTTACCCGAGCCGACCCCATAATACGGAAGGCATAAAACGCAAAATAGGCACTGGGAATAACCTGCAGCAGCCCACCAAGCAGTAGGGAGTAGGCAAGGGTAGGACTACCTATAAAGCCAAGTAACGACATTGGCACTAATATAAGCAGTTGTATTAGGCAAACTTTAAAAACCGGCGGCTTTTTGATGCTACCCATAACATTGGCTCAAACTGCGACTGTGCTCTTGCGTTGCACGGGAGTATCGGCCAGGGGTTAGCACTAAATGCGTGTACCTATCGAACGTCCTAACTCACACCTAACATGCCCTAAAATAGTGCTCATCCCTCCCCAGGGTCTAAGCGACGCGAATTATAGGGTTAAACCTGCCGGGGTTCAACAAACAACCAATGGCGCGAAACACCTAATTTTGCTGGGTTTCTTCCACAAAGACCCCGGTTTTTGGTCGCACCGGTAATAAAAAGAAATAAAAATCGGCATATTTGTTCAAAATTGAACCAAAAATTCAATATCTTCGGTAATTTGAGTTATTACTCAAGTTTAAAGTTGATCGGAATTAAGGAATGTAAATTCGCCTAGATTCAACGACGGTCAATAAACAGTCGATGAGCGATTTCGAGACGTTTAATTAAAAACACTGCAGTGAGAGGGGGCAGCCCGAGTATGTCATACCGCGTAATACTTTAGTATTAAGCGCGCGGAACCAGTTCTCAAACCACTTGTTAAGCAGTTCTAGTTTTGAATTTTTCTTCAAATTTTGGCACTTAAAAATTTTATTCGACGGGCATGGCTTTGCTAGCTTGGGCACACTTAAAAAAATATAACGATTAAAGCAAAGGAGTGCCCAAATGATAAGTTCCAGTTCGCAACAAAAAACCCTCAACGGACAAATTAATAATAGTTTCGATATTTTAGCTTATAAAGTTATGGCTGGTGAAACTGTCTCAGACATTCTTACTAAGCATTACAATACAGCAATAGGATCGTCGGATTATCAACGGGCACTATTAAGCCTGCAATACATTAATCCAGAAATCTCAAATATCGATACGATTTTTCCTGGGCAAATTATTCGTTTAATGCCGCTAGCGCCCGATAAATCCATGGCCTACTGTCCAGCCCCCGCAACAAATAAACCTGAAACAGTCGATAAAGAAACCTTATACCAATTTTTAAGAGATAATCCGCCTAAAGTTACCGATCTAGTGCGTTATCAACAACATTGGCCAACCACGACACAAGAACAAGAAGCTTTTTGGGCGCTGGCACTGCTCGAAGAAAACTATGGAATACTATCCACGACCGCAGCCGCTGGTTTTGGATCTTTTGATGGTATTGTCAGTACAGCACATCGTGACTTAGCAGCAGAAGTAAAGTCCCTCTGGGATCAATATCAAAAAGGTGCTATAACCCAAAATCAGTACAATTATCGGCGACAAAATGCTTTAAAAAAGTTTTCTCAGAAACTGGGGCCATTTGAAAAATTATTACTAAAGGGTAAAACCAGTCGAGAAGCCTTTCGTATTGCTCGCTCTAAAGCGGTTCCAGCCACGGCAAAAATCGATCGACAATTAAATCGGCTGTCGAGCATGGCAAAGCTCTCTAAACATGGCGGAATATTACTGGCAGGCGCTAATTTAGGCGTTAGCTGCTATCAAATCAGCAATACTCAAAATCGACAGAAAAAGAATGAAATCTTTGTAGAAAGTATAATTAGTACAGCTACTGGAGCTGTTGCTACCATGGCTATATCTGTATTACTTATTTCCAACCCTGTCGGATGGGGAGTTGCATTAGTTCTTGGTGCTTCCTCCGCACTAGCGTCCTACACAGCCGGAAAAAGCGCAGCAAATTTTTATAGTAAATCCGGAAGACAACTAGACTTAGTAAAGTCGTTTAATGTGGATAATATATGCTAGTTACCATTCAAGACTTTGCTTCTGCTTTCTTCATTTTAGGAGTATTTGCTTTTTTTTATGTGCCTATTTTCTGGTTTTTTTTAAGCATCATTACACCAAAAAAAGTATTGAATCAATATTTTCGAGAACCGCATTTTAGTTTAACTGAAATTCATTTAATGAGGGAGTTTCCTGGTTTCTTAATTAGGACAGCTATTTTTGGATGGATTACTGTTTTTCCATCTCTCGATCGGAAGAGAAATTTAAAAAACCTCCCGAATGAACTGCCTGTCTGGTATTCAGTTTTGTTACAATTATTAATTATTAGCTCACAACTTTTGTTATTGATATTTATATTTTTCTTTATTTCGTTAGAATACTTATTAAACAATTACAACCCTGAAGATATTTTGTTTCGCTTATAGTGCATATCTATAAACAACACTATTCGTGTAGATATGATGAAATATCTTCCAATTTTTCTACCCTTTATATCTTTCCGTGTTTTTCCTGTGGTAATAACACTAAAAAAATTCATTTATTATTAACGATATACTAAAGACATCTTATATAAATTACGAAAACTCTGTTAATAAGGTGCGTACTACACCTGCATTCAACAACGGAAAAACGCCAACAATTGCAGTAGTTATTTTGAGATAGTTTTAAATTTTCCGATTAAAGAAACAATAAATAATCAAGCCATTAAAAAAGCAACTCCATTTCCCTAGATTACGTGTAAAGGTAAATCGTAGCGCTATTGATCAATGGTATTATTCAGCTGATCTATTTTATTCTGGTAAAAGCGCTTCATTTCATCGTCTAGGCTGTTGTCCTGAGCTTTAATCCACATTTTTTTTGCTTTTTTTGGTTTACCCAACTGAAACCAAGTTTTCGCCAAGCCTTCGTAACCGAATTGCAGATAAGGATCCAGCTTAATGGATTTTTTGTAAAAGCGTTTGGCCTGCTGGTAGTCGCCTTGTTGAAACGCTTCGTCACCCAAATCGAGCCAGGAATAGGGGTTGGTGTCTTTTAGTTGGCTTATTTTTTTTAAAAGTCGCTCGGCCTCGTCGTATCGGCCTTGGTGTTCTAGGAGGGCTCTGTAATTTTTTAACAGGGTTAATGGCTTGTCGACTCTGGCGATTGCCCATTGGTAGATGGTTTCTGCGTGTTGCCAATTGCCATGGCGACGGTAAATAACCGCTAAGGTATTGATGTTGGGCGCGTAATAGGGCGCATAGTTTAAAGCTTCGCGGCTGTACCAGTAGGCTGTGTCGAGTTGGTTTTTCTCCAATAAAACCACGGCGATGTTATTGTAATAACTCGACAACATTTCCGATTCCGTAAGATTTCCCACAAAATGGGCGTCGCGACTTGGAAAATAATCGATGATCGTGCCGCGCTTGGCAATAAAGAATTGTTTAATTTCCGCCTCGGGTCGCAGTACGTGGCTGCGCACGTGTATGCCCCGCGATACCACATCTTGTTCCCGCTCAAACACCGGTGGCGAATTGACCAGTTCGTACTCAATTTCCACACCCATTAAATCCGCAATGGCGGTCGTTACCATCGCCAGTGTTAAGCAATTCCCCTCTCGCTTGTTGATAGCTTCCGGTACGGTGTAAGTATCCGCTTGGTAATGAAAATTGTAGGTAACTTGCGTTAAGTAGCGGAGAATTTTGGTATCCGACGGTAAATCTTGATAGTCGGGATGATTGATAAAGTTGAGGATTTCCTGCTTTTGGCGGTCTTCCAAATGCAGTAATTGTTCCGGTGTGGGAATCTCGGGACGAACCCCAAAGGCGACGGAATCCTGAGCAAACAACGTCTCGGGATTGATCGCTTCTCTGGGTATTTGACTACAACCGGTTAGGTAGCTCGCTGTTAAAACCACTAAAACTAACAACCGGCACTTGATCAAAGGATCGCGGTTACTATTCATTTTATTATTGTTTTATTGACTGCTACAGATACTGTTGCTGTTGCTTAATAAAGCTAAAAGCCGACAACGACCACTGTAGAAGAACAAGTTATTTTATTGAATGTACGTTTAGTTTTTATTTGTTCGGTTAAATCTTATAAATTCGTTGGCAACATCCTACTAATCAGCTTTAAACCCCAAATGAGCAAGTATGCCATCCAACTCATCCAGGTTGTTGTATTTTAATACCAACTTGCCGGCACCTTTGGCACTGTGGTTGATTAACACCGGCACACCAACTTTTTCGGATAGGCCTTCTTCAAGATGTTTTAAATCCGGCGCCGACTGACTCGGTGATTTACTGGGTATTTTTTCCTGTTGCAGCTTGCGCACCAAGGCCTCGGTTTGGCGAACCGATAAGCCACGCGCGATTACCTGATTGGCCACGTACTTTTGTTGCTCAACGTTGAGCGTTAGCAAAGTTCGGGCGTGGCCCATTTCGATATCGCCGTTTTCCAACAATTTTTTTACTTCATCACTCAGCGCAATGAGGCGCAGCAAGTTGGTTACCGTGGTGCGGGATTTGCCCACCGCTTCGGCCACTTCTTGGTGTGTGAGTTCGAACTCATCCTGCAGGCGTTTTAGTGCAAACGCCTCTTCCATGGGATTTAAATCTTCGCGCTGAATGTTTTCGATCAGCGCCATGGCGATGGCCGCTTCGTCGGGCACTTGGCGCACTACCGCCGGAATTTTATCCAATTGCGCCAATTGAGTCGCGCGCCAGCGCCGTTCGCCGGCAATGATTTCGTAGCGCTGATCACCGATGGGGCGCACGACAATCGGCTGCATGACCCCTTGCGCCTTAATGGAATCTGATAACTCTTGCAGGGCTTCTTGATTCATATCCCGACGGGGCTGGTATTTACCGCGCTGGATAAATTCCACTGGAATTTCCATAAGCTGGCCGTCGACACCGGGTTTTGGAGAAGTCACCGCGTCGATGGCGTCGGAAATGGATGAGCTCGGCGCTTGGTTGGCAGTGGAGCCACTGAGTAGGGCGTCCAGGCCGCGGCCGAGTCCTTTGCGTTTATTTGACATGTGTTTTTTAAGTTCCGTTGATAAAGTAAGTGATTACTTACTTAAACCGCTTGCGCGTCGGATTGATTGGCTCGGCTGTGGCGACGCAGCATTTCGCCGGCCAACGCCAAATAGGCAATAGCGCCTTTGGATTGTTTATCGTAGCTAATAACTGGCATTCCGTGGCTGGGCGCTTCGGCCAAGCGCACATTGCGCGGAATACAGGTTCGGTAGAGGCGCTCACCGAAATGGCTCGACAGCTGGGCCGATACATCATTGGTGAGGCTATTGCGTGGATCGTACATGGTGCGCAACAGGCCTTCGATGTAAATATCGGGATTGGTGTAACTTTTGATTTGCTCAATGGTATTGATCAACGCCGATAACCCTTCCAATGCGTAATATTCGCACTGCATGGGAATAATCACACCGTTGCAGGCGGTCAGCGCGTTTACGGTTAACATGTTCAGCGACGGCGGGCAGTCGATCAAGATGTAATCGTACTGGCTTTTGATGGGCGCGATGGCGGTTCGTAGGCGCTGTTCGCGGCCGACCATTTCCAGCATTTGCACTTCGGCGGCCGTAAGATCGCCGTTGGCTGGCAGCACATCGTAGCCCCATTCGGTGCCGACCACGGCATCGCTGACTTGCTGCTGATCCATCAAAACATCGTAAACGGTTTTATCCAGATCGTTTTTATCAATGCCCGAGCCCATCGTGGCGTTGCCCTGGGGATCCAGGTCGATCATGAGTACTTTTTTCTTGGTGGCAACCAGCGAGGCTGCGAGGTTAACGCAGGTGGTGGTTTTACCGACGCCACCTTTCTGGTTGGTAATGGCGAATACGTAGTTCGATCGATTCAACTTTTCGGCTCGACAATTGGTGGAGAGGACATTGGCTCAGGGTAATAGCTTTTAGTTTACGCAATCATGCTGAGAAACCAATGGTCTTTGTTAGTTTTTATTGTTACAAGCGGATAATTTCAACAAATGGCGCTCGCCGGACTCGCCAGCGACTTGCAGTGGCCAGCTTTGCATCAGTTGGTATGGCTTGGGAATTTGCTGCAATTCCTGCTCGGGGTATTGGCCTTTCATGGCCCAAAATGCGCCGCTTTCGGTTAGCAAGTGCTCACACTCAGTAATCATATCAGACAAACTGGCAAAGGCGCGACTGATCACGCCGTCCATGGCTTGCTCGGGCCGATAGAGTTCAACGCGACTGTTAACCACGGTTACATTAGTTAGTGCTAACTGCGCCTTAACTTCCGTTAAAAATCGGGTCTTTTTGCCGTTGCTGTCCAGTAACGTCCAGTGCCAATGGGGCAGCACAATGGCCAGGGGAATACCGGGCAGGCCGCCGCCGGTGCCGACATCGATAAACCGCTGGGGTGTTGCTTGCTCTATGTAAGTAAGTACCGACAAACTGTCGAGCAGGTGACGGTTCAGCATGTCGTTGATGTTGCGCACCGCCGAAAGGTTATAGGCCTTGTTCCACTTTTCCAACAAGGCCAAGTAGCGCAATAGCTGTTGCTGCGCGGCTTCGGGTAAATCCAACCCCATGGCGTGGCAGCCCGCACTTAGCGCCTGTGATAAATCCTGCGCCACGGCTTAACTGGCCCGATTTTTCAAGGCGCCCTGTTTTTTCAGGTACACCAAAATCAGCGATACCGCCGCCGGTGTCACGCCCGGTAGGCGTGAGGCTCGGGCTAGAGTTTGCGGTCGAGCCTGTTGCAGTTTTTGCTTCACTTCATTGGATAAGCCCTGGACGATTTCGTAGTCGAAATGCTCGGGAATGCGGGTGTTTTCGTGCGCGCGCAGGCGGTCGATGTCCTGTTGTTGGCGCTCGATGTAGCCCGAATACTTGGCGGCAATTTCCACTTGCTGAGCGGCACTGGGATCGCTCAATCCGCCACCACTGACGGCGGCTATGTCGTCGTAGGTCAATTCCGGTCGTTTTAGTAGATCGGCCAAACTGTACTCACGTTGCAGAGCAGGAATTTTCGCTTGCAGCTGCTCTGCTTGGGCACTGCCGGCTTGCACCCAGGTGCTGGCTAGGCGCTGTTGCTCTTTCGCCACGGCGTCACGTTTTTGGCAATACGCTTGATAGCGCTGTTCATCCACCAAGCCCAGTTGGTAGCCGGTTTCGGTTAGGCGATCGTCGGCGTTGTCCTCGCGCAAAAGCAAGCGGTATTCGGCGCGGCTGGTGAACATGCGGTAGGGCTCTTTGGTGCCCAGGCTGATCAAATCGTCCACCAAGACACCGATGTAGGCTTCATCGCGGCGCGGACACCAGGGTTCTTTGCCCTGTACCTGCAACGCGGCGTTGGCACCGGCCAACAGTCCTTGCGCGCCGGCTTCTTCGTAACCGGTGGTGCCGTTGATCTGGCCGGCAAAAAACAGGCCTTTGATAAATCGGTTTTCTAAGCTGTAGCTGAGTTCGCGCGGATCGAAAAAGTCGTATTCGATGGCGTAACCGGGACGAGTGATGTGGGCGTTTTCAAAACCGACAATGGAGCGCACCGCACGCTCTTGAATATCAAACGGCAAACTGGTGGATATGCCGTTGGGGTAGAGCTCGTGGGTGGTCAGGCCTTCTGGCTCCACAAAGATCTGATGCGAGTCTTTGTCGGCAAAGCGATTGATTTTGTCTTCGATGGACGGGCAATAGCGCGGGCCTACGCCTTCGATCTCGCCGGTAAACATGGGCGAGCGATCAAAACCCTCGCGAATGATTTCGTGGGTGGTGGCGTTGGTGTGGGTTATCCAGCAACAAACTTGTTTGGGGTGTTGTTCTACCGAGCCCAAGTAAGACATCACCGGCAAGGGTTGATCTCCCCACTGTTGCTCGAGAATAGCAAAGTTAACACTGCGCGCATCGATTCTGGGGGGGGTGCCGGTTTTCAGTCGATCGACAGTCAATGGCAATTCGCGCAGTCGGTTGGCCAAACCAATGGAGGGCGGATCGCCGGCGCGACCGCCACTGGATTTTTCCAGTCCAATGTGAATGCGACCGCCCAAAAAGGTGCCGGTGGTCAGCACCACTGTGGTGGCGAAGAAGTGCAAACCCATTTGTGTGACGACACCGGTGACGCGCTCGCCTTCAACGATTAAATCGTCCGCGGCCTGTTGGAAAATACTCAGGTTTTCTTGATTTTCGAGAATCTCGCGAATGGCGGCTTTGTACAGAGCGCGGTCCGCCTGTGCTCGGGTGGCGCGCACAGCAGGTCCTTTGCGAGCGTTGAGCACGCGGAATTGGATGCCGGCCAGGTCTGTAGCTTTGGCCATGGCGCCGCCAAGGGCGTCGATTTCTTTCACCAGATGACTTTTGCCAATGCCACCAATGGCCGGGTTGCACGACATCTGACCCAGGGTTTCGATGTTGTGGGTTAACAACAGAGTCCGGCAGCCCATTCGCGCCGACGCCAAACAGGCTTCGGTGCCGGCATGACCGCCGCCAATAACGATCACATCGTAGTGATGTTGGTTTGTCATGAAAATTATCCTCACCCGCTGATAGGGGCAGACACTTCAAAGGAGGAAGCGGATTATACGGCTTAGTTACTCGTGGTCAATTAATAACCCACGTGCTCGAACGGTATTGTTTGGCCAAATTGTTCGATGAAAGCGTTTGTTATTAAGAATTAAGAAAATATATATTTTATATATAGAGAGAAGTTTATTGTTGTTTTTATTAGGGCCTACCAATATGGAGGAAAACTCTAAAAATAGGCGTAAAAACAATGGTTTATTGCTCTGTTAAAGCTTGGGTTAAAGTCCGTATTAGCGCTGGGCAATCCGTTGAGCGATTGTGGTTAAAAAGGTTGTGGATTGAGATCCGCCAAAATAGCAGTAATGTATTCCAAGCTTTTCCCGAATTTATCCCGAAGTTGTCATCGAGTTGCAAAATAGGGACTGAGATTGTGATCAGGTTTTGGGTTTAGTGGTTCATTAACCTGTGGAAAAATGTTGATAACTTTTTTGCAAGTTACAACTGGGTTGGCAAATTGTGAATAAGTTGAGTAAATAAGGTGGGATTTGGCTGAACTATTTGCCGATGCAAAAGCTGGAAAAAATTCGGCCCAGTAAATCGTCGCTGGTAAATTGGCCGGTAATTTCGTCGCAACACTGCTGAGCCAAGCGTAAATCCTCGGCCAGTAATTCGCCCGCTTGGTGGTGTTGGATTTGTTGTTGGCCGGTGTGCAAGTAATCCAGGGCTCGCTGTAAGGCGTGGATGTGGCGAGTGCGCGCGGTAAATTGCCCTTCACTGGCGCTTTGCAGGCCGGCTTGGCTTTTGATGTGTTGTTTGAGTTGATCTAAGCCCTGGCCGGTTTTGGCTGAAACCACCACCATTGCGTGGTTGTGCCAGGTTTCGGGCCAGTTGCTGGGTGAAGAGATGGGATTTACGTCGATTTTGTTGATGACGAGGGTCATTTGGCTCGATGACGGATCGATGGCCAAATCCGTGAGTTCTTGGGCCAGCTGATCGTTGAGCGAAGCCGAAGTTAATCGCTGGGCATCGATTACCACCAGTATTTGTTGCGCTTGGGCAATGGCTGTGCGTGCGCGATCGACGCCCAATTTTTCGACGTGATCGTCCGTATCGCGCAATCCCGCCGTGTCGGTTAAATGAATGGCTAGGCCATCAATTTGAATGTGTTCTTTTAAAATATCTCGAGTGGTGCCGGCAATGTCGGTGACGATGGCGCTTTCCCGCTCTGCGAGTGCGTTGAGCAAACTGGATTTACCGGCGTTGGGTTTGCCGGCAATCACCAAATTTAGGCCCTCACGAATAATCGCGCCTTGCTGTGCTTTGCCGAGTAGCCGTTGGGTTTGCTCTATAACCGCCGATAGCTGCTCGGCGACTTTGCCGTCGCTTAAAAAATCCACTTCCTCTTCGGGAAAATCAATGGCCGCTTCCACGTAAATGCGCAGGGCAATTAATTGTTCGACCAATTGTTGCACCTGAATTTTGAATTGCCCTTGCAAGCTGTTTAGGGCGTTGCGTGCGGCGCTTTGCGAGGCGGCATCGATTAAATCGGCGATGGCTTCGGCTTGGGTAAGATCGATTTTATCGTTGAGAAAGGCGCGCTCGCTGAATTCCCCTGGGCGCGCCAATCGTGCCCCCAAGGCCAGGGTGCGGGCCAACAGCCAATCGAGAACCACCGGACCGCCGTGACCTTGAAATTCGAACACGTCTTCGCCGGTAAAAGAATGGGGATTGGCAAAATACAACGCCAATCCCGAGTCCAATAATTGGCCTTGGTCGTCGTTGAAATCGCAATAGTGCGCGTGGCGGGGTTTGGGTGTAAAGCCAATAATGGCTTCGCCGATGGCCAGTGCCTTGGGGCCGGAAAGACGCACGATACCCACGCCGCCGCGACCGGGAGCGGTGGCAATGGCGACGATGGTATCGGCTGGGGTGGTCAGTTTTGGACTCCGAAAAGTTTGCGCAAATGGCTTAGCTGGTCGTGCCCGCCTTTTCGATCTGACGGGTGATGACGTACTGCTGGGCAATGGATAAGGTGTTGTTAACCACCCAATACACCACGAGTCCTGCCGGGAAGAACAAAAACATGATCGTAAATACAAACGGCAACATTTGCATAATTTTCGCTTGCATGGGATCGGGTGGTGCCGGATTGAGTTTTTGTTGAATCCACATAGTGAAGCCCATCAATACCGGCAAAATAAAATACGGATCCATGGCCGACAAATCGTTGATGTAGCCCAAGAAGGGTGCGTGGCGCAATTCCACACTTTCCATCAACATCCAATACAGAGAAATAAACACCGGCATTTGAATTAATATCGGCAAGCAGCCGGCCATGGGATTGACCTTTTCCTTTCGATAAATTTTCATTAATTCGGCCGACATCTTTTGGCGATCATCACCAAAGCGCTCTTTTAAATCCGCCATCATCGGCTGGAGTTTGCGCATTTTTGCCATGGAGCGGTAACTGATGGCGCTGGGGTAAAAGAACAGCAATTTGATAAGCAGGGTAAGAATCACAATCGACCAGCCCCAGCTGCCAATTAAACCGTGAATAAAATCCAAGACGTGAAATAAAGGCTTGGCCAATATCCAAGTCCAACCATAATCGACCGTCAAACCCAAATGCGGCGCGAGTTCTCCCAAGCGATCAATATTTTTGGGGCCCACATAGAGTGTGGCTTTGGCGCTGTGTTTAACGCCCGGTGGTACGGTAAATTCCGGAGTGGTAAACGAAAGGTAGTGGTATTCGCCGCGCTTTTTTAAGGTAAATCGATTAACACTCTCCTGCGGGGGAATCCAAGCACCGACAAAATAGTGCTGTACCATGGCGACCCAACCGCCGGTAATCTCGGTTTCGGCGAGTTTATCCAAATCGTCCAGGTCGAATTTTTTGTATTTGTCGTCCTCGGTGGTGTAGGCCGCACCTAAGAACGGTGTAACCCCGAAGCCGCCACCGGTTTTGGGTGGTTTGTGCGCGTCGCGTTTAATCTGACCGAATAGGGCACCGGACCAATTGCTCGAAGATTGGTTGTTGATGATGTATTCCAGCGCAATGGCATGATCGCCCCGCTTTAGGGTGAAACGTTTGGTGATCAGGGTATCGTCTTGGCGATAGTTTAAATCCACAAACAGAGAATCAGCCGACTCTGAAAGGGTGTAGGAGTCGCGATCGGCGCTAAATACTGGCCGGCCTTGATCGGAATCCGTTCCGTTTTTACCGACTAATCCGCTTTGTGCGATGTAATAGCGGTTGGTCTCGTTGCCCATAATCTGGAAAGGTTCTTTGTCTTCCAAATCTTTGTAGTGATCCAGTAAATACACTTCGACAATATCGCCACCTTTGGGATCGATGGACATCCGCATTACATCGGTGGTTACCGTAATCAAGTCGCGATTGGCTTCGGGAGTTATCGAGGCTACCGTGTCGGCCGGTTTGGCTTCCACCGTGGGCACAAAATCCCCGGTTTGTTCGGTATTTGAATCCGCTATAGTGGGTGTTTCGACGGGATCAACAGCTTCGCGGCTATCGGGCGTCGATGCTTGTTCTGCCGCTTCGGTGGTTGGGATTTGATCGGCTCGCTCGCTGAAATCAATCCATTGTTTTACTAATAAAAGAAGCACGACTGCTATGGCAGCCAGGATACTTGTTCGTTGCCAGTCCATTACTTATCAAGCCGTTTTGATGTTGAGTTTAAATCTGAGGATTGTTCCGGTACAGGATCGTAACCGCCTTTAAAAAATGGATTGCATCGCAGAATTCGCAGCATTCCCAGATAGCAGCCTTTTAGGGCGCCGTGTTTTTCTATGCTTTGCAAACAATAGTTAGAACAGCTTGGATAAAACCGACACTGATTGCCGAGCCACGGACTCAGGCAATACTGATACGCTTTGATCAAAAACCTTAGGGTGCTCTTTACAGGAGTCATTTTCTTAGCTGGTCTGCTTGTGTTTGGCGGCGCTTTTAACGAGACGCTGCCATTGTTTGTTCAGCAGTTTGTGCAGTTCTGGGTTGCTTAATTGATCCAGATTCCTCCGGGCCAGAACTATAACATCAATGTTGCCAAGAATATCCTGTTGCGTGCGAAAGCTTTCGCGCACTAGCCGTTTAACGCGGTTGCGCTGACAGGCGAGTTTAATGTTTTTTTTGCTGATGACCAGACCCAAACGCGGGTGTTCGAATCGATTGTGTTTTGCCAACAGCAGAATATTGGGGTGGGATGCACGCAGGCTAGGATTATCAAATACCCATTGATAATCGCAGGCATTAAGCAGACGTTGCCTTTTGCTGAACCTCTGCATTAGATGCCTGCAATAAGCAGTACTCGACGTTTAAGCGGCCAGCTGCTTGCGACCCTTGGCGCGACGACGAGTCAGAACCTTGCGACCACCTTTGGTTGCCATGCGAGCACGAAAACCGTGATTACGTTTACGCTTTAGAACACTGGGTTGAAACGTACGTTTCATTGTTTTCACCTTCGATTGTCATTCAGGAAGATTGAACACTGCGCTGCAATTTGGTGTTTTTTGCACACTTGAATTGGGCAGTGGTTTTAAAGGGAGGCGGGATTCTAATGAAACCCTTGGGCAATAGCAACTTTTTTGACGATATTTGCGTAATATTTTGCGTAAAGACGGTTAACCAGGGTTTTTGAACATTATATATTCAAGTTATACACAGAGTTATTAACAAGGAGGGAAAGTCAATGAATTTCAACGCGTCGAGACTAAAATAATTTTTTTACAGTATGTAAGCTGTTGAAAAATAATAAAAATATCTTACTAACATGGGTTCAAATCAACGTGGTTTTTTGTGGATAACCTGCCGTTAAAGGTCTATCATGTTAGCTCTTCTGGCGCTTTAATCGAAACGAAAGTGGATAATTTTTTAACTATCCGCTCTCTTTGATATTGCCTGTAGGTTCTTGCAGTTTGTGATCGTGGTTTGGTTTGGTTTTGGGTGAATTTTTATGGGTTAAATTCCACACCCGCAGAGTTTTGGGATCAGCGCTTGAGAAGCAGTCGTCGACTTCGTTGAATGATGGACTCAGTTAGCGACAAAGCTAGGTAGAGATGAATCAGTAAGCGTCGGATTCAGATACTGAAGGATTCAGCTAGTAAAGATAGCTACTTCGTAGGAATTTAATAGCAATTTGACAGAAACCCAAAAGATTCGACGGATACTCAATAAACACCCAATTGACACTCAACAGACACCCCACAGAAAGCCAAGAGAACCTGATATAAGAGAGATCAAAATACTTACAGTCGTTTACAGTGAAAAGTTATTGGGTTTTCGTAAGCGTCGATTAATTTCGTGTAAGGCACGTTGACGATAAAGCGCTCATGAATTACGCAAGAACACATAAGCGCGAAATTAAAGAAAAGAGCCAAATTAAAGATAAGTGCCAAATTAAGCTGCTTAGACAAGCTAATAAAAAGACAAAATGTATAAAAGGAGGTGGCAAGTCTTGCCGCATTCAGTTTGGGAAAAGTGCTTTCGCACTCTCGAAAACGAGCTACCAAAACAACATTTCAATACCTGGATTCGTCCTCTGGAAGTCGACACCAATTCTGATAATCAATCGGAATTGCGATTGATTGCGCCCAATCGCTTTGTTTTGGATTGGGTAAATAGTAAGTACTTTCAACGTATTGAGACGTTGGTAAACGAATTTAACGAGGGTGAGGTGCAGTCGGTGGGATTGTGCGTAAAAAGCGCGCAAACCGCGAGTTCGGCGTTTCGTCCGCGTTCTTCTGGCCAGGCGCGCGAAGTGCATCGTCCAATTTCGTCAAGTCCCCACAACGCTATTAGTCAGGGGCATCCGAGTCATCACCGTTCTGGTGGCGCTTCGGCCTCTGAATTGTTCGCGACTCGTGCGGAATTTAACGGTTCCTCGCCTATTGATAATCCTAATAGCGCCGTTGCCCAGTCTGCGGTTGAGGGTGACTGGGCGGATTTTGACTGGTCTGAGGTGCAGGGCGCTGACAGCAATGTTGCTGACGAATCAACAGGGGTTGAGACTGGTTCAGGTTTTCAAACACCGCAAGAGCGTCGCAAGACGGGTGATTATTCTCATCAGAACGATTTCCATACCAACGCGCGCAATCGAGTTGATCAGTCCGTTGGGTTTTCATCGCAACGACCGGTTAGTGGTACACCGTCTTCCAATCAGCATTCCAATAGCCCGGTTCGATCAAATGTACAGGTCGAAGGCGCGATTAAGCATGCCGGTAACTTGAACAGTAATTTTACTTTTAAAAGCTTTGTTGAGGGCAAATCCAACCAATTGGGGTTGGCTGCGGCTCAGCAGGTGGCCGAAAACCCTGGTGGGGCGTATAACCCGTTGTTTATTTACGGCGGTGTTGGTCTTGGTAAGACTCACTTGATGCACGCGGTGGGCAATGCCATGTTGCAAAAGAATCCCAATGCCAAAGTCGTGTATTTACACTCGGAACGCTTTGTGGCGGACATGGTTAAGGCGTTACAGTTAAATGCCATCAACGATTTTAAGCGTTTTTACCGTTCCGTTGATGCGCTTTTAATCGATGACATCCAATTTTTTGCTGGTAAAGAACTCTCACAAGAGGAGTTTTTCCACACTTTCAATGCGCTGCTCGAAGGCGGTCAACAAATTATCCTAACTTGCGACCGCTATCCAAAGGAAATCAAAGGGGTTGAAGAACGGCTTAAGTCTCGTTTTGGTTGGGGCTTAACCGTTGCGGTGGAACCCCCTGAGTTGGAAACGCGGGTCGCCATTCTTAAGAAAAAGGCCATTCAGGTCAGTATGGAGCTCCCCAACGAAGCAGCATTTTTTATTGCTCAGCGTATACGATCCAATGTTCGCGAATTGGAAGGCGCATTAAAGCGGGTGATCGCCCATGCACATTTCACTCGCAAACCCGTGGATGTTCCTCTCGTTACCGAAGCGCTTAAGGATTTGCTGGCTTTGCAATCCAAGCAAGTGAGTATCGAGAATATTCAACGCGTGGTGGCCGAGTACTTTAAGATTAAAGTCAGCGATTTGCATTCTAAGCGGCGTAGTCGATCGGTCGCTCGACCCCGGCAGGTGGCCATGGCGTTGGCGAAAGAATTAACCAACCACAGTCTGCCCGAAATAGGTGACGCGTTTGGCGGTCGTGATCACACGACGGTTTTACATGCCTGCCGTAAGATTAAGGAGCTGCAACAGCTCGATTCAGACATGCAGACCGATATTAAAAACCTTATGCGATTGCTTACCACCTAATCGTTGCTGGTTTTTAACGTGTTCATAGTGTGCGGGGTTTGGTTTTACAATAAACCTCGCCTCTGTGAATAGATGCAGTATTTATACGGTCACTTTTCTAACATATTCAAGTACTTTGCTGTAAAATCAAGCCCCAATACACCTCAGAATTCAGTTCTAAAGAGACGATTCCATGAAATTTACGTTGCTTCGCGAGCAGTTGTTAAAGCCCTTGCAATTGGTGGTTGGCGTTATCGAAAAACGTCAAACCATGCCCATTCTCGCCAACGTCTATCTGTCACTGAGCGATAACGTTTTATCGCTAACGGGCACGGATTTGGAAATCGAAATGGTGGTACGCATTAACATCGATGATGCGAGAGCCGAGCCTGGGGAGATTACGGTTCCCGCAAAGAAATTGGCTGATATTTGTCGTTCTCTCCCCGAAGAGAGCCAGATTAAATTTGAGCTAAATGAACAACGCGTGGTGGTAAAAGCCGGTCGCAGTCGTTTTCAGCTTTCTACATTGCCCGCCAGTGACTATCCCGCAACCGAGCAGGGTGAGCAGGACATCGTGTTCGATGTGGCAAAAAAAGGCCTAAAACGTATTATCGATCGCACCGCATTTGCTATGGCACAGCAGGATGTTCGTTACTATTTAAACGGTATGTTGTGGGAAGTTGGCGAGAATTATTTTCGAACGGTAGCCACTGATGGTCATCGCTTGGCGCTTTGCGAGTTAAAGGACATTGTCACGCCTGCCACCGAAACCCAATTAGCCATTATTCCGCGAAAAGGGATTATGGAATTAACCCGTTTGTTGGATGATTCCGAAGACCTTGTTCGAATCGCTTTGGGTCAAACGCACATCCAAATTGGCACTGATGAGTTTACGTTCACCTCAAAAGTCATTGATGGCAAATTCCCAGAGTACGAGAAAGTCTTGCCAAAAGGTGGTGACAAAACGGTGTTCGGATCACGTACCGAATTAAAACAAGCCTTTGCACGCACAGCGATTCTCTCCAATGAGAAATACCGTGGTGTTCGGCTTTTGTTGAGCGAAGGTTTGCTCACCATCGTTGCCAATAATCCCGAGCAGGAAGAGGCCACTGAAGAGGTTTTAGTGGACTATTCAGGAGACGATCTCGAAATCGGTTTTAATGTCAGTTATCTGCAAGATGTAACTAACGTGATCGATAGCGATTCGATTAAGTTCACCTTGTCCAATTCTAATGCCAGTGCCTTGATCGAAGAGCCTAACGGCGGCGATGCCATGTACGTGGTTATGCCCATGAGAATGTAACAGCGACTATTGGTTGATTCTTGTATCTCAAAAATCTACAGATAAGTCATTTCCGCAATATTCAACATGCGGACTTACCTCTAAACAAAAACCTGAATATCATCTTTGGCAAAAACGGCAGCGGCAAAACCTCTTTTTTAGAGTCAGTGTCGCTGGTCTCGCAAGCCAAATCCTTTCGTTCACATCTTTCGTCGCCACTTATTACCGACGGCGAAGTTCAAACTACCGTGTTCGCACAGGCCTTTCAGGATTGCCACCAGTCATTATCTATCGGCGTAGAAAAACATAAATCTAAAGGCAGTCGTGTTCGCGTTAATCGCGAGACTCTTTCCAGTAACGCGCAACTCGCGCGTTACCTTCCTAGTATTTGCTTGGACGGTTCCAGTTTTAGTTTCGTTGATGGTAGTTCTAAGTACCGTCGCTCGTTGCTCGATTGGTTTGTGTTCCACGTGGAACATGAGTTTCATTCGGTTTGGAAACGTTTTCTTGTTTCAATCAAACAGAGAAACGCTTCTCTCCGCCGTGGTATAATTACTGATCACTCTCTGGCTGGATGGACTCGCGAACTCGCAGAGTCGGGTGAAACGATCTCCAGTATGAGGGCGCGACTGTTTGAGGTTATCGGGCTGGAGTTCGAGGATTTAAAAGTTTCTGCCCAAGTGGATACTACCATTCTGTTTAGCAAAGGATGGAAGGATGAAGAAGCGCTAGCAGATTGTCTGGCCAAAAATTTAGAAGGCGATGTAAATCAGCAAACCACAAGACACGGGCCACACCGTAGTGATTTAGTGTTGACTACAGCCAATGGGCGCAAGGCGGCGGATATTTATTCTCGTGGCCAAAAGAAAAAGTTAATCGCTGTCTTTTACCTAGCGCTGATTAAAGCCTACAAAAAACACAATCAAGCCAGTATTTTGGTTTTACTCGACGACCTAGTGGCAGAGTTGGACAGGGATACCGTACGGTTTTTGATTAAAGAATTTTTGAGTTTGAATAACCAAGTGTTTATTACTGTTATCGAACCCGACACATTATTACCCCTCTTGCCCAAAGACACAGACTTCAATCTGTTCCACGTGGAACAAGGCAAGATTGATTTAGTACCTAACAACAATTAAAGCAATGACCGGAGCGACAGCGAATGTCAGAAGACGAAAATAACTACGATTCTTCCAGTATCAAAGTATTAAAAGGTTTGGATGCCGTAAGGAAACGACCCGGCATGTACATAGGTGATACTGACGACGGATCGGGATTGCACCACATGGTGTTTGAAATCGTTGATAACTCCATTGATGAAGCTTTGGCGGGTCATTGCTCGGAAATCAAAGTACTGATTCATCCAGATGAATCCGTCACCGTCAGCGACAATGGTCGCGGTATTCCCACCGAAATGCACGACGAAGGTGTATCGGCAGCAGAAGTCATCATGACCGTATTGCACGCCGGCGGTAAGTTCGACGACAACACCTACAAGGTTTCAGGCGGTCTCCATGGGGTGGGTGTTTCTGTGGTGAATGCATTGTCGGAAGAATTAAAGCTTACCATCCGACGTGGCGGTAAAATATACGAACAAGTCTACCACCACGGTGTTCCTGCCGAGCCTTTAAAAGTAATTGGCGACTCGGAAACCAGCGGCACGGCCATTCACTTTAAGCCGTCTTCAGAGACGTTCACCAACATCGAATTCCACTTTGATTATTTGGCTAAGCGACTGCGCGAGTTATCGTTCCTTAATGCGGGTGTACGAATTCAGTTGATGGATGAGCGCAGCGCTAAACAGGAATTGTTTGAATACGAGGGCGGGCTGCGCGCCTTTGTTGAGCACCTCAATCAAACCAAAACTCCCATCAATAATGTACTGCATTTTACCAATCTAAGAGAAGATGGCATCGGAGTTGAGATTGCCATGCAGTGGAACGACAGTTTCCAAGAAAACATCTTCTGCTACACCAACAACATCCCGCAGCGAGATGGCGGCACCCACTTGGCAGGATTTCGTGCGGCACTAACGCGTGGCTTAAACACCTACATCGAAAAAGAAGGATTTGCCAAAAAAGCTAAAATTAGCACCACTGGCGATGATGCGCGCGAAGGCCTAACTGCGATTATTTCTGTGAAAGTCCCTGATCCAAAATTCTCGTCACAAACTAAAGACAAACTCGTTTCCTCCGAAGTGAAGTCTGCCGTCGAGCAGGAGCTGGCATCGGCCTTTAACGACTACCTTTTAGAAAACCCCAACGACGCAAAATCCATCGTCTCAAAAATGATTGACGCCGCCAGAGCCCGAGAAGCAGCGCGCAAAGCACGGGAAATGACGCGCCGCAAAGGTGCGCTGGATATCGCAGGCCTACCCGGCAAATTGGCCGACTGCCAAGAGAAAGATCCGGCTCTATCCGAAATTTACCTGGTGGAGGGTGACTCAGCGGGTGGCTCGGCCAAGCAGGGGCGTGCCCGAAAAACCCAAGCCATTTTGCCGCTTAAGGGTAAAATCCTAAACGTCGAAAAAGCGCGCTTCGATAAAATGTTGTCCAGCGCGGAAGTGGGAACATTAATAACCGCATTGGGTTGTGGCATTGGCTCCTCGGAATTTGACCCTGATAAACTGCGTTACCATTCCATTATCATCATGACCGATGCCGACGTGGATGGCTCGCACATTCGCACACTGTTACTGACCTTTTTCTTCCGCCATATGCGCGAGCTCATCGAGCGCGGTCACGTGTTCATCGCCCAGCCGCCGCTGTTTAAAATCAGCAAAGGCACCAAATACGAAGAATATTTAAAAGACGACGAAGCACTAACCACCTTCTTAATTCAGGCAGCCATGGATGGTGCGGCGCTCTATCCAGAAGAAGACGCCCCAGCCATACAGGGCCCAGGGCTGGAAAATCTTATTAACGAATACCGCAGTGTAATGGCCACCGTAGAGCGGTTGGACAAACTCTATCCCGAGGAAGTGTTGGAGCAGTTTATCTATCTTCCCACTTTAAGAGTGGAAGATCTCAACGACGAAAACGCCGTAACGGAATGGAGTGCTAAATTAGAAGGCCGCCTATTGGACATTACCGAAACCGGCGGTGCTTCCTACGTTGTTGTGTCCAGCAAGGACGAAGAGCGAAAAATCTTTTTGCCCAAGCTCACCATCACCGAACACGGTATTCCCTATGAGTACGTATTCAACCAGGATTTCTTCTCCAGTGGCGAATACCGCACCATGACCGGGTTGGGTGCTAAATTGGATGATCTGTTAGACGAAAGCGCCTATGTAGCGCGCGGTGAGAAAAAACAACCCATCAGCAGCTTTAAAGAAGCCCTGGAATGGCTGATGAGCGAATCGAAAAAAGGTTACTCCATTCAGCGCTATAAAGGACTGGGCGAAATGAACCCGGAGCAATTGTGGGAAACCACCATGAACCCCGATACTCGCCGTATGTTGCAAGTGAGTATCGAAGACGCCATCGGTGCCGATCAAATGTTCGCCACACTCATGGGTGATCAGGTAGAACCTCGCAGAGAATTTATCGAAACCAACGCGCTCTCGGTCGCTAACTTGGACGTGTAATCACAGAGCAAAGAAGGCCTCGCAAGGGGCCTTTGATTACAGTACTTCGTTACAGAAATTCTTATATAAAAATAAACTAATTAATAATTTTGATGATTGAAAAGAGCGGTTTGCGCTTTTTGCCCAATCTATTTCGCCCCTTTTCTTACTAAACCTTTCTTAATCTTTTCCAAAGCCTTTAACCACTCTGATTGTGTGGCTAGTCACGCCTGCTTTGTCCACTATTGCCTAAACTGAATTAGGCTAATGCATTAATACCCTGGCCAAATGTTACCGATAAGATCCCGATATAAAAAGTTTCTCGGGTTCTCCAAAAATAACAGCAACAACTGGTTAATTCATTACATGTAAAAATTATTGACCCATCACATGTAATAATCTAAAGTACTCTCCATGAACACAAAATCATCAGCCCACTATCAACGAGAATATCGCAAACGCCTTCGAGAACAGGGATTGGTTAAAAAGGAGGTTTGGATACTGCCCGAGCACGCGCGCCAATTGGCAAGTTTTGAAAAATTGCTGCGCCAACCGGGTAACCCTTCAGCCAACTTAGGAGAGCAACCTATGAGTGAATTACCCCAGCAATGGAATACCACTACACTGTATCGGGCACTCAACGATACTCAACTGTTTACCTCGGGTGCGGCAACACAGGAAATGATCGACGGCGTGGATCCGTCCATACACATTGTCATGCGCGAATACGGCGATCTGCCGGTGTTTCTTACCGTCTCCGGTGATCAAATTGTGGTCGAGGCAGTACTTTGGTCGGTACACGATGTGAAAGACGTAGCAGCATTTAACGATGCGGTGTTAAGAACCCACAAATACTTTCCGTTATCGACGATCAGCTTGGACCACCTAGCGTCTAGCGGCGATTACTACCACATGTTCGGCGCACTGAGCGCGCGCTCGTTAATCGAAAACATTGTGTTGGAATTGGAAGTACTCGCCAGCAACGTTATTCAGGCAACCGAAGCCTACAGTGATTATTTAACCTTATCCGTAGAAGCCCAATAAGGCGCAGGAGTTAGACAATGAACATTTGGTCGAAAATGATTACCGCCTTGCGCGGTGGTGTAAACGAAGCCGGCGAAGCCGTGGTCGACAGCCAGGCGCTGCGGATTTTAGATCAGGAAGTGCGCGATGCCTCGGAAGAATTAAAGCAATGCAAAGATCATTTGGCAGAAGTGTTGGCCCATCAAAAGTTGGCCGAAGAAAAGTGCAAAACCATCGAAAAATCCATCAGTGAACACGAAGGCTACGCACTAAAAGCGCTAGAGCAATCCAACGACGATCTAGCGCGAGAAGTCGCCGTTAAAATCGCCGATTTGGAAAACCAACTGAGCCAGGAAAAAGAATCCGAAGCCGGTTATAAACAAAGTGCCGACTCATTGCGCCAGGCCGTTAAACAAGCCGAAGCCAACATCAAACGCATTAAACAACAAGTGGATACCGTTAAAGCCACCGAAAGCGTACAGCGCGCGCAGGCCGCCGTAGCCGAACGCCACAGTGGCACCGATTCCAAATTGCGCACGGCCATGGAATCCCTTGAGAGAATTAAGGAAAAACAGGCACTTAAATCAGCACAGATGTCGGCGGCAAAAACCTTGGCGGAAGAAAACCAAGACACCTCACTGCAAGACAAGTTAGAAGCCGCAGGCATCTCCGCCAGTGGCAAGAATGCAGACGATGTATTGGCGCGTTTAAATAATAAACAATAATGTGAATCAACAAGGATGTTGATTTATTAACTAGGAGGTGTGCCGTGCTAGCAAGTCTTTTTCCAGAAGAGATGGCACCTTTTTTTGATGTTATCTACTCGTTCCCCGTCGCAATTTTTACAGTGCTATTGGGCGTAAGTATTTTTATATGGCTCATTGCTTTAATTGGCCTAATCGACTTAGAAATACTAGATATCGATCTGCCAGAACCGGACGTAGAACTATCCGGTTCAACGAGTAATCCATCAGTAGCCGAAGCATTCACCGGGTTATTACTTAAATTCGGCTTAAATGGAGTTCCACTGACGATAATTATTTCGTTTGTCTCAATCATTGGCTGGGGCACAAGCTATCAACTGGATGTAATAGCGAGAGAGTATTTTGGCGATGGGCTAATTCATTTTATTGTCGCAATTCCTATCTTTATTGTTTCGGCGGCAGTGGCTATTTATCTAACGTCGATAGTAATAAAACCGTTAAGAAAATTTTTCAACAGTCTCGATCAAGAATCAATTAAACGTATTATTGGTCAGAGAGCGATAGTCCGGTCTTCTGTTGTTGATAAAACTTTTGGTGAAGCCATACTGGACGCTGACGGTGCAAGCTTATTACTCAGCGTCAGATCAGTTGACGAACAAGTATTCAAAAAAGGCGATAAAGTAGTGTTGCTAGAGTACCTAAAGTCTAAAGGTACTTATCGAGTTATATCAGAACAAGAATTTTTACAACATAACTAACAATCTAAACACCTTTACTAGGGAGTAAGTTTTATGGGCATTTTTTCGTCGTTTTCGTTGGTCGAACTAATTATCGCCCTAATCGTATTCGCGATAGTTTTTATATTTATTTTTATTAAAGCCTTCTACGTAAAAGTTGAACAGGGAATGGCTTTAATTATTAACGATTTAGGTCGTACTCCCAAGGTGAAATTCACCGGAGGAGTTGTTATTCCGGTAATCTATAAAAAGGAATTAATGAGAATATCATTAATAACTTTAGAAGTTGATCGGAGAGGAAAAGACGGCTTAATTTGTGCCGATAACATGAGAGCCGATATTACGGTCGCCTTTTACCTTAGAGTGAATGAAACCAGAGAAGATGTTTTAAAAGTTGCTAAAGCTGTTGGCGTAACAAGAGCCTCCGATAAAGCCGCCGTAAATGAACTCTTTAACGCAAAATTCTCTGAAGCGTTAAAAACGGTGGGTAAGCAAATAGATTTCGTCAAACTGTTTGAAGACCGATTAGAGTTTCGTGAAAAAATCATCAAAGTGATTGGTGAGGACTTAAACGGTTACGTACTCGAAGACGTGGCAATCGATTACCTCGAGCAAACACCCAAAGCCTCGTTGGATTCCAGCAATATTTTAGATGCCGAAGGTATTCGTAAAATCACCGAGCTTACCGCTGCGCAAAATATTCAAACCAATATTTTCGAGCGCGACGAAGAACTGGCCATTAAAAAGAAAAACGTCGAAACCGTTGAAGCCATGCTAGAGCTGGAGCGTCAACAAGAGGACGCCGAAGCCAAACAAAAACGCGAAGTCGCAACCATTAAAGCGCGCGAAGAAGCGGAAACTAAAAAAGTCCAAGAAGAAGAACGACGCAAAGCAGAAGAAACCACCATTCAGGTCGATCAAGATTTAATGGTGCAAAAAGAAAACCAGCAACGCGAAATCGAAGTCGCGGAGCAAAATCGTCAACGCGCTGTGGTGATCGAGATAGAGAAAGTAACCCGTGCGAGAGATTTAGAAATTGTCTCGCGCGAACGCGAAGTAGATCTGCAAAAAATCGAAGCCGAAAAAGCGGTGGAAATCGAGAAGAAAGAAATTGCCAATGTTATCCGCGAACGTATTGCCGTGGATAAAACCGTGGCCATAGAGGAAGAGCGTATTAAAGAAGTGCGCGAAGTTTCCGAGGCGGATCGCGCCAAGCAAACTCAAGTACTGATGGCCGAAGCGCAAGCGGAAGAAGAAAAAGTTAAACAAGTGAAAGCTGCCGAGGCCGAAGAGCTCGCCGCCAAACACCGCGCGCTAGAGATTACCACGATTGCTCAAGCCAACTTAGAAGCCTCTGCCAAAGAAGCCGATGCCAAAAAGAAATTGGCCGAAGGTATTCAGGCGGAGCAGGCCGCTTCAGGGTTGGCCGAAGCCAAAGTTCAAGAAGCCAAAGCCGAAGCACTGGAGAAAGAAGGTATGGCACAGGCCTCGGTTATTCGAGCCAAAGGCCAATCCGAATCTGAGGTTATCTCGCTGAAAGGTACATCGGAAGGTAAAGCCAAACGCGACATTGGATTGGCTGATGCAGAAATTACCCGCGAGAAACTGCGCGCCGAAGCCGACGGCTTGGTGGATAAATTCAGCGCGATGAACAGCATGAGCAGCGAAGCACGCTCCCACGAAGAATACCGCATGGGATTGGAAACCGCGCTCAAAGAAGCCTTGGCCTCCATCGAAGCGGGCGAGAAAATTGCCAAAGAAAACGCCGAAGTGCTCGCCGTTGCATTGGAGAAAGCCAAAATCGATATTGTTGGCGGCGAAGATCACTTCTTTAATAATTTCGCCAAGTCGCTATCCATCGGCAAAGCAGTGGACGGTTTAGCGGGCAAAAGCGAAGTTATTGCCGCGTTAATTAATCGTTTTGCCAGTGGCAATAACCCGTCTACGCCGGGCCAAGACCTCGACACCACCGAAAAATAAAAACCGCAAATACTAAAGCCGGGATTTTCCCGGCTCCTTCTTTTTTCAATTCAGTAGTAGCCACCCGGATTGGACATTATGGCGAGCCCCAATAACGAAACCACCGAAAAAACCAACCCAGTTGATAACGCCGTTGCCGAAGGCGGTGCCTACGAAATTATTCGCAAGCGATTGCTGGATCAAGGGCGAAGCCTGCAACAAAGTGTGGATCAACTCAATCAGGCGCGCTTGCAGGAATTTGGCGATTCCTCCATGGAAGTTTTGGGCCGCATTCGTGTACGCACCGAAAACAACTGCATTGCCCGCGATATTGTTCAAGTTGGTGAGCACTTACTGTTTGGCTACAACGTGTTCATCGGTTTGAAAAAAGAAACCAAAATCGAAGATGTATTTGCGCTGTTTAAAATCAATCAAACCGACGACAGTTTCGATTTAGAAGAGAGTCCCACCAAAGGCACGTTTTTAAATCAAACCAGTTTTGTTAACGATTTTGAAGAACTGTACCGCTACTACAAACACACCAAACTCATTCAGCTTTCGGTAAAAGACGGTAAATTATTGGCCGGCTTTCAAATCGGCGAACGGCTCGATGATATTCGCGTGTTTCGCTGGTCGGTATCGCCGGATGGCAAAGACGTTCAGTACATTGATAATCGCGGCGAGCGCGATATTCAATTGCCACCCGCGTTTGATTTTGAATGGACCCAGTGCAGCCGAGAAAATATTGTTCACGGTCGGTTTGCTCACATTAACATTCAAGATACGGTTTTTGTCGAAACTACCGGTGGCGATTTAACCATAAAAATCGAAAACAACACCGAAGATGGCCAGGGAATTTATCGCGAACCCGTAGACGAAGCCACACAGTCACTCGACGACGCACAAATTGCATTTGCTCGCGTGGGTGGGTTGCTGCTACTAAAAATATTGCCGTACAAAGAAGAAAACTGGCGTTATTTTATTTACAACACCTTTACTGAAAAAGTCATTCGTCTCGATGCCATTGGCCAATCGTGTGTGCAATTACCCGAAGATCACGGACTGATTTTTCCCGGTGGTTACTATTTGCAAAACGGAGAATACAAAAAGTTTGATGAATCCTCCCAAGGGTTAAAATTTAAGCGCTCGTATAAATCGCCCAACGGCGAAGACGTACTTTTTGTTTTTTACGAGCCGGAAGAGGGCGTGGTGGGTTTATTTGCCTACAACCTCATTCAAAAACAATTGCAAAACCCCATTTACGGTCACGGTTATGCGCTGGCCGACGACGGACGATTGGTTATTTTCTCTGCCGAAAATGAGCCCACGCGCGTCCACCCCATGCAAATCTGGAAAACGCCCTATCAAACGGCTGAGTTTGCGGCCAGCGCACCGGCAAGCCAAACGTTTTTTGGCCGAATCGGTAATGCCGAATTGGTTCGAGGTATTTCCGATTTATACAGCGTGTGTCGGATGATCAGCAATCAGTCGGCATCACAAAAGCTTTACGAAGAATTGGCACGTGCCTCGCGCAAATTATTCGACGATCACTACTGGTTGGAAGAAAGCGAAACTCAAGCCACCGCCGAAATCGTAAAAACCGTATCGGAAACCGCTGAACTGGTTATTGACGAATTTGAAAAAGTCGAAAGTATTCGCCAGCAATCCGAAAAAACAATGTGCGATGCCGTGCAGCACCAACAACAAATGGTGCAAGGTATAAAAACCAGTAGTTGGGAAACGGCCGAGCAATTTGTTAATGCCCTGAGCAATTTGCGCAATCAACGCGGTCATCTCACCACTATCAAAGATTATCGCTACATCGATTTACAACAAATTCAAACCTTAGACGGCGAATTAATCGAACTGGAAACCTGGCTCACCGAAAAAACCGTTGAGTTTTTATCGAACGAGCAGGCGTTGGAGCCTTACTTCGAAAAAGTAGATGCGCTCAATAAAGAAGTAGAGCAAGCCGATACCAATGCACAACTTTCTCCGCTCATCGAGACCATCGAAGCCACGGCCGAAGGTTTGGATTTATTGTCGGAATTGATGACCACCTTAAAGGTGGAAGACGTTACCCAGCGCACGCGCATTATTGATTCCATTTCGCAAGTCTACTCCAAAATTAACCAATCCAAAGCGCAAGCCAAAAATAAACGCAAAAACTTGGGTTCGGAAGAAGCCACGGCGCAATTTGGCGCGCAGTTTAAATTGTTTTCCCAGTCCATTACCAATGCCCTGAGTATGGCCACCACGCCAGAAAAATGCGACGAACAGCTGTCGCGTTTATTGGTTCAGTTGGAAGAGTTGGAAAGTCAATTTACCGAGTTCGACCAGTTCCTCACCGATATTATGGATAAGCGGGAGGAAATCTACGAATCTTTCGAGAGCCATAAACAACAGTTACTGGATGAGCGCCAGCGCAAAGCTCAATCCATCAACGATGCAGCGGAGAGAATTTTAAGCAGTATCGAAAAACGATCACAAAAATTCAGCGAAGCGGACGAATTAAATACTTTTTTCGCCTCTGATGCATTGGTGTTGAAAATTCGTGAATTAATCGCTGACTTGCGAGAACTGGACAGCTCGGTAAAAGCCGACGACATAGAGTCGCGATTAAAAGGCGCTAAAGATCAAGCGCTGCGCTCACAGCGTGATAAAACCGACATATTTGAACAGGGCGGTAATGTCATTAAGCTTGGGCCGAGGCATCGTTTTTCGGTTAATACCCAAGAGTTGGATTTAACCATTATTCCGCGCAACGATCAGCTCAATTTCCATTTAACCGGAACCAATTATCACGAGACCATAGAGTTGGACTCGTTGCAGGCTATGCGCGAATTTTGGCAAATGCCGTTGGTCTCAGAAACCGACACAGTTTATCGTGCCGAATATTTAGCGTTTTTAATTTATAAAGCAGCGCTTGAAGAAACCGATGAACTTAGCAAAGAACGACTGCAACAAACACTGTTGGATGAACAAGATCTAATGCAGTTAGTGCGAGAATTTGCCCAACCCCGCTATAAGGAAGGGTATGAAAAAGGCGTACATGATCACGATGCCGCGTATATTTTAAAACAGCTTATTCCGCTCATCGACAGCGCCGAATTACTAACGTTCGATCCCAAAGCGCGCGGCATTGCACAAATATTCTGGGCCAATATAAAAAGTTTGGCTAAGAATAATCCCAACGAACACCAGTGGCAGAAAATATCCTTTAATACTTGGCCAGAGCGTGCTCAATCGGCGGCGCAAATGCAGGCATTATTCGGTAGCGACGAGGCGGTATCGCTGTTGTGTAAAGAAATTACCGAAGCGCTGAAGGAATTTATACACCAACATCCGCTACCTGCATCCGAATTGGACATTCATCGCGCCGCTGCCTATCTGGTGAAAGAACTCGGCCGAGAACGCGTAGAATTTGTTACCAGCAAATACGCCGTTCATTTAATGGAAGAATTAAAACGTTCTATCGATGATGCTACTTGGCGACGGTACCAATTAACGTTAAACAATCTCATGGGTTGGCCAGCAGAACGTTGGCACACCACCGCGGCCTGGTTAACAGCGTTGATTAAAAAACAAAATTTACAACATTTAGCCCATTATATTCCCGAAACCACCGCCATTATCAATGCTGATGAACGCTTAGAGCGACGCAGTAGTCAGGTGGATTTAGAATTTTCCATCGATCAATTACTGGGCGATCACGCCATAGTAAACAAAGGTAGCTTACAGAGCTCAATCGATACATTTTTACTTAAACTCGAAAAACACCACCGAGAAACTGTGCCCGCTTACCACGAATTTCATCAACTGCGGCAAACCGTGATTAGTGATCGAAAAAAAGCATTGCGTTTGGAGGAATTTAAAGCGCGTCCTCTAAGCTCGTTTGTACGTAACCGATTAATTAACGAATCCTACTTACCCATTATTGGCGATAACCTGGCAAAACAAATGGGCACCGTGGGCGAGAACAAGCGCACGGATTTAATGGGCTTGTTAATGATGATCTCGCCACCGGGTTACGGTAAAACCACACTGATGGAATACGTGGCAAATCGTTTGGGGTTAATTTTCATGAAAATTAATTGCCCCTCATTGGGCCACGACGTAATGTCGCTGGATCCTGCCCAAGCGCCCAACGCCACGGCGCGTCAAGAATTAGAAAAACTCAACTTGGCTTTGGAGATGGGCAATAACGTGATGCTGTATTTGGATGACATCCAGCATACTCATCCCGAATTTTTACAAAAATTTATTTCTCTGTGTGACGGTACTCGACGCATAGAAGGGGTGTGGCGCGGCAACACCAAAACCTACGACATGCGCGGTAAAAAGTTCTGTGTGGTTATGGCCGGTAACCCGTACACCGAATCCGGCGAAGCCTTTAAAATTCCCGATATGTTGGCCAACCGCGCCGATATTTACAACTTGGGCGATATATTAGGCGGGATGGACGAACAATTTGCACTGAGCTACATCGAAAACTCACTAACCTCCAATCCTGTACTGGCGCCACTGGCGTTGCGAGAAATGAAGGACGTGTACAAATTGGTGGATATGGCCAAAGGGGTTAATATTCCAACCACCGATTTGACGCATCAATACAGCAGTGCGGAAATTAACGAAATTCAAGAAGTACTCAAGAAAATGTTCGTTATTCAAGATGTGGTGCTAAAAATCAATCAGCAATACATTGCCTCGGCTGCACAGGATGATAAATACCGAATGGAGCCTGCGTTTAAACTGCAAGGCAGCTACCGCAACATGAATAAAATGGCCGAAAAAATTTCGGCGGTAATGAACGAACAAGAGCTTATGCAGTTAATCGCCGATCACTACCAGGGTGAAGCACAATTACTCACCACCGGTGCCGAAGCAAATTTATTAAAATTGGCGGAATTGCGTGGCAACCTTAGCGAACAACAACAGCAGCGCTGGCAAGCGATTAAAGAAGACTTTTTACGCAATAAGGCCATGGGCGGCGACGACGCCGATACCGGCGGAAAAGTAATTGCGCAATTGATGGATCTTTCAAAAGGTGTACAAAGTCTATCCGCTGCAGCTCAACAAATGACGCAAACTAAAGCCCACCAAACGGGTAACAGTGACGTTGAAAGAATCAACTCGCTGTTAGAATCCTTAACCGAAGCCATAAAAACCACTCGCCCGGCTGTAAAAGTCGTTAACGAACCAGTACCCGGAATCGATAAAGTACTAACCGTATTGGCTAATACCATAGAACATAGTATTTTACCCTTAGTTAAAACCATGGATAAAAAATTGGAAATAGATTTGAGAACACACGATAAAATGAAAGAAATCTCGGTGCAATTAAGAAATTTAAGCGTGAATACTAATAGTGATTAGTTAACCAATTTAAAATACTTAAAACAAAAAATAAAACACGAGCGCTGTAAAGGATCAAACAATGACCGAGAATATATACGAAGAACCCAAATCAGAATTAATAGACCATCAAGCTGAGGTTATCCGACCAATAGCCACCACGGGTCAGCGATTTTTGACGATGATCATAGATTTTTTGGGCTATATATTTTTGTCTGCGGTAATAGGATTTACTTTTACTCTTCTTAATATAATAGACATTCTTGATCAAATACATGATTACATATTTGGTATTTTAATCATGAGTTTATACTACATTCCACAAGAAGTGATGTGGGGTAGAACCCTGGGTAAACTCATTATGGGAACACAGGTCGTTAGCATTAGCGGAAAACCCGCTCCGTTTAGTCAAATTTTTGGTAGAACACTGATTCGCTTTGTACCGTTCGAAGCCTTCTCCTTTTTAGGTGGTAGAGGTCATCCTCAAGGCTGGCACGATAGTTGGTCTAAGACAAAAGTAGTTTCTTTGAGAAAAAAGCACCAAGTTAGTCAATAACCGTTTATAAAAAATGAGTAGGGTTACAATATTTTATCCATGAAAAATACTCGCGCCAATAAAGTTAATACCGTATTACTTATATTGATTGCGATGACTGGTATTCACCTTATTAATAATTTCCTGAACGGCCAGTTTCTACAGTATGGTATTTATCCGCGTGATATTGATCGTTGGTATCATGTTTTTACCGCACCATTTATTCACGGCAACTGGGGCCATTTACTCAACAACCTAGTGGGCCTCGCGGTATTCAGTTTTTTGTGCATGTTACGCTCGGTAAACTATTTTATTAAGGCCAGTGTTTTTATTAACTTGGTAACGGGCTGCTTGGTATGGTTATTTGCGCGTCCAGCCATTCATTTGGGGGCCAGCGGTTGGGTTTTTGGGCTTTGGAGTTTACTGATTGTTACCGCATGGTTTGATCGGCGTTTTTCCAACTTGTTAATTGCCGTGTTTGTGGTCTTGTTTTATGGTGGAATGATTTACGGCATTTTGCCCGGCGAGCGCGGTATTTCGTTTGAATCCCATTTATTTGGTGCTTTAGCGGGTTTGTTATTTGTTAGCATGACACACAAGAAGCGCAAGTAAACGTTTAAAAAGAGTTTTTGGTAGAGAGTTTTGTATGAAATGTCCTAACTGTAAAGACAAAGAATTATTACCGAAAGAAATCGAACCGGGGCTAATTATTGCGGAATGCTTCACCTGCGATGGTCAGTTGTTCCCTTTGATGAATTATCGGCACTGGCTAAAAATACAAACCTCCGCGACGAAGACATCAAAACCAGACGTCAATTCCAGCGAAGCCAAACCAGCGGAAGTGACTCGCATAGAGGCCGTAGAAGACAGCAAAAACGTTAAAGTGTGTCCGAATTGCTCGCATTTTTTGGCGAAATTTAATATTGGCAGTGGCAGTAGTAATAAACTGGAATTGTGTAATCACTGCGATCACGCTTGGCTCGATGCGGGCGAATGGGCAATGCTTAAATCGTTGGGTTTGGAAAAAAATCTTGCCAAAATTTTTACCGATGCCTGGCAGTATCAGGTGCGTAAAGAGCATCAACGGGAGCACTTGGACGAGCGCTACAAAAAAATATTAGGCGAATCCGATTTTAATAAAGTAAAAGCGTTTAAAGATTGGTTGGACCAACAACCTGAAAAGAGCGCCATCAAACAGTATTTAATCACTGAGATTTAATCGTTAACTTTCAAGTAGTGGATTCTGGTGGCGGGCTACAAGCCCGAGAATTAGCCGCCACTACATTGGCCATTAAATCCTGCAATAAATAATTGCGATCTGTGCGGTTGGTTTTTACCTCGATATACTTCGACATACTCAGGGTTTCGGCGTTTTCACTCAGCAATGTCCAAATTTGTCCTAAATAGGATTCGGTAATGTGCAGCGAATGGGGCAGGGGCGATTTGGCAGAGACAATGGCGATAAGTTGAGCCAATTTATCGCGTAATTCTGTAAATAACTCGTCGATGCTTTCAATTTCCTTGCGCAACTCTTCCTCAGAGGCCTGCAATAACGCCACCGCCGTGGCGTTGCGTTTTTTGCGCAAACTGAATTTATCCTGCTGCACCTGCGGATGTACATAACCTTCTTCGGTTGCTTGCAGTTGCCCGCGAAAGCCAGAGATACGCGATACCACGGGTAAACGGTGCGGTGACAACAGCTTTTCGGTATCGATAAACCACCGCAACGTTTTAGGTATAAAATCCACACTTTGCTGCAAATGCAAATCCATTAACGCGGGAATATTCAGTAACTGCGCTAAAATTTGTTCGCGTATTACTGCTTTCATCGGCTACTCGGGTTGCAGTTTGCTTTTAACTCCGCCGTTATTGGCGGCAGTTGCCCATTCCAAGCCTTCTTCTCGCAAAGTAATCTGCAAGCGTGCACTGGCCAGCGGCGTAGAGTGTTCTTTAACGTCGCTAGAGGTGGCCGAAGTCATAATCATTGAGGGCTCGGAAGGTCGTTTAATACTCACGGCCGAAACTCGATGGCGCACGCCACTGTGCAATACGGTTTTTTGATCGGCACTGTATTCTTGGGCTTTTCCCGATTTCTTTAACGCATTATAGAGTGCGCCGTCGATGGCTCTTACGACAGCTTCGCGGCTGAATACCAAAGATTTATTGCGATCTTTTTCGGCCAATTCGGTGAGTGCTTTTTTCGCCTCGGCATCGAAGGTATTTTGAAAACTCTGGCTGTCGGTGAGAATATCTTCGTCGTCCAAGCTCTGCCGCAATTGGTCCACCACCGCCTTGTGAATTTGTGTGGGGCTTTCCATTTCGGCGGCTTTTTCGGCTTGGTGATCGTCGATGGTTACGGGCATATCGATGGTCAGCTCTGGCACGCGTACGCGCGGTAAACTCAAGCCTTCCAGTAGCGGATGATCTTTATAGTATTCGGCTACCCGGGCGGTTTCTTCATCGGCCATACGTCGGGCATGAACTAGACTCACCATTAATGAACCCAAAATCTCGCTTAATTGCGACATTACCTCTCCCCCAAAAAATTGCGCGCCTACTTCGATTTAAACGAGGTCGGCGCGCTTGTTATTGTTGATTATTAAGCGGCCGGTACTTCTTGAATGGCGTTTTCTAAAATCCCGAGTAGTCGCTCGGTCCCCGCCGGTAATTCGTCTTGCACGGCACGCACGTTAATCGATAAGCTGTAAGTGCGTTCGATTTTGGAGCTATTGCTGGTGGATTTTTTGTAGGAATAACTGGCTTTTAGGCTCGCCGACACTGGACCCCAACCACCTTTTACGGAAAGCGTTGTGCTTAAATCCTTGGAGGATGTGGTAGTGGACTCCTGCACAGAATTAATTTTTGCATTGAAGGCAATGGTAGTTTCCTCAACGCGAATAAAGGGAATGGGCAGCATGGTTAAAATAGGCACGGTTAAATCGTGTTTAACCGGCGTTACGCCCGTTACGTTGCCTTCTTCGTCTTTTTCTTCCACCGGCTTCATGTAGCTGAAGGTCACCATGGTGGGTGTGCCGCCGTCTTCTTCAAAGCCCACGGCTTTAATAAAGTCCACAGATGTTTGCGCCGATTGAGCCTGAGCTCGAACTACCGCGTCTAAGGGGCCGCCGATCATCGATTTAAAATCAATGCTCGATAACTCGTCTCCGATTGCCATCGTTATATCCTCTCATGTAGTGATAAACCGTCCGACAGCCGCCAGTTAATGCATTTAAAATGTACGCATCATAAAGACCAAAACCGGCCCGATGTCGGTACTGGGGAACTTAAAATTAGCACATGGCACGGGGCGCGGAGGCGCAATAGCTGCGGATAATTAGGTTAAGTTTACATAACCCGTGGGTTGGTTTATCGCCTAATCAGATATAACGCTGGGATGTCATTTATTCGACATTAAAAACCACCAAACTATTTGCCAACAACCTGATGTGTGACAAACCGTTTGATCTAAAATGGACTAATTTTACTCGCTTAATCTCAGTAGCTTTCAATGAGGAATCGCTCGTATGTCGGTAGGATTTGAACACACCACCAAAATTCAAATAGAACAGATCCTGGTGATGATTAAAACCAAACTGTGGGCGCAGATTGTCATTGCTATGTGCTTGGGTTTAATGATGGGTATTGCGTTGTCCGGTGATGGCTTGGCGCTGGTTAGCCAAAAAGCCAGTCTTGCCTACGCCGAGTGGCTAAAGCTGCCGGGCACGATATTTTTAAATTTAATACAAATGGTGGTGATTCCCCTGGTGATTTCGTCCATTGCCTTAGGATTAGCCGGCAGTGGTAATCGAGAACAGATCAAAAAAATCGGCTTGAGAATTTTTCCCTATTTTGTTTCCACCACGGTTATTGCCGTTTCCATTGGTATCGGCTTGGCGGTGTTAATTCAGCCCGGTAATTTTATCGACGAAAAAATCGTTATTAAATCCGCTGAACACATCACCGAACCGGTTGGCGAACGGGTAGCGTTTAATGCGGCGGCGGTACCCGAAAAAATCGCCGAGTTAATACCCAATAATTTATCGTTGGCGTTTACTACGCAAAATATGCTGCAAATTGTGGTGGCCGCTATTATTGTTGGCATTGCGATTTTAGGCTTGCCCGAAGAACGACAAACCCTAGCGCTTAAATTATTGGAACTCGCTCAGGAAATCTCGCTAAAAGTGGTGAGCTGGGCGATGATGCTTGCGCCTTATGCGGTGTTTGGTTTGCTCGCGGATATTACTATTCGGGTAGGGCCCAGCGCCATTACGGGGTTGGCCGCTTATGTGGCCACCGTGGTGTTGGGTTTAATTACTCTGTATTGCGTGTATTTGGTGATTGTAAAAATACTGGCAAAAAAACACGCATTGCCGTTTGCGCAATCGATAAAAGAGGTGCAATTACTGGCGTTTTCCACATCCAGCTCGGCCGCAGTAATGCCGCTCTCAATTAAAGTGGCCATTGAGCGATTGCGCATTCGCCCGCCCATTGCCAAATTTGTTGTACCTCTCGGCGCGACGGTGAACATGGACGGCACAGCGTTGTACCAAGTTATTGCGGCGGTATTTTTAACGCAGGTTTACGGTATCGATTTAACCTTGGGCCAATTTATGGTGCTCATTGTTACCACGGTAGGCGCATCCATTGGTTCACCCAGTACACCGGGTGTGGGTATTGTAATTCTCACAACCATTTTGCAAAGCATCGGCGTGCCGCCCAGCGGAATTGCGCTCATTATCGGTGTGGATCGAATTCTCGATATGTGCCGTACCGCGGTAAACGTAACCGGTGACCTCACCGCCTGCGCCGTAATGGATCGCTGGCTAGGTCGGGAACCGCAAAGCCATAAAGCTGCCGTCGTCGAGCCAGAAAACAGCGAACCACAAAATCACGAGCCAATAAGCCACGAACTGAAGAGCTGCCACACAGAAAACCACGAAACAGAAAACCACGAACCACGCATTGTTGAGCCAGAGGCGGCAAGCAGTACTCGTCAGCCCATCTAACATGCCCATTAATCCACCTCTCTAGGGCTTGACCCAAGGCGCTAGTGATCCCTCCATTTCGGCAATAACAGTGTCTTTCGGAGTTAAGAACCGGGCCCCCGGGTGTTGTCTCGCTGAAAACTGTTGCACGATTGCTTATCCAAAGGGTAATATTAATGATAATTACTATTATTAACCGATGGAAAGCACACTCAAATGGATACCTCAACAACACACACTGCGTTTAATCGGTCGCTGCTAGCGGCTTGCATTGCTTTCGCCACGCCAATGGCCGTGGCTCAGGACCAACAAGACGAACCAACGCTTGAGACCATTGAGGTAGTGGGTGAGTTGGATCGATTTGGAGCCACCAAGTCGGCGTTGCCGTTGGTCGAGACTGCGCGCTCAATCAGCATTGAAATCGCCGATCAGTTTATCGATAAAGGGGCGCTGAACCTCTCGCAAGCGACCACCTACTTAGCCAATGTCTCCGGCGAAACATTTGGTTACGCCACGCGCGGCGATGCGGTTTATTCCAGGGGCTTTGCTGTTCCTCGTTATCGCGATTCCGTGCAGGAGTTGTTTGGCAGCTACAACACCACACGTGCAGAACTCTACACCGTTGAGCAAGTAGAGCTGTTAAAAGGCCCGGCATCTGTCTTGTACGGACAGGGCACGCCAGGCGGGTTGTTAAACACGGTTTCTAAAACCCCGACATTTAGCAACGATCTCGAAGTGGTCGCAGAAGCGGGTAATTTTGATCGTCAAGTATTGGCGACCGATGGCAATTTGGTGATTCCCGGAACCAATAATCAATTGGCTGCTCGTTTCGTGGGTTACTGGCGAGATAGTGATGCCCAGGTAGATAACGTCAATGACGACACCTTAATACTGATGCCTTCGATTTCCTATTCACCCAGCGATGCAACGAAGATAACCTTAATTGGTCAATTCCAAGAATCCGACAGTGTTGCTGCGGCCCAGTTTATTCCGGTACAAGGCACGCTTGAACCCTTACCTGATGGATCGTTTTTGGATCAGGATGTGTTTGTCGGTGAGCCAGGCTTTGATCGATACGACACGGAATCCAATCAGTTAACCCTGTTGGCAAATCACACCTTCAACGATGTAGTATCACTCGAAATAACGGCGCTTAACCGCCGTGGCGAGGCGGACTACCAACAAGCCTGGGCCACGTTTACCGGAGCCGGCCAAAGTCGTTATCTAAACGACATCGTTGGTGCACCGCTGTTTTCACCCACGGAAGTACCAAGAAGTTTTTTCCGATCAGACAACACGTCGGAACAATCGGCCATAGAAACGCGCTTAAAATTAGCGTTCAACACCGGCCCACTTGAACACAATATTTTGATCGGCGCGCAGTATCAGGATGTGCAGATTGAAGAGAACAGAGATTTTATTGCCGGCGGCGGTGCGCTATTTAATGATTTTTCTTTTAGGCTCGATTTGGCCAATCCAGTGTACGGTAACTTTCCGGACGACGACTATTTTAATTTAGTCCGCGACGATATTTCTCATACGCAAATCGACCAATCTGTTGAAGACTACGGTTTTTATGTATCGAACGAAATTGCCTTATTTAATTTCAGATTTAACGTGGCGCTAAGATACGACAACGTCGAAAATCAAGTGGATAACGTCGTCAGTTCCGCCTTGGGAGGTGTGGGCTTTACTGCAGAGGATAGCATCACACAGGAAGACGACTCGGTCTCCGGCAGTATTGGTGTGCTCTATGCGTTTGATTCGGGAGTTTCTCCTTACATCAATTATTCAGAATCGTTTGAAACCGTATTGCCAACCAGTGGCAACGCACAACCTCTAGACCCTGAATTTTCAGAGCAAATTGAGCTCGGCGTAAAATATGAGCCGGTGGGTTACAACGCACTCATCACCGCGGCCATTTTTCAAATCGATATTGAAAACCTGGAAAATCCCGACTCATTGCCTTTTGATGCCGCGCAACAGCAAGGTGAAAGTACCATCAGCGGTGCCGAGCTAGAAGCCAAGGCTACTCTGGGTGATTGGTACCTACAATTTGCCGCGTCTGTGTTAGATACGGAAGATCCCAATGGTTTTCGACTGCCGTCGGTTGCTGAACAACAGGTTTCGTTGTGGAGTGTTTGGCGTCCAACGGTTTATGGTTTGGATGGCTTAAAGCTGGGCGCGGGTGTGCGCCATTTTGGCGAAACTGTTTCTGAAACCGATGTGGTTAGTTACGAAACCCCAAGCTACACCTTGGGCGATGTACTCATCGGCTACGAAATCGAAAACTGGGATTTCGCGCTGAACGTGCGTAACATCGAAGATAAAGAATACTTAACATCCTGCTTAACGCGCGGCGATTGCTTCCCGGGTGTGCGCAGAACCGCCGTACTGCGCGTTACCTACAACCTTTAGTCGCAGCTAAATAGCAACCGAAACCCTGGATAATTTTTATCCGGGGTTTTGCAGTCTTTACACACACAAAAAGGGTGTAACAGCATGACGGAAACGCTGGCAATGGCTATGGCCATTTTGTGCCAACTACTGGCAATAACGTGTTTATTTATGGTCTGGAAGCAACGCGTTCAGCTAAATTCGGCGTTTAACCTGTTAGGCGTGGCCATGTGGCTGTTAAGCTTTGGCTTTTGGATTGCCATGGCGGGCGCAGAATTTGGTATCACTTTGGGGTTTTTCTTGGTGCCGCTGTTGGCTTGGTGCTTTATTGTGTTGAGTCGACAAAAAGAGCCCAAAAAAATCCCCAAGCCAACAGCCCGTAGTTCGGTTAAAAACAGTAAAAAGTCGGTAGCAAAAGGGCGTACGATAAATAAATTGCTGTCGTATTTTAATGGAATTCTATTGGCCGGTTTGGTGTGTTTAATCGGTATCGCCTGGCTGGTATCGATTTTGCCGTATTCTGAGGCCACGCGTTTGGTAATCGCGTTGCTATTGTTACCCTGCGTATGGGGCGGCGTAATGACTTACGCATTTGCCACGCAAAAGCAATGGCGATTATTGGCCATATTATCGATTTTATGCGGCCTTATAGGTTTGCGACTTTTTATATAAGCCCACAGTAACAGTCTTTTAATGGGACCGATTTAAAACGGTGAGACAATTATGAGCGAGCAAAGACAATCGTTTGTGAAGCAGGCGTTATCCAGCCATTCCCTCATCGGTATTACCTTTGGGGCTTTATTATTTTTAATCTGTTTTACTGGCGCGCTGGCCGTTTTTTACGAGGAAATCGAGCGCTGGGAACAACCTACCGCCGAGGAACACAATCCTCCGTCGCTTGCAGCCATCGAAACAACGCTCAACCAAGTGTTGCAAAATCCAGAGTTGACCACGGAACACATGTACTTGGTGTTTCCTAATGAGGCACTTCCCCGATACAAAATTGCCAACGAACGCGAAGGTTGGTATCTAAACAGCCAAGGTGAATTGGATGTCCCCGCCACCGATCACGTTTCACATTTCATTACTGGCCTGCACAATCAGTTAACCCTACCGGAAAATATCGGTATTTATTTGGTGAGTTTATTGGGCATTATTTTGACGGGCATGATTATTTCCGGCTTTTGCGCTCATCCCAATATTTTCAAAGACGCCTTTCACTGGCGCACCCATCGCAGTCAACAATTAAAAGAAGTCGACACGCACAATCGCCTAAGCGTTTGGGGTGCACCGTTTTATTTAATGATGGCCATTACTGGCGCTTACTTTGGTTTTTCGGGGTTGTTATTTGGAGCCTATAGCTCGGTGTTTTACCCGGGCACCCAAGAGGAATTGGTGAGTGAAATCTTTGGCGAAGAACCGCATTTAACAGGTCAGGCGAGCACGGTTAATTTAACCAAAACCATGGCTGAAGTTAAAGAAATTAACCCCACCGGCAAACCCCTGTTTGCCATCGTGCACGATGGCGGAACGGAAAATCAGTTTGTCGAAGTGTTTATGCAACACCCCGATCGATTAATTTACTCCGAAAATTACCAATTTGATACCGCTGGTAATTATTTGGGTAAGGCGGGCTTTAGCGACGGTGAGACGGCCAAGCAAATGGCCTATTCGGTTTATCGATTACACTTTGGCCATTTTGCCGGTTTGCCGATTAAGTTTTTGTATTTTATTTTGGGCTTGGCGCTGGCTTACGTGTGTATATCTGGCATTAATATTTGGTTGATTAAACGCCGCTATGAAGATTGGTTAAACAAAGCTTGGACGGCAACAGTTTGGGGATTGCCACTGGCAATTACTGCCAGTGTATTCCTGCAGATAATGCATTGGGCACCGGCCACAGCGACTTTTTGGATAAGCTGGTTGGCGATAATTATTGGCGGCACACGCTTGGCCGAGCCGCGAACCGTGAATACGTATTTAATATTAGCCAATGGCGTTATGAGTTTAATTTTATTAATGGGCTATGGATTACACCACGAATTTGTTTTTTGGGGAGCAGGAACGATAAACACGGTACTGCTGTTGTGGGCGGCCATTACCCTGTACTTGGGCATTAGCCGCCTGAAACAACCGACGGTGGAAGAACAACAACTTGTGGCCGGCGAAGCGGGTTAAACCCTGCACTTTATTTTTTGAGCCCTCTAGCCAGGACATCGATTACTGCTTAGACCGGACTGCCCTAGAATCTGTTAACACGAATTTGCCTGTCCGTAATTCGTGTTAACAGGCTTAACTCCTTTCCCAGTAAAATTACCGCGTTAGTATCCATTAATTTTCTGTTCCGCTATCGTAACTTTTTGAGCGTAATTTAATAAATAGACTACCTAACGGAACCTCTGAGATAATCAGAGGTTACTCCTGCACAGGCGCGTATCGCGAATCGCCGCGAAGCGAACAGCTTCTCTGGCCCAAAGGGCGAGAGTCGTAAACTCGAGTATTAATTCAGGGGTGGGTTAATCAGTGTTTCCTAATATATTAGATGCCGCGCTGTAGTTCACTGCCGCACCGGCAGCAAAAATAAAGCCGACAAGCATCATAAAAACAACAACTTACGCGCCAATACTTATAATTAAAACTTTTTATTTTCTAACTTCATCACATTCTGGGTAATGCAGATCCATTCAATGAGATTTACAGCACACTCATCCACACACCCTTGGCAAAATAAAAATTTGTTTTGGTAAAGTTACGCCAAAACAATCTTTAAAAATAACAACTTAAAAAACCCACTTGGCAAGGGAGTGTAATGAATGGGCAGTAAATCCAAAAAACCGGCCGCACGCCTGGGTGATTTGGTCTCCAATCACGGCCCCTGGCCACCCACGCCCATTATCGGCGGCAGTGGCAATGTGCTTATTAACGGTCGGCCTGCCGCGCGCCAGGGTGATCCCGCCTTACTGCACGCTATTCCTAACAATCCTCCGCACGGGCGCAGTATTGCCGAGGGCTCAAGCAGTGTGCTAATCAACGGCAAACCCGCCGCCCGTGTTAGCGATGCCATTAGCTGCGGCGGCGATGTGGCTATTGGCTCGGGCAATGTTTTAATTGGCAATTCGCCCAAATTATTAAACGTTGAAGCTCTTAATTTACCTAAGCTCAATACCCCGCCGCTTACGTTTGATCGCGACACAATTCAGGACGGCGACAGTAATCAAACTAGCACTAAAGCTAAGCAAGAATCCGAAACCGTTAAATACGAGGTTCAAGACCACACCAACGACACCAACGTCGGCACCGAGCCACCACCACCTATCGAGCAGCATAAAAACAGCGCCGTTGATTATTG